>CAZZYO010000056.1:0-24328 GCA_964658255.1 Candidatus Babeliales bacterium
CTGCGCTGGGGGTGACGGCTTGCGTTGGCGGTGCCGGCCAGAGCGTCAACGACCACCGCGCGCCAGGCACTTACAACTTCCGCAGCGACCTCATCACGTAACGCTCGACCAGGAACGACGCTGCCGCCAGCGCCATGCCCCCAACAAACACCAGCGCTCCTGAGCCGAGCGAACCTTCATCCTTGCCACCCAACTGTTTTCCTTCTTCTACAAAATTAGCCAATGGAAGCGCCTCCACGCGCTATTGGTTCTATCGCCCATTTACGGGCACACACGAGCGCCTATGCCTCGCAGGGTCGCCGCCCGCACGCCCAGCCCTGAACGCCTGGACGGCCAGCGACTAGATGGAAAGAGCCTCGCCGCGTTGATGGCGAGCCAGGTTCGCATCAAAGATCGTTCGCGAGACGAAGACTGCCGTAAAGATGTTCGCGAGCAATCCAAAAGTCAGCGTGACCGCGAAGCCGCGCACCGGTCCCGTGCCGAAGAGAAACAGGATGGCAGCCGAGACGATCGTGGTCACGTGGGTGTCAATAATTGTGGTCCAGGCATGCGCGAAACCTTGCGCAACTGCCGCGCCAGGGCTCTTGCCTGCTCGCCGCTCCTCCCGGATGCGCTCGAAGATCAGCACGTTCGAGTCGACACCCATGCCGATCGTGAGAATGACGCCCGCAATGCCGGGCAGGGTCAACGTCGAGCCGGTGAAGCCCATAAAGCCGAGCAGGATGATCAGGTTGAGGAACAGCGCCAGGTCGGCGTTGATGCCGGCACCCCGGTAGTAGAAGAGCATGAATGCCATCACGACCAGCATGCCCACTACCGAGGCAAGCACGCCCTGGCGGATCGAATCGGCACCAAGGGACGGGCCTACCGAGCTCTCCTGCAGGTAGTGGATCGAAGCCGGGAGCGCGCCCGTCCTCAGCAGCATGGACAGGTCCTTGGCGCCCTGCGCGTCCATTGACCCGCCGGAGATGGTGCCGGTATCGCGGATCTGGTCGTGGATGTTGGCAACCTCGCGGATCCTGTTGTCGAGCACCACGGCCAGGCCCTTGCCCTTGTTCGCCGAGGTGAAGTCGGCGAAGTGGTTGCCGGCGGCAGTGGTCAGGTAGAAGGTCACCTGCGGCTCATTGGTGTTCTGGTTCAGCCCCGACTGCGCGTCGCGGATATCGGTCCCGGCGACCTCGGCTGTCTTTTGCAGCACATACACCTGGTCGCCCGAGCCTGCCGCCGCCGCGCCGGGCGAAGCGTGTACCAGTTCCTGGTCGTAGGGCACCGCGCCGCCGAGCGACTGCAGTGCCGACGCCTCCTCGGGGAACGGACCACCCTTGACGAGGTGAATCTCAAGCCGTGCCGTGGACTGGATGACGTCCTTGACGCGGGCCGGGTCGTCGATGCCCGGCAGTTCAACGAGAATCTGCGCGGAGCCGACGTTGTACTCCTGGATGACAGGCTCAGAGACGCCGAGCGAGTCAACACGCGTCCGAATGACATCGATCGCCTGGGCAATGGTGTTGGTCTTGAGCTCAGCGACAGCAGACGGCTTCATCGTCGCGGTCAGCCCGGTCGCGGTGCTCGCAATGTCGTACTGCACGCCGTAGCGGTTGGCAACCACTGTGCGCGCGTTGCCCACGCTCGCCGCAGGTATGCCATTGATGGCAATGGAGGTGGGCTTGGTCGCATCCGGCTTGATCGCGGTCGCCGTGATGCCGTTCGACGCAAGGTCAGCCTGCATGTGGGTCATGTCGGCATCGGTTGCGGCGGCCACTGCCTCATCGACCATCACCTGGAGGATCAGGTGTGTGCCCCCGCGCAGGTCAAGCCCGAGGTTGATGCGGCGGGTGATCGACTCCTTGAAGCCGCCACGCGGGATCCCGAAGATTCCATAGACAAAGACGAGCAGCACGGCAACGATCAGGATGGTCTTGCTTCGCAGATTCTTCCGCATGCGCTGGCCTACTTCTCCCCGTCTTCTGTCGTGACAGACGCGATGGCGCTCTTGACCACCTCAAGCTTGACCCCGTCCGGCAGGACGCGAATATGCAGCGCGTCATCGCGCAGCGCGATGATGGTGCCACGGATACCGCCGGTAGTCGTTACGCGGTCGCCTGGCTTGAGCGAGGCAAGCATGGTCGACCAGGTCTGCTGCTTCTTCTGGTTAGGCCGCATCAGAAGGAAGTAGAAGACTACTGGAATGAGCACGAACGGCAGCAGCGACGAGATGCCGGGCGGGATGGCAAGTGCGAACGCAGGGAAGAGCAAGAACGAAGCGGTCAAAGCAGTTCCTTTTCCTTGGATAGCCAGGTAATGATCGTGAAGGGTGCATGGTAGAGCGAGTACCGATCTAGGCGCGGCTTGGCGTTCCTACCTACCCTGCCTGCAGCGTCAGGGCGCATGCAAGAGTCACGTATCAGGATACCAGCGCGGAGGGCTCCGGCAAAACGGCCTGCTGTACCTAGGGGCAGCGACGATGGCGGCTGCGTTCGCCGTGCGGCACAGCGCTTGTTTGGATCGCGTGCTCAACCAGGGCGTGAGCGGTATCGAACGTGTTCTGCTCGTCCCCAAAACCTTCAAGCCAGGCGACCTCGGGCTCGCGCCGAAACCAGGTTATCTGCCGCTTCGCATAGTTGCGGTGGCCCTGCTGGGCTGCGGCAATCGCTAGAGGGAGCGTGAGCGTTCCGGCGAGCACCTGCCTCGCCTGCCGGTAGCCGAGCGCGTCGAATGCGGGTGGGAGGGGCGCCTGCGGGTCGCCAAAGCGGCCCAACAGCCCGCGGGTTTCCTCGACCAGTCCGTTGCTGAACATGGCTGCTGCCCGTGCGTCGATGCGGGTGTACAGCGCTGCGCGGTCAGGGTTGAGGCCGATGCGCAGGATGCGGTAGCCGGTGAGCGGGTCGCGCGCCTCGGTCGAGGCCAGGGCGGCGGAGAGTGGCTGGCGGCTGGCCAGGCGGACCTCCAGCGCGCGAATCAGCTTTGGCTCATCGTTCGGGTGGATGCGGGTGGCACTCGCCGGGTCGAGGCGGGCAAGCAGACGATGTAGCCACGGGCAGCCCGGCTCGCTAGCGCGTCGGGCTGCTGACTGCCGCAGACGCGCGCGCAGGGCGTCGGACCGCTGCGGGCCAGGGAAGAGGCCCTGCAAAAATGCTCGCAGGTAGAGCCCCGTGCCGCCGACGACAATCGGCAGCTGTCCGCGCGCAGTAATCCCGGCCAGCGCCTGGCGCGCATCGCGGCTGTAGTCGCCTGCGGTATATGGCTGGTCGGGCTCTGTCAGATCAATCAGCCAGTGCGGCACGCGCGCACGGTCGTCCGGGGAGGGTTTCGCGGAACCGATATCCATTCCCTTGTAGACCGCTACCGAGTCGCAGCTGAGGATTTCGCCGCCGAAGCGCTCGGCCAATGTCAAGGAGAGCGCGGTCTTACCGCTGCCGGTCGGCCCGATCAGCACCAGCAACAGAGGTTGGGTCCCACGGTCAGGGTTCATGCCGCTCGTAGCCATGCGAGGCTAGAACCGCCACCAACCAGGCGGGAAAAGTATCCGCGTGTCGGCCCGGTAGAGCGCCCCGGCCAGGATCACGACCGCGAGCAGGAGTAAGCCCAGAATCTGGCGCCTGCGATACTGCGCCGCCACCGTATCTACTTCCATGCGTGACCCGAGCAGACGCGAGTGCCTGCTCGCCTCAGGAGCGCTGCTTGGCGTACCACCCGGAGGGCTCTTCGGGGTGCTACTCGACACCAGGCCGCTCGTTGTAGAGGAAGTAAAAGCGCAACTCAAGGTAGGGACCCTTGAAGTTCCTGGGCAGTGGCGGGTAAGGAGCTGCGCCGGTGATGCCGCCCCACGCCGCCCGGTCGAGCGACACGTCGCCAGAGGCACCGTCGAGCTTCATCTCCTTCACCGAGCCATCGGGCAGGATCTTGAACCGGATCAGCACCTTGCCCTGCTTGGACAGCGGCGGCTGCGCCGAAGGCGGGATGATGGGGTACCAGGCGCGCTTGGTGTCATAGATCACGCGCTGGATGTACGGACCGAAATCGACGCCGAGCGTGTCGGACAGCACATCGACCGCGCCATTCATGCCCCCGTGGGCCGAGGGCGCGTTTGCACCCATGTCGCCGCCACCTGCATACGCTCCGCCGCGGGCAGCCTGGCGGGCAGCCTGCTGCACCGCGTCACCCGGGGTGCTGGGGCCGGTGGCAAAGCTGGGCTGGGTGGGCTTGGGCGCAGGCGCCTCCACCTGCGAGCTTTGATTCTGCGGCAGGGGCTGGGCTGGCCTTTGCACCGGCTGCGGCGCGGGCTGCTGCTGGGCTTGCTGGGGCGGCGCGGGCGCTGGCGCCTGGGGTGCGGGTTTTGGAGCAGGCGGCCCGGCCCGGCGCATGGCTTCCAGTTGGTCGAGCGTCTTCTTATCGAGCGTCGGCTTGGGCGTCTGCTGGACGCGGTTCTTATCCGAGGGCGGCGCCTGCGCCTTGGGTCGCACCTGCTTCAGCGCGTCCGGCGGCAGGTCGAGGAACGTCATCTCCTTCTGGCGCTCCTTCATGCGCGTCGAAGGGTCGATGACCTTGACGTGGTAGATATACTTGGGCGCGAGCAGGATGTAACCGAAGATAGCGATGTGGAGCAGCATCGCGATCCATATCTTCTCGCGTAGCAGCGCCCGCGAGCGCTCGTCTTCCAGGTCTTCTATGACATGGAGTAGATCGTAGCTCTCGAGCCCCTCGTAGCTGTCACGCCGGCTGCGACGCCCGCGCGATGGGGGGTCAGGCGGCGACGAGGTAGCTGGGCCGGGTGCGCTCGGGGGCGTCTCAGTAATGGGCATGCTCTGCGTTGGAACCGCGCGCTGGGCGCCGTGGCGGCCCAAACGACCTGGCCTCTCGGCGGCGGATTCTACTCGATTCTCTCATTGTTTCCCCCGCACAGGCGCCCTCATGTACCGGCCGTTGTTACTGTTGCGGCGCAGCGGCGTGTCGCTGGCAGCCCCGTACAATCAGAGCTGATGACCAAAGCAGTCGTGATTACGATCAGCGACTCCTGCTTCCAGGGAGATCGCGAAGACACGTCTGGACCCGAGGTCGCCGGCGCGTTGAGGCGTGCTGGCTTGGACGTAGAAGGGCCACGATTGGTTCCTGATGAGCAGCCCTTGATTGAAGCAGCCCTGCGCGTGGCCGCGGCAGATGCGCCGCTGGTGGTCACCACCGGCGGCACCGGCATCACCCAGCGAGACGTGACGCCGGAGGCGACGCGCGCTGTGTGCGAGCGGCTGCTTGAAGGGCTGGCAGAGCAGATGCGCGCCGAGGGGCGCAAAGACACTCCCTTCGCCGTACTGAGCCGTGGGGTCTGCGGCTTGTTGGGCCAGACGCTGGTGGTCAACCTGCCCGGCTCGCCGCGCGGGGCCGCCAGCTCGCTCCAGGCGATTCTGCCGGTCATTCCGCACGCGCTTGGATTGCTGGCAGACGCTCGCGCGCCACATCCTGTCATCCCAGCGACTGGGCGGGCGGAGCGGCTTTGAAGCATCTTGCCGTGCTGCTTTCAAAGTGGACGATGCTGCTGGTCGCGCTGCTCAAGCCACTGGGCATCTGGGGCGCAGGCGCGGTTGCGCTGATTGACTCGAGCACCCTCCCGGTACCGATGGACCTGCTCATTGCGACCTATATCTGGAATGACCGCCGCCACGCGGTGCTCTACGTGCTGATGGGGGCAGTCGGCTCGGCAATTGGTGGGCTGCTGCCGTTCCTGCTGGGACGCGCCGGAGGCGAGCTTTTTTTGCTCAAACGGATTGACCGCGTGCGGTACGAGCAGCTGCGCGACCGGTTCGAGAAGCAGGAGTTCCTCGCGCTGATGATCCCGTCGATGCTGCCGCCGCCAACGCCCTGGAAGCTGTTCGTCTTTGCCGCGGGCGTCTTTGAGATGCGCGTGGCGCCGTACCTGCTGGCGGTGACGCTGGGCCGGTGCGTGCGCTTTGGCGTGCTCGCGATACTGACGGTGCGGTATGGCCCGGAGGCCGTGAGCCTGGTGCAGCACGCGATGCACACGCATGCGCGCGGGGTCCTGTCGGCGGTAGGGCTGGTCGTGGTGGGGCTGGTGGTCTTTGGACTGCGCAAAAGCCTGGTAAAACGGAGCAGGGGCGAGGGGCGGGACGGCGAGTTCGAAAACTAGCCCGCCTACGCGCCGGCTTATCGTGCGGCTGCGACCGGCTGGTCGAGCAGCGCCGCCATCTTGCGCGGCGTAGTCTCAGAGAAGAGATCGATAAGGTCGACCGTACCCCGATCCAGCTTGTTCAGCTGCCAGTGAAGCTGGATGAGGAGCAACGAGTCCCCGCCGGCGTCGAAAAAGTTGGTGTCGGGTGCGATGTCGTCGGACTCAAGAAGCGTCTTCCAGGCGGCGAGGACGGCAGTCAGCGGCGGAGTAACCTCAGCAGGCATTTTCGCCGGTGTGTCGGGGGGGGAGGCCGGCAGCTTCGGCTCTTCTGTTGCCAGGAGCGCCAGAGCCGAGGCGCGATCGAGCTTGCCGTGCGCGTTCAAGGGGAGTGCGTCAACGATGCGGATGGCTGCAGGAACCGCATAGCCGGGGAGGCGGGCTGCAAGCCATGCGCGGAGCTCGACCTCAGACAGAGTGCCCCCGCCCGGCGAGGGTGCCACAATGCCGGCAATCTGCTTCTCTTCTGCCGATACGCCTCGCACAAAGATGGCCGCATGCTGCACAGAGGGATGCGCGCAGATCAGAGCTTCGACCTCCTGCAAGTGCACCCGGTGGCCGGCGATTTTCGCCTCCTGATCCATGCGCCCGCGAAAGTGGATGAGCCCATCCGCATCGCGCAGGACGCGGTCCCCGGTCAGGTACAGACGGGCTTCAGCGTGTGGGGAGAACGGATCCTCGCGAAAACACCCGGCAGTGGCTGCCGGCTGGCCAACATAGCCGAGAGCAATGCCGTCGCCCCCAAGCGCGAGCTGCCCTTCGCTTCCATCCGGTACCGGCTCAAGAGCGTCATCGATGATGTAGGCCGTTGTGTGCGCGATCGGGCGTCCGATCGGCACAGCGCGGTCTGCCGGCCAACTCGCCGGAAGAGTGTAGGTCAGCGCGAAGGTCGTGCTCTCCGTAGGGCCATACCCATTGATGATGCGCAGGCCAGGACAGGCCGCCTGCACGAGAGCGACCGCCGCGGGCGAAACCACGTCGCCGCCGACAAGCAGCTGCTCGAGCGTTGCGAATGATCCGGGCGCATGTCGCGCGACAAGATGGAAGACCGCCGCCGTAAGCCAAAGGGTCGTGAGGCGATGCTGTTCGATCAGGGCGCCGTAGTCCTCAAGCGCGAGCGCGCGGTCCGGCGCAAGCACCAGCGTGCCGCCGTGCAGCAGCGCAGACCATATCTCAAAGGTCGACGCGTCAAAGCTGAGCGGTGAGTGCAGCAGCACACGCTCGTCGGCGCCAAAGCTCGCGTAACTCTGCCCGCAAACCAGGCGTGCAATGGCGCGGTGCGGAACGGCCACTCCCTTGGGCGTGCCGGTTGAGCCCGAGGTGAACAGGATGTACGCAGTTTGGGCCGCACTAAATTGCGGCGGCACAAGGCTCGTGACAGCCGCAGCTTGCTCCCGCAGCACGGGCAGGTGCCTCAGCTCGGCCGGCGGTTCGGTCCCGTCGCAAACCAGCAGGCGCACACCCCCTACATGGGCCTGGGCGGCAAGCAGCGTGCCAGGCATCGCAGCGGGATCCATCGGCATGTATGCCGCACCGATAAAAAGCGCGCCTAACAGGTGCGCAATCGTCCCGGGAGCTCGGCGGCCGAGAAGCCCGACCGTGTCGCCTGGGCAGACGCCCTGCTGCTGCATCGCGGCCGCCGCGGCCTGGGCTTGCGCGAGCACGTCGGCATAGGTGAGCGAGCCATGCTCACCTATGATCGCAACGCGCGCCGCATGTTCTGTGGCCACCTGGGTGAAGAGGGCGCCGAGCGTTTGATCCCGATCATACGAAGCGCCTGGTGTGGAGAGTGGCTGCATTATGCAGTCACCATCCCGGCGCTTTCAACTGCTCTCCGATCCATCGCCGCGGCGTACCAGGCAACGGTGCGGCGCAGGCCTTCTTCAAAGCCGACTCCGGGGCGGTACCCAAGCTGCTCCTGCGCACGCGTTATGTCCGCGAGCGAGTGACGAATGTCGCCGCTGCGTCCCTCGGTAAACAGCGGCGGCTCCGCAAAGCCGATCAGTCGCGCCAGCGTCATGTAAGTCTCAACCAGGCTGTGCCGCTCTGCGCAGGCGATGTTATACACCCGGCCGCTGACGATCGCAGCCGGCGCCGCCATGGCCAGCAGATTGGCCGAAACAACATTGTCAATATAGGTGAAGTCGCGTGTTTGTCCACCGTCGCCAAAGATCGTAGGCCGCGCTCCCTGCAGCATGCAGGTGATGAACTTCGCGAGCACACCCGCATAGGTGCAGGTAGCTGCCTGGCCTGGACCGAAGACGTTAAAGTAGCGCAGGCAGACCGTCTCGAGCCCATAGACGTGAGTAAAGGACTGCATATAGTGTTCGCCGGCGAGCTTCTGCACGGCGTAGGGCGAGAGCGGAGCAGTTGGCATCGCTTCATGCTTTGGCAGCGTAGCCGACTCGCCATAGGCCGAGGAAGACGCGGCATAGATCACACGGCGAACGCCGCTATCCCGCGCTGCGAGCAGGCAGGTCAGCGTCGCATCGATGTTATTGACGTGGCTTGCTACCGGGTCGATCACCGACTTAGGCACCGAAGGTAGCGCGGCCTCGTGGTAGACCACATCCACCCCGCGACAGAGCATCCGCATGCACTCTGCATCGCGCACATCGCCGCGGGTAAACTGCATGCGGTCAAGCACCGGCTCCAGGTTCTCGATGTGGCCGGTGCTGAGATTGTCGATGCCGAGGACCGCGTGGCCCTCGCTCAACAAGCCCTTGACGAGCGAGGAGCCGATAAAGCCTGCGGCGCCGGTAACCAGAACCCGTTGCGCACTACCTTGCATAAGTCATCCTTCCACTAACACAGCACGATCTTGCTGCTGGCAATACCGGCTGTCGCATTCCGGGTGTCGATCACCAGTTGCGACTCGCGCACAATCGTTTCGTAGTCGTAATCCGAGTGGTTGGTCGCAATCAAGACGCAGTCGTACTGGCCGAGGTCCGTGAGCGGCGTGCAGGTCATGTCCAGCTGATAGTGCCGTCCGCGTCCGACAGTGGGGAAGAATGGATCGTTGTAGCAGACCTCCGCGCCGCGCTTGCGAAGCAGCTCAATCAGCGTGAGGGAAGGTGACTCGCGCAGGTCGTCGATGTCCTTCTTATAGGCCAGACCCAGCACCAGGATCCGGCTGCCTTTGACTGCCTTGCCGCGGTCGTTGAGCGCGGAGGCAAGCGCATCGACCACGTGGTAGGGCATCGAGGTATTGATCTCCCCCGCGAGGTCGATGAACCGCGTGCTGAAGTCCACCTCCTTGGCCTTCCAGGAGAGGTAAAAGGGATCAATCGGGATACAGTGGCCGCCCAGCCCGGGGCCAGGATAGAAGGCCTGAAAGCCGAAGGGCTTGGTCGCTGCCGCGCCAATGATCTCCCAGATATCAAGGTTCATACGCAGGCAGAGCAGCTTGAGCTCGTTGACAAGCGCAATGTTGACGCAGCGATAGATATTCTCAAGCAGCTTGGTCATTTCGGCTGCTGCCGCGCTTGAGACCGGGACGATCCGGTTGAAGATCGACTGGTAGAGCGAGCCGGCCAGGTCGCGCGACAACGCTGACGGCGCGCCAACCACCTTCGGAATATCCGGCCGGTCCACCGTGGTGTTGCCCGGATCCTCGCGCTCGGGCGAGTAGGCCACGTGAAAGCACCCGGCTTCCTCCAGCCCCTCGCGATGGCAGCGCAGCCCGTCAGGGTTGCCGGTCTCGAGCAGAGGGATCAGCACTTCCTCGGTTGTGCCTGGGTAGGTGGTGCTTTCAAGGATGACCAGGTGGCCGGCTCTCAGATGCGGGGCAAGGGCCCGCGCGGTCTCCTCGATGTAGCGCATGTCCGGGCCCTGATGCTCGTTCAAGGGCGTGGGCACGCAGATCATGATCGCGTCCATCGAACGGGCTTCGGCGTAGTTGGTCGTCGCCGAGAAGCCCTGCTCGCGCAGCTGCTGGATCTCTTCTGGCAGGATGCGCTTGATGTAGGATCGCCCTGCTGTGAGCGCCTCGACCTTGGCTGTGTCTACGTCAAAGCCGGTGACGGCGAACCCTGCACGCGCATAGAGCATCGCCAGCGGTAAGCCTACATAGCCCAGGCCAACCACGCCTAACTTGGCCGTCCTATTTTCTATCGATATCTGCAATGTATTTTCTATCTCGAGAGTTTTCATGGTGAGTGGTGCCGCCCTTTCCATCGCCTGCCCTGGACAACCCGGGGTATGCACGTCAGCTTCCGTTTGGCGCAAGCGTGGCAGGCGCCTGCGCGTCAGCTTGCAGCAGCGGGCAGTGCTCGCGGTAGATGGCCCGCATGCGGGCCTTGGCCGCATCGATACTGAACCGTTGCACCCGCGCATACACAGCCGCACTGTGCCGAGCGCGCACCTCGGCGTCGGCCAAAGCAAGGATAGCCTGCGCGAGTGCCTCTTCGTCGCGCGCAGGCACCAGCAGTCCAGCCTCCCCGAGCGCCTCGCGGTTGCCGCCAACGTCGGTCGCAACTACGGGCAGCCTGGCTGCCATGTACTCCAGGATAGAGTTCGAAAAACCTTCTGCCTCCGAGCAAAGGACGCCCACATCCATGGCCGCGAGGTAAGGCCGCACATCCTCCTCAGCGCCCGTGAGCGTAACGATGCGGCCAAGGCCAAGCGCGGCAATCAACGCTTCGAGCTCCGCGCGGACCGCACCTTCCCCGACAATGACGAATCGGAATTGAGGCGCGCGCGCCACGACCAGGGCCGCGGCGCGTACAAAGGTGTCCAGTGCCTTGACCGGGCGCAGTCCGGAGACGTTGCCCACCAGCAGCTCGCGCTCGCCGACATGCAGCCGTTTGCGCACACAGAGCCCCAGCTCCGGCTGCCGCCGCCAGGCTGCAACATCGACCCCGTTGTAAACAACGGCAAGCTTGCGTGCCGGGAGGCGCTCGGTCTCGGCGATATTGCGCGAGACCGCCTCGGCGTTGGTCAGCACCCGCGTCACGCAGCGATGACTCACACCCGCCAGCAGCCGCACGGCACTGGCTCGCAGGCCGCGCGCGCGAGCAGGGTTCAGGCTGCGGCGTGTTCCGAGGATGGTCGCAATCCCTGCCAGCCGCCCCAGCATGGGGCCGAGCAGGTTGGCATCGGTAAAGAAGGTCTGCAGCACGGCAAAGCGCTGCTGCTGCATCCAGCCGAGCAGGCGGCCAAGCTCGCGCCAGCCGGCCAGCCCGCGCACGCTGTAAAACGAAGCGTAATGCACCGGACAGCCCGCAATCTCCGGCGTAAGCCACTGCGTCTCACGCAGCACACACACCGTCGGCAGAAGCCCAGCCGAACGCGCAACTGCGATCAGCTGCAGCAGCTGCCGTTCGGTCCCGCCGTCGGTGAGCGCTGCCATGCCGTCGATCATGAACAGGATCTTTGCAGAGCCGGCGTTCCTGGCAAGCCCGCTTGCCTGGTGGAGGCTGCTGGTTGGCTCGGCAGGTGCTGGCGCCAGGAGGGACATGGCTCTGCAAGCTTGCAATTGGGCTGCCGCACAGGGCAACAACTCACCGTGCTGACAAGTGAAACGCCGGGCAGCGAAAACGCCACGCTGTGCAACGATCTGCGCACCTGAGGTCGGGGCAGGCCTGGCTAGCAGGCGGCGCTAGTGACAAAGTGGGCATCCGCGCCTCCGCCGGCGTTTGCGTGTCCTCAAAACGGGACACCCGAATGGAAGTTCGCTTGCTCCTGCACGAGTTACGGCCTGGTTTCCAGCGCCATCAAAGGACCCCACACACGCATGCACCTGCAGCTAAAACTCGGAGTGGCCTCCGTGCTCGATCAACTCGGCATCCTCGGTTTGCTGCGCCGCTCCCGCACGCTCGGCGGCGTGGTGCTGACCTTCCACCGGGTGCTTGAGGATGAGGAACTTGCCCGCTGCTATGAGCCACACATTGCGCTGCGGGCCACGAGTTTTGCAGAGCTGCTGCTGCTCCTCGAGCACGAGTTCCAGGTCACACCGCTTGAAGAGCTGTTGGCCGCGCCTGCTGCCCGCAGGCGTGACCGCCCGCGCGTTGCGCTCACCTTCGATGATGGGTGGGAGGACACCTGCTCGGTCGCCGGACCGCTGCTTGCCCAGCACGGCATGCCAGCGACTGTATTTCTTTGCCCGAGCCTGATTGATGGTGGCCAGGCCGCGATGCTTCCTGAGGAGCGCTTCGCCCGCGTCTGGGCTGCTGCTGCCCGGCAACAGCGTCTACCCCACCTGGTCCGGGATCTCGAGACCTGGCGGGTAGGCGACGGACACAGCCAGCAGCTGCATGCCTGGGGTCGCCGGTTGAAGCGGCTGCCACTACAGGTCAAGCTCATGATGCTAGGGCACCTGGAAGAGGTTTACCAGCCCTCGCTGCCCGAGAAGCGGCACTTCGTTACCTGGGACCAGGTGCGGAGCATGCAGAGCCTGGGCTTCACCTTCGGCTCGCACACGGTTTGCCACGCAAGCCTCGACGCCGAAGAGGCGCCGATGATGCTGGCCGAGCTGGCTGGCTCCCGTGAAGCGATCGAGCAGGAGACAGGCGCACCCTGCACCACGCTCGCTTACCCCAATGGCGCCTACAACGACGCTGTCATGCGGGCCGTACAGGTCACAGGCTACCGCCACGCGCTTACGACCGACCGCGGTTTCGTCCAGCCCGGGTCGGATGCCCTGGCCATCCCTAGACTGTGCATGGGCGACCCTGTGCTCGAGAGTGCGACGGGCGCGCTGCACCACGCACGAACCCGCCTCTACATGCAGCAGATCGTCCTTCGCCGTGGCAGCAGCCGGGCTAGTCGCCGGCTTGTGGATCAACCGGGAGTGCAGCCTCCGGGGCGTGGCAAGCCGGCCCCCGGCGTGGCGGAGACAGCCGCTGAACGAGTTGCACCCCAGCCTCCACCCACAAGCCCGCACCTAAGCCCGCGTAGATAACCGCGAAGATGATCGGCGCCTGCCACACGGCGCGCCGGCCGTACCTGACAGCCAACTGCAGGCCGCACAGCAGGGCCGCACCGGCGAAGCAGAGCACCGGCAGGGCGACGGCAAACGCAAGTAAGACCGCAGCACGGAGGGTTCCCGGCAGGGCTCCGCGGAACGTTTCCGCCAGCAGCACCGCAGGGAGAAGCCCGCAGCAAAGCAGCAAAAATGCGGGGGCAAGCTGTGCCGCCGAGATGATGTCCCGGTGCTTGGCCATCAGCCGCACCCGTCCGCGGCCGTACCTGACCATTTGCAGCCAGAGGAGCCCCAGCGTCGGGCGCGGCTCGTAGTAGACCGCCAGGCTGGGATGCGTGTAGGCGGCAAGGCCGGCCTTGCGTACCCGCGTATTCAGCTCTACATCCTCACAGGCGTCAAAGTGCTCGTCGTAGAGCCCGACCCGGGTGAAGACCTCGCGGCGGTAGGTCGCGCCTGAGCTGGCCGGGTCGACAAAACCGGCATGGTCCATGTTGTAGATGAGCGAGTCGCGCCCATGGCCCAACCACGAAGCGCGGGCGGCGGCGATCATGCGGCCCGTCGCGGTTCTCGCTTCAGCGAGCAGGGGCTGCGGCCGGCACAGGCACGCGGCCCCGGTAGCCGCAAGTAGCCGCGCCGTGTCGGCCAGCAGGCTGGTCGATGGCAGGCTGCAGTGACCATCGATGAAGAGGATGACCTCGCCGGTGCTGGCGAGCACGCCTGCGTTGCGCCCTGCCCCGGAGCGTTGTCGAGCATTGTCGACCAGA
Organism: Candidatus Babeliales bacterium; assembly: GCA_964658255.1. GTDB lineage: Bacteria > Acidobacteriota > Terriglobia > Terriglobales > Acidobacteriaceae > EB88. The sequence goes on from CAZZYO010000056.1 coordinate 13,865, forward strand.
CGGATGCTGACCTGGGAGGCAGCGGCAAGCGCGAGCACAACCTCGCGGGTGCGGTCAGTCGAGCGCCCATCGGCGACGAGAATCTCGAAGCGGTCCCGCGGGTACTCCTGCGCAAGCAGTTCGCCGAGCAGACGGGGCAGACTCTCCGCCTCGTTGCGGACGGGCAGGATGACCGAGATGCGGGGCCAGTGGTGGGTTCGCCTCAGGCTGGGCGCTGCGTCAGGTTCTCGAGAAGGTGCAGCGCGGGGTTCGCGCGCAGGTTCGCGAAGAGGCGCGCCAGGCGCTTCGGCAGCCATGTCAGCGCACCGTCCTATGCCAAAGTCCGCGCCGAAGACCCAGGGCGGCAGAGGCCTGGGCGATGCCGATGAAAACAAGGTAAAGAGGCAGGAAGAGGATGGTGGACACGGGAACAGGATCAGACGGGCAGCGGAGCACCATCCAGAGGTACACAGCCTGTAGGCCGCAGCTGAGCGCCAGCACCGTGGCAATCGGAGCAAACCAGCCGGTGTGCCAGGCGCACGGCAGCAGGAGAAGGGCAGAGAGAGTCAGGTAGATGAGCACCAGGCGGCTGGTGAGCAGGAGCATCACGGCTGCCTCGGCCTGGCGCCAGTCGCCAAGGGTCACAGCGGCGCGCAACAGCGGGAGGCCGGCTCGGCCAAGCAGCGCGAAGATGCCGCCCGCCCAACGCAGCCGCTGCGGGGCGGCGTCGGCGACCCGCGCCGTCATCCGTGAGACCACCACTGCCTCCTCGGCAAAGACCACCGGCACCCGGGCGCGGGCGAGCGAGAGGGCGTACTCGGCGTCCTCGACGATCGAACCTGCGTCGAAGGGCACACACGCCAGTGCTGCCCGGCTGACGGCAAAGCCATTGCCCTGCAGCAGCGTCACCAGGCCAAGCGCGCTCCGGGAGCGGTAGACGAAGGCATTCTCTGCAGCCTTGGTAGCGATCGTGATGGCGTCAAACCACCGCTCGCTTCCCTGTGGAAGCGGCTGGCCCGGCACACGTGCGAAGTCGTAGCGACCCTGCAGCGCGAAGGCCTGGTGGCCACGCGCGTGCGCCGCAGCGGTGGCGCGGTCCAGTGCGGAGAAGAACGCCGGATCAACCAGGGTGTCGGCATCGATGACCACCACTTCGTCCCATAGAGCTGCCTCAAGCCGGGCGAAGGCCCAGGCCAGCGCCTGGCCTTTGCCCCGCGCATCGGGTGCGGTGCGCTCCCAGACCTCAACGCCGGCCGCACGCGCGACTTCAGCGGTATCGTCCATACAGTTGTCGGCGACGACCAGGATCCGGCGGCAATGCGCCGGGTAGCTTGTCTGCGCGAGGGTGGCAAGCGTTGGCAGCAGGCCGTGACTCTCATTGTGCGCCGGGACCACGACTACAAAGCGCGTGCGCTGGACCTCCGTGCGCTGGCGCGTGCCTGGGGTTAGAGGACGCGGCTTGAGCCGCCAGCCGACAACCGCGAAGAAGATCACGTACATGGCAGAAAGAAGCGAGAGCGCAGCAAGGGTCCCCAGCAGGACCATGCCCGCGCCAAGCAGCATGCTACCGCGCTCCCTTGCCGCAGATCACGATCTTGACCGTCTTGAGCAGCACCAGCATGTCGAGCGCGAGCGAGCGGTTCTTGAGGTAGAAGAGGTCGTACTCGAGCTTCTCCTGCGAGTCATCGACCGAGGCGCCATACCCGGCGCAGACCTGCGCCCAGCCGGTGATCCCCGGACGGACGCCGTGCCGGACGCCGTAGTACTGGATGCGCTGCTCGAGCAGCGCGACAAAGTGGGGCCGCTCAGGACGTGGCCCGACAAAGGCCATCTCGCCCGAAAGCACGTTGAAGAACTGCGGCAGCTCATCGATACGCAGGCTGCGCAGGGTGCGCCCGATCCGGGTGATGCGCGGATCCTTCAACTGCGCCCAGACCGGGCCCGAGGCTGCTTCGCAGTCCACCCGCATCGAGCGGAACTTGCGCACAAAAAAGCTTTGCCCGTGGAGGCCGACGCGCTCCTGCCGGTAGAAGACCGGGCCGCGCGAGTCAAGCTTGATCGCGATGGCAACGGCGATCATCAGCGGCGCTGCGAGGAGCAGAGCGGCGGCGGCGCCAAGCGCGCCTGCGACCCGGTAGAGCCCGGAGCGAAAGCTCGACTCGGCAAGCGCCCGGCCGTAGCTCATGTTGCGCCCGGCCAGCAGATCGACCGGCACCCTGCCGGTCATGGCCTCGTACATGGTGAGCGCGTCATCGACGTGGCTGCCCTGGCGGCGAAGATCGAGCAGAGCCGCCGGGCTGAGCGCCTGAGCAGCCTCGGCGCACACGGCGACACGCTGGGCGCGGAGGGACCGGGTCACCACGGCGAGATCCTGGTAGGTGCCACAGGCAGCAGCTGCCAGCACGGGCGAGCGTGGTCGCTCACCCGGCGCAACCAGCACCCCCCGCAGCCGGAGCGGCAGCCCCTTGCGGAAGGTGATGGTGCGCGCGAGCAGCTCGATTGTTGGGCTGCTGCCTACCAGCAGCACGTTCTCCTTGGGGCTCAGCCGCTGATGCACCCAGTCGATGCCGGTGCGGTAGGTGCAAAGGATGGCCATCAGCGCCAGCAGGCCCACTTCAATCTCGCGGGCGTCTGGCAGCGCCTGCCCACGGAAGCGGCCCAGCAGCAAGGCTGCCGGCAGCATGACCAGCACGCCGATGCCTGTGGCCCGCAGAGTCTGCACCAGCGTGGTCGACCGGGCACGCGGCGCGTCAAAGTCGTACAGGTCACAAAGGTAAAAAATGGGTGGCCCAAGCAGCAGGGCGAGCGCAAGCGGCAGAAGCGTCGTGCCTGCGGGCGAAGGCGTGTGCAACAGTACCAGCCCTGCGCAGAGGATGCACAGGCCGTCGAGCAGGACGGCCGCAAAGGTCCGCGAGGGCAGATAGATGTTGCAGCAACGGATCACGGCTGGCTCCCCACGTTCTTGACTCCTGCCCGCAGCGTGACGAACGCAGCGTTTTGCTCAACGTACTTGACCGTACTCGCGCTGCGCCAGGCGGACCAGGCGCAACGCCTCAGCCGTAGTACGCCTTGTAGTAACTCTCGTACTTCATCCGCTTGACATCATTCAGAATGCAACCCATGCCCTTGCTGCCGAGCACGCGCAGTGCCTCCTGGCAGCAGCTGATCGGCGTCTTATCCGCACGCACCACGAGCAGCGCATGGTCAATCAGAGGTAGCAGCACGTGCGTATCCACTGCGAGCAGCAGCGGCGCCGAGTCGATAAGGATGTAGTCGTACTCCTCGCGGGCCTGCGCGATCAGCTGCTTGGTCGCCTCCGAATGCATCATGGTATCGGGCTTGTCACTGGACCAGGGGACGAGCAAAGCATGAAGGTTCGGGCGCAGGCTCCACAGGCAGTCATGCCAGTTCGCCGCCTCGAGGAAGTGTTCCTCGCTGTGGTCCGCGGGCACCTGGAAGAGCGCGCGCAGCGACGGGCGGCGCAGGTCGAACTCGATCAGCAGCGTGCGCTTCTTCCCTGCCTTGCTCATGGCAAAGGCGAGGTTGGCCGTGGTCAGGGTCTTGCCTTCCTCGGCAAGCGCGCTGGCGGTCAGGAAGACCTTGGTGTGAGAGAGGCGGGCGGTCTCGAAGATCCTGCTTGAGAGCAAACGGTACCGCTCCATGGAGAAGTAATACTGCTTTTCCTGCTCCTTGGTGAGCTCGCGGGCCATGACCACCTCGGGCTGCACGGAGCCGGGATCGATCTGCCGCAGCAGCGAAGTTTCATTCAACTGCACACCCGCGCCGCCAAGCAGCACCGGCGCCCCCACACGCCCGGCCAGCGTGGAGCCGGTATCCGCCTCCGCATCCTCTTCCAACGTGCTGCCGGGTCTGATTTGCGGCGCCCGGTATTTAAATTCCATGCTCATCTCCATCCCGATCCGGATTGTGTTTCATCAGTCGGGTTCAAGCCCTTCCCGGCAAAGCTATGCATGTGCTACGGCACCTTTTTTGGGCGATGCGACGTGGGAGGAGAGCGAGGCAGAGTCGCCTGCGGCGGTAAAGGTTGGGATAGCCACGATCAGGGGCAGATCGAGGTAGCGCTCCAGCTCGTCCGGGTTGTGCAGGGTGTCATCCCGCAGGTCGAGCAGGAGTCCAAGCGCGAGCCCCAGCACGAGCCCGCCAAACAGGCCCCCGGCATTGACGATCAGCAGGTTTGGCGAGGAGGGCGCGGTGGGCAGGCTGGCCGGATCAAGGATGCGGAAGCTCTCACTGTCGTTATGCCGCTCGAGCTCGGTTGCCATGCCGGAGGCCTGCCGCTTCTCCTCAAGCGCAGCATAGTTGGTCTGCATAGACAAATAGTCGCGGTTCAGGTCAGCGAACTCCTGCTGGGTCGCGGGCAGCATGGCAATGTTGCCCTGCATGGCCCGCATCTTGCCCTCGATCTCAGCCTGGCGCTCGGTGCGCATCCTGATCTCCTGCTGAATGGCAAGCAGCTGGCCTTCGAGCTGCCGGGTCACGCTCGGACCACTGGAAGAGGAAGAGCCGGCAGCCGCTACGGAGCTGCCGCCGGCCGGCGTGCTGATGCCGCGAGCGCCGCTGCGCTGCTGCTGCTCAAGTTCAGCGATCTCGCTTTTCAGGCGCGCCACGTCCGGGTACTCGTCGGTGTACTTCTGGCGATCCGCTGCGAGCTCGGCACGCTTGGCGCTCAGCTCCATCTGCAGGGGCGTCGGCTCCGGGCTGCCCGCCTTCGGCGTCGAGCCGCCGCTCACGTTCAGCATCGACTCGAGATAGACCCGCTGCTGGTTGGCCCGGTCTATCGACTCCCCATTGGCCTGGGCAAGCGCCTGGTACTGGCTCACCAGCGTCAGGTTTGAGCTCTCCTGCTCAGGCAGGCTGCCCATGTGTTCGGCCTTGAACTCCTTGATCCGGGCTTCCTGCGCCTCAAGCGCGACGCGCGCCTTGGTCAACTCTTCGGAGATAAAGTCGTTGGTGCCTTCTGCCTCCCGGGCGCGCGCCTTTAGGTTCTCGGCGATAAACAGGTCGGCAATACGCTGGGTGACCTTCTGCGCGAGCTGGGGTGAGGAAGCGGTGTAGGAGATTTTGAAGCCGCTGATTGCGTTGTGATCGCTCGACCCCTTGATGAGCGTCACTGTCATGTCCTGCTGCATCGCGGCGATGACGCGATCCTCGTTCCGCGCGCCCTGCGCTGCACCCTGCCCGGTCGTTTGGCTGGTTGTTTGACCGGTGGCCTGGCCGGTCCGGTAGAGGCCCAGTTCGTCCGCGATCTGCTCGAGCCGGGTGCGGCTCATCACCTCTTCCTTGATCGTCTGCAGGCGCTCGGTGATGTCACTGGCAACAGCGGCCTTGACGTACTCGACCGGGATCTTTTGCGGATCGACCAGCACGACGGTCTCGGACACGTAGTGCTTTGGCAGCATGAGGCTAGCGACGAAGACCAGCAAGGGCACGAGGCACAAGGGCGCGAGTACCCATCGCCTGCGGCGGAGGATCATGTCCCAAAGCTCCTGGGGAGTAGCGGGCGGCTTGCGCGTCATCTACCGCTCTCCTGTACGCGCAAGGCTGCTGCCAAAGGTGTAGACCATGCCCGCGGTCACGTCATTGCGTCCGATGCCGGATGCCTCCTGGGACTGATTGAACGATTGGCCGCCCAGGAACAAGACCAGGCGCTGGGATGCCTGGAAGCCGAGTCGGCTCGACAGGCCAAAGGTAGAGTAGGAGAGCCCGGTAGAGCTGTTGGCTGCGTTGCGCACGTCGCGCAGGTCAAACGTGAAGTTCATCCAGTGGGTGATCGGCCGGTCGAAGACCAGGGTGTACTCGTTGGCCGGGGCGGCCGTAGCCAGGTAGCCAAGCTGCAGCACGCGGCGGTAGCCACCCAGGATGTGCGCATAGGTGGTCTGGTAATCGAGGCTGCCGCTGGCGATGTAGCTGTAGTTCTTAGCGGTGGCTGTCAGCGGCGACTGGCTCTGGCTGTAGGCCGGGCCGGCACCCAGGCGCAGCGCGAAGTGCCGTCGCAGACTCTGCTGGTAGGTTCCTTCAACCGCGGTAAAGCTGCTGTGGCCAAGCGGCGAAAGTCCGCGCACGTAGACCTCGGTTACCTCGATACCAAGTGCGCGCCGCGGGTCGAGCGAGCGCAAGAGTTGCGCGTCGAGCCCGCCGGTCTGGTTGCGGTAGAGCACCGACGGGGTGGTGGCGGTCGCCTCGCTGAACGGCTGCTGCATGAACCCGGCAGTCGCCGAGAGGATCACCGTATTCCTCTCGGACCAGCGATGTGTCATCGCAAAGGTGCTCGCAGCGTTGTAGAGCGGGCGCAGGCCACTTGAGAAGTTCGACTGGATCACGCCGGTCGAGCCTACCGAGACAACCGCTGGCAGGTAGCCTTCCACTGTCTGCAGCCGGCCGCCGGCCACCGACAGGTTCCAGGTTGTGCGGTTGGAGGTGTTGTGGACATAGTCGGCGGCAAAGACCTGCGAGGAATGGTTGAGGCCTGTTGCGCTCGGGTAGGCCGAAAACGTTCCGCGGAAGTATAGGTTGAAGGCCGACTCGGCGCTGGTGTGCTGGTAGCCAATCGGGAGGGCGAAGTTGGTCAAAGCGCCGCTGGTCTCGTGGCCAGACGAGAAGTCGTTGTACAGATTCGACGTGTAGGTACCGCTCGCCTCTGCCTGCAGGGTGAGCGAGCGGCGATGCCGATCTGCATACTCAAGCGAGCTGGCATTGGCATTGAGCGTGGAAGCCTGCGGAGCACGCAGGATCAGCGCATCGATGGGCCCGCCAGCAACAAGCTCGCCAGCTTTGATCACGTTGGGGTTGTAGATGTACTGGTCAGCCGCGAGCTGGGTTGGGGCATCCTTGCCTGTGTCTGCAGACGTGGTGCCGGGGGCAGCAATCCCGGGCTGGATCCCCGGCTGGATCCCGGACTGGGTGGCGGGCTGGGTGGCGGACTGGCTGTCAGCCGGGCCTTGCGTGGTGGCCGCTGGATTCCCGGGTGTGGTCGCCTGAACCGAGTCGCTGCTGGACGGACTGGTGTCGGCTCCGGGTGACTGTGCGCGCAGCACCCCGGCGCCAAGCGCCAGGCTCGCGAGGCAGAGCAGCCGGGTGGCGGCCGGCAGACGGCCCGCCTTAACAGTAAAGGACGAAAAAGGTGCGTTGGATCGCATCAGGGCACCACCACTGTGTCATTCGGTTCGAGGATGATCTCGCGAGCGTTGGTCTTGCCGCGCAGGACATCCTGGTATGGGTAAGGCAGGCGCGCGCGACGGCCCTCAGCCTCTTCGCGCAATACATAGATCTTGTTCTTCTTGGCAAAGTCGCGCAGTCCGCCCGCGCCCGCGATCGCATCCAGCACTCCCATCGATTGCATCAGCGTAAAGGTTCCAGGGTGCTCGACCTGACCGATGATGTTGATGTGGCGGCTGCGGATCTGGGCCACCACGATGTAGATCTCCGGCGACTTGATGTAGCGGGTAAGCAGGATGCGAAGCTCGTCCTCGAGCTGCGAGGTCGTCTTGCCGGCAGCCGTCACCTCGCCTACCAGCGGAAGCGAGATCATGCCATCGGGCCGCACCGGGACCGAGCGCGAAAGCTCCGGCTCATGCCAGACCGTGATGCCGAGCACGTCATCGGCGCCAATCCTGTACTCGCGCATGACCGCAGCACTTGGCTGTGATCCCAGGTTGCCGGCTGGTGGCCCTCCGGCGGTTATGGCTTGCATGGCGTTGGCAGATTGGGCGTTTGCCGTGCCCGCCAGCCAGACAAAGGCAAGCATTGCGGCCAACAGACAGTGCTGCATCCTGCGGGTCATACGTTGCTCTCCTCGGTTGCGCTGGTCTCCGGTGCCGGGCGCGCCTTGAGTGTGCGAACCGGTGGCAGCCCGGCATCCTTAATCTTGTAGAGCAGCGCGCGATAGCTGATGTCGAGCGAGCGGGCGGTCTTGCGGCGGTTCCAGCGGTGGGCGCGCAGCACATTCGTGATAATCCGCCGCTCGAGGATCTGCATGGCGCGCTTGGTCTGGATGCGCAACGGGGTATTCAGGTCCGCTTCGAGCATGCTGAGCGGCTCGGCTTCAAGCGGGTCGCGCAACGAGGCCAGCAGGTGCTCTTCGCCGCCCAGAACCACGTACCGCTTGGCCACGTTCTCCAACTCGCGCAGATTGCCGGGCCAGGCATGCTTCTCAAGCATGCGCAGTGCCGAGGGGCTCACCGGCTCGGGACGCCTGCCATACTCCTGGCCAAAGCGAGTGATGAAGTGATTGAACAGCAGCGGGATATCGCCGGCTCTGGCGCGCAGCGGTGGCATCTCGATCGCGAGCACGTTGATGCGGTAGTAAAGGTCAGCGCGAAAGGCACCTGCGGCGATCTCGCGCTCCAGGCTGCGATTGGTGCCGCATATCAGCCGCACGTCGAGCACGCGCTCCTGGTTGCCGCCGAGCCGCACGATACGGAAGTCCTGAAGCGCACGCAGCAGCTTGCTTTGCAGGCCAAGGTCAAGCTCCCCAATCTCGTCAAGAAAGAGCGTGCCGCCATGCGCTGTCTCAAGCTTGCCGGGTTTGGCGCTGCGGGCGCCGGTAAACGCGCCCGGCTCGTAGCCGAACAACTCGCTCTCAAAGAGCTGCGTTGGGATGGCAGGGCAGTTGACCTTCACCATCTCCCTGCTCCCGCGGCGGCCCATCCCGTGAAGCAGGCGAGCCGCAAGGTCCTTGCCGGTCCCACTCTCGCCGGTCAGCAATACAGGCGCTTCTGTCTGGGCAGCATCGGCAATCTGCTGGCGTGCGCGTTCAATGGCCGCGGAGTTCCCGAGCAGGAGGTCCTGCGCCAGGAGCGGTCGCGAACTGGGGACTGCATTCGGCATCACGGCGTAACGATTTGCACGCAAGGTGCCAATCTGACCCTCGCCCGACCTGACGCGTACCGCGCCTGAAGGCTCGCGACGTGAGAAGTAACCGTGCTGGCGAGTGCCTTCCCGTATCGATACTTTTATCGATACTTTGCACATGTTCTACAAATACGTGTGCAGTAGGAAAGCACATCGTTTTTACGTGGCGATCGCGTACTTTTTACGCTTAAGGCTGGTAACCATTACTATAAATCGGGCAATGTTACCCTTTTTGGCGTTTACATGTCCCTGTTCGGAGAGCAGACTCACTCTTGTGTTTGCGGGAATGAGCAAACAAATTCACATCTTCCTCGGCAATATGCCGGCATTTTTCCTACTCGATCCAGAGAAGGAACAGGAGTACAGAAACCGCTCAAATGAAAGCTGCGCGGCGTTTCCAAAATAGAGCGCAAAGCAGAAGCGGTAGTACAGGCAGTATCTGCACCATAGTTCGATCTTCCGGAAGCAGCGTCAAGCTGCCTTGCCGGCCCAGGAAATCTGCAATGGACATCAAACCTCGCGTACTTCTTGTCAGCTCAGGGACAGACTCCGCCCATGTAGCTCCCCTGCTGGTCAACCTTCAGTACAGCGTGACCACGTGCCACAGCAGCGAGGAGGCCCTCGCCTACCTGCGGCGGGACCCCCGCGTGCACTCGATCCTGCTCAGTGCCGCGCTGGCGGGAGACGATGGCCTGGCGCCGCTGCGCAGCCTGCGTACGGCGTGCCGCGCGGCGATCCTGGTAATGGTGAGCGCCTACACGAGTTCGCGGTTCCTGCTGGAGGCCTCGCAGGCAGGTGCGCACGGCTTTCTGCAAAGCCCTGTGCTCGCCGAAGGGCTTGCGCAGGTCCTCACGATGGCCAACGCTCATCGCCCCTTTGAAACGCGACGCGAGCAGGCGGGGGTGCAGGCCGGGGTACATATTGAGGACCTCGGCGACGGACAGTTCTTTCTCGCCGGCTCCCCCGCCATGCTCGACATTGTGCGCCAGGTCAAGATGCTCAGCCGGGCCGACCTGCCGGTGCTGATTACAGGCGAGAGCGGGGTCGGCAAGGAAGTGGTTGCGGCCCTGCTGCACAAGTACTCGCTGCGCGCCTCGCGGCCGATCCTGAAAGTGAACTGCGCGGCCCTGCCAACCGATCTTCTTGAGAGCGAGTTGTTTGGCTACGAGGCAGGCGCATTTACCGGCGCCATGAAAGCCAAGCCAGGCAAGTTTGAGCTTTGCGATAAAGGCACCGTGCTGCTCGACGAGATTGGCGAGATGAGCCCTCAGCTGCAGGCCAAGCTGCTGCACGTGCTGCAGGATGGATCGTTCTCGCGGCTGGGAGCGCGCGCCAATACCAAGGTCGACGTGCGCGTCATTGCAGCGACGAACATCGATATCGAGCAGGCGATCCGGGAAAAGAGGTTTCGTGAGGACCTGTATTACCGGTTGAACGCGTTTGTCCTGCGTGTGCCACCGCTGCGTGAACGACGGCAGGAAATTCCATACATGCTGCGTGAGCATGCGGAGCGCCTGGCACTGCAGCACCGCCTGGAGCCTGTCTCGTTCAGCCCGCAGCTGATTGCCGCGGCCGTGCAGTATGACTGGCCCGGCAACCTGCGCGAGCTCGGCA
>CAZZYO010000057.1:0-23874 GCA_964658255.1 Candidatus Babeliales bacterium
AGCCGAGAGGCCGCACAAGAGAACCCAGCCGAGAGAAGGAGCAGCAGTGAAAATCCCCTGCCCAAAATGTAACTCGATCGCCTTCGCTGCCAATTACTCCAGTGGCAACTCAGTCTTGATCAAATCCGCCAGCTTGTCGACAGAGGTGGATTCGGCCATCTCGGCTAACTCGGGGTCGCGACCGACCTCGTCTATCTTGAGCCGCACGGCGATAACTTGTAACAGCTGCAGGCACTTGGTTATTTCCTTTTCTGACAGCAGATCGATCTGCAGGTTCAGGTGGTCGCGATGCTGGGTGTGTCGCCGGGCCAGGTTCTGCTCAAGCAGCACAAAGGTACTCAGCAGGACGGCCTCAATGGCAACGCTTAAGGAAAGCAGCGTAAACGGGTAGGGATCAAAGGGCCGCACGCCCGGAACATGGCCGGTGTTGACGAGAAACCAGAGCGCGAACAAGGTGAGCTGCAAGCCGACAAAAAGCAGGCTGCCTGCGAAGGTCCCGATCGACTCGACAATGCGGTCGGTCGTGTTCTTGCTCTCTTCAAACGACCGCTCGAGATTGACCACGCTCTCGATGTTTGCGTCGACCGCTCCTGATAAGATTGGCGCTTGGTCCGGCTCTGTATCGGTCATAGCTGTTTAGATGCCGGCTGTTGGAGCGGTCGCCTGCAGCCATGCGCTGTGTACCCTATCACTATGGGCGAGGGTTCCGGAACGAGCGTCGCGGCGGCGTTTCAGTCGCGCGACTTCAGGCTGTACCAGGCGGCGCGACTGGCCGTCGTCACCGGGGCTGAGGCGCAGGCGGTCGCCGTAGCCTGGCAGGTGTACCAGATCACGCACCGTGCGATCGACCTCGGCTACACGGGCCTGGCGCTGTTTCTACCGGGTCTCCTGTTTCTGCTTCCTTCCGGACATCTCGCCGACCGCTTTGACCGGCGGCAGGTCGTGCTGGTCTGCTACTGCCTCCAGGCGGTGTGCACCGCAGTCCTGCTGGTGTTTGCCTGGCACGGCATCGCGCGGGTCATGCCGATCTACGCGGTGCTGTTTCTCGTGGGCACCGGTCGCAGCTTCAGCGGGCCGGCCAGCTCAGCGCTCATTCCGCAGCTGGTGCCGCAGGAAGCCTTTGTGAACGCGGTGACCTGGGGCGCGAGCATCTTCCAGATCGCGACCGTTGTCGGCCCATCGATCGGCGGCCTGCTGTTCACCCTGCCCATGCACGCGGCCTTTGGAGGCAAGCTGGCCGGTGCTGGCGTGGTCTACCTGTTCACCCTGGCGACTTTGGCCTGGTACGTGTTGCTGATCAGCCTGCTCCATGTGCGGCCAGGGCGCATGGAGCACAAGGCGACCTCGGTCGACGTGATCCTGGCCGGGGTGCGCTACGTATGGAAGAAGCAGGTGCTGCTGGGATCGATCTCACTTGACCTGTTTGCGGTGCTGCTGGGTGGCGCTGTGGCGCTGCTGCCGATCTTCGCGCACCAGGTGCTCGATGCGGGACCGCGCGGGCTGGGCCTGCTGCGCGCGGCGCCTGGCATCGGTGCGCTGCTCGTGTCGCTCTGGCTGACGGTGCGACCCATGCGTGGCCGCGCCGGGGCCCGGATGCTGTTCTGTTACGGCATCTTTGGAGCCATGACAATCGTCTTCGGGCTCTCGCGGTCGCTGTGGGTCTCGCTTGGCGCTTTGTTTGTGCTTGGCGCAAGCGACATGATTTCGGTCGTGATCCGGTCGTCGATCCTGCAACTGGCAACGCCACCCGAGATGCGGGGGCGGGTCAGCGCCGTGAATTCGCTGTTCATCGGCGCGTCCAACGAGTTCGGCGAGTTTGAGAGCGGCGTCACGGCGCAGTGGTGGGGGGCGGTCCGCGCCGTGGTAGTGGGTGGGGTTGGCGCGCTCGCGGTCACCGGGATATGGAGTGTGCTGTTCCCGCGCCTGCGCGATATCGACGCGCTCACCCAGGAAGCGCTGCTCGGGGCGGACCTGCAGGAGAACGCGGCGGATGTGCAGGAGCAGCAGCGTTAAGTCCTGCCTCAGAGCTGCCGGCCAGGACCAAACGCCGACAGCTCACCCCGTCGTTCCGCCGACGCAAATAGAAAAGAGCCTGCCCTTGTCATGTCTTATTAATCCAGGGCAGGCTCTTCGTTTGTCCGCTACTGCTGTTCCCCCGCCGAGCGGCAACCCACTCGGCAGGAGTCTGTTGCTGCTACGGCAGGTCGGGCAGCCCGGCGATGCTGCCGTAGATGATCCCACGGCCGTTCATCCCCAGGTAGACCCTGCCCCAGACGCGGGGATCGGCCTGAATCAGGGTTGGGCCACCATACTGGTGGGCGTCGTCGTTGATGCGCGTCCAGCTCGCCCCGGTATCGTCTGAGCGGTAGAGAGCCGTAGGGCCATCTGCCGTGGTCCGGCCGTAGAGGAAGACGGCATCCTGCCCATTCCAGGGCGCAGGTGCGCCTATGGCGACCGAGTTGGCATACGGCGCATTGGAGAGCGCCGTCCAGCTGCTGCCACCGTCGATGGAGTGGTAGAGGCCGCTTGAGCCGAGCGGCAGCCAGAGCGAGCCTGCACGGTTCCAGTCAACATCCACTACCCCGCAGCCGGAGCCATAGCAGCCAGCCGACTGCGGCAGGCCAGAGGACACCTGGGTGAACGCCGCAATCCCGTGCACCGGGTCCACCTTACCCCGGTAAGAGGTGCCGTTCGCGTAGGCGTAGAAAACCTCAGGCGTGACCTTGTCGGAGGAAACGATCGTGCCGTTCGGCAGGCCGGTCACAGCGTGCCAGGTCTGTCCACGGTCGGTCGAGAACTGCGTCATGTCGGTCGAGGGGCCAGGAGTCCAGATCACGGTGGTTGCGCTTGCATCCACGGCCAGGTAACCACCGTTGTAGCTGGAGCTGACACCTGCCGCGCAGGCAGGGGATGGCTTCCAGGTAGTGCCCCCGTCGACCGAGTAGCCGCCGTAATTGCAGGGGGTAGAGGATGCAGTGGTAGGTGACGCCGTGCGGACGATCACGTTTGGTGCCTGACCAGCCCAGTCAAGGCTGCCGGTGGTGGTGGCTACCGGGCTGGTGTACATCCCCTGTGCAGGCGATTTCGTGAAGTCCGTGTGCTGGAAGCCCCCGATGTCCCCCAGGCCGCTGAGCAGGTGCGCGGGTCCGGACTTCGGACTGATGAGGGCGGTAACCGCAGTCTCCTCAATGCCCTGGGCCAGCACGGTAAAGTCCGGCGAGGTGTTGCTCAACACATTGGAGAGGTTGGACGTGCCGTAAAGCGTCGCGCCCGTGCCGTACGCGAGCGTGTTGGGGTTGGAGGGGTCAAAGAGAACGCCTGAGATCCACCAGCCAAACTTGGCCGAGGGAACAGGCGAGTTGGGCCCGTTCGTTCCGCCAAAGGTAAGGTACGGGGTCTGCTGGTAGGTGCTTGGATTGAAATAGTAGTTGCCATACGGATTGCCATCGTCGCCGCTGATTGACGCCATGTAGCCGAGGTTGAACCAGTCCGCGCCCGCGTCCTTGGTCACGTAGACGCTGTCCACTGGATACCAGCGATCCATGGTCGATGTGGCGATGGTGCCTGGCAGTCCCGGAGCCTGGCTCAGGCCGACGAAGCCGCCGTGCTCGCTGCCCTCGTTGGAGTCAAGTGGCGGGGTGATGTCGGTCCATGTTTTGGCTTGCGGGTTGTACTTCTCGACCAGGCCAAAGCTGATGCCGTTCGGACCCGGCGTGTCGTCAAAGGTGACGTAGAGGTTGCCATCGGTCGACATAAGCCCCCGCTCGGGGGCAGGCGGATGCGTGCTGGCAGGAGCGTTATAGGCCGCTGGCCAGGTAAGAGCCGGGAGCGCGGTCCATGTAGAGCCGTCATCGGTGCTCACATAGACGGCCGAGGAAGTGTAAGAGCCGACATAAACGGTGCCGGACGTCTTCGGATCAAAGACGACCCAGTGCACGCCATAGCCGTCGGGCGAGGACTGGACAGGGAAGCTGGCGACCTGGGTCCAGGTCTGGGCGTTGTTCTCGCTCTTCCAGAGTCCGTTGTAGCGGGTGCCCATCATGAGCTCAGAGGGCTTGAAGGGATTTACGGCAAGGCGCTCGCCGGCCGGACGGCCATCCCCGTTCGCCGCCATCTGGAATGGAGCGGGATAGGTCTGGAAGGTACGGCCACGATCATTGGAGACCAGGAACGCGCAGCAGTTGGCGTAGGCATACATGCCGGCCGCGACGTAGAGCTTGTTCGAGTCGGTCGGATCAACAGCGATGGACTCGGGACCGTTGAGGTTGTACTGGTCCGGGGAGTGCGCATCGAGCAGCGGCTGCCACTGCGTGTCGCCGTCAGCCGCGCTGAAGCGGTAAACTCCGCCGATGTCGGTCCGAAGGTAGAAGAGTTCCGGCTGCGTCGGGTGGGCGATGAGGCCTGGAATGTAGCCGCCGGCGATGATCTTGACTGGATTGAAGTTGTAGGGCAGGGGAAGAGTCTGGGCGAGGACTGGAGAGGACACGGCCGCAAGCAGGCAGGCTCGTGCTAAAGCGGTAGTAAGGCGCATCAGTAGTTCTCCTAAGGACAAGGACGTTTGGGTGAGAAGGTGGCCTATGCTGTCGGAGGCGCTGCTGGTGCAGAGTGGCGCAGAGCGGGCAGGAGGTAAGAACAGTAAGTGCATGACGTATCGCATAGGGCTGGGTTCAGCATTGGTGACGTTATCAGTGCTTTCGGATACCTGTCAAAACAGGGCTGTAGGCTGTTTGATAGCGCAAACACCGCCGCCGCCCGCCCTCGACGCACGGACCATAAGCTTGGCCCGGATCTTTCGCAGCAGGGTGGCCTGCTGCCGGGCAGGCAGGCTGGCTGCAGTTCTGTAGAATGACCTTTGGCCCGGGCAAAGGACCTGCGTGGTGGTGAGCGCCTGCTCGCCGCCTGGTTACCTGCAATACCGAAACAGGAGAGAGAACGCTTGCCAACCCCCAGCAAGCCATACTCGAAGTTGCTTGGCCTTGCCCGCGTTCTGGGCTGGTCGGCAGCTTTGCTCGGCGCAATTATCCCCCTAGTCGCCCTCCGGGCGCAGGAACCGAACATCGGCACGGAGCCGCCGGCCAGCTTTGGCGGTCGCGATATCTTCACCGAATATCACCTCCCGCCATTTAAAAACCAGCCCTCTGACCGTCTTTGGCAGCAAAGTCACACGCTGCAGGTGCTGGACCGCGCCCAGGCCCTCGGGCTCAAGCCGGAGTCTGCCACCGAGGCCTGGCGGGAGGCGGATGGGACCTATGCCGAGGCAGCAAGGGTGGCTCATGCGCCGTCTGCTAACCGGGCCACTCCCTTCAGCGGTACGCGTGCCTCGGAGCTGAACGCCCTGCTGGCTCGCGCCGGCACGCGCGCGGTGTTGGTTACCTCGAAGGAAATAGAGGTCGACGCGCCGATCAGGCTCGACAAGCCGCACGTCAGCCTGGACCTTGGCAGAGCGGAACTCCACGCAGCCGGGGGCAGTCCCTACCTCATCAGGATTGAAGGCACGGAGGACGTGCGCCTCTCCGGCGGCCTGCTGACTGGCGTGGGCTGGGGCGTGCTGGTCGCGCATGCCCGGCAGGTCGCCGTGCTCAACATGCGAATGGTGGGGCTGAGCGGCGGAGGCCTGGTCATCACCGGGTCACAAGGGATAACAGTGTGGGGCAACGCGATGCAGGAGCTGCACGCGGCCCCGGTGATGCTGCATGGCTCAAGCAGGCATGTAACGATCGCGGAAAACGAGATCACTGGCAACCTGAGCTCCTCGAACTGGCACGCCGGGGTGGTCATCACCGATCGCAATGCCGACGTGGTGGCCGACCCCGCCTCGCTGCTCAACCCGGATAACTACGGGGTCAAGGAGCAACCAATGCCGACGCGCAGGGACATACCCGAAGACAACGTCGTGGCCTATAACCACATTGGTGGCAACCGCGCTTCGGGCATCTACTCTGACGGAGGCGCTCGCAACGTCATTGTCAGCAACCGGATCGAGGGTAACTCGAAGGAAGGGCTTTGCCTGGATAACGGGTCGACAGCAAACGTGGTCGCCTACAACCTGGTGCAGGCCAATGGGAAGCGCTGGGGCGGGACCGACGGCGACCTGCAGAGAGACTTCATTCTCAGCTTTGGTCGACTTCCGGATGGCAGCTCGCCAGCCAAGGTGCCTGGCATTTCGTTGGACAATGCTGCCTACAACCAGGTGCTCTTCAACCAGGTGAATCGCAACTACGGTGGTGGCGTGAAGATGGTGCGCACCTCCGAGTACAACGTGGTCGGCCTCAATACCCTGACCGACAACAACGAGGGGCAGAACCCGCGCTTCCACTTCTTCGCCGTGGAGCTGGGTTCAGCGCGTGCGGACAGCCACGTGATCGATCTGGACTTTGTTCCAAGCCGGGGAAACGAGATCTTCAGCAACATGATCCGCGGCAACCACTACGCAGGTATCTTCTTTGCCGAAGGGTCAGACAGCAACACGGTGGTGGATAACACGATTTTTGGTGCGACGGCGTGGGCCATGGAATCGGTGACGCGCATGTCAAACCTGACCCTGAATAACCTTACCAACCTCAAGCTTCGCAACATCAGCTCGGGGCTGGATCCCAGTCTGCTTAGCCTTGGCGCGGGCCAGTTCGACCAGCCCTGACGTCACGCTTGATGCACCAGCAATGGCTGCCGCGGTTGCCGCAGACTGGCGGCGCCGCTGCCGCTTACTTTCGAAGGGACCTTTCCTTTGCCCGTCCAAGCTCCTTGGCATTACATCCGGATCGAACTTTGCATCGTGCTTCTTGCCCTTGTCGCCTCCAGGCTCGAAGTGTGGCAAAGAGCCATGGACTGGATCGAGGGAAGAGTCGCTGCCGTCACCGGGAAGCAACACCTTGCATTTCTGGGCCTGCTGGCTGTGGCGATGGCAGTGCGGCTGCTGCTGCTGCCGGTTGAGCCCCCATCCATCCCGCTCTACCATGATGAATTCAGCTACCTGCTCGGCGCCGACACCCTGGCACACGGTCGGCTGACCAACCCGCAGCCACCCATTCCGCTGGCGTTCGAGACAATCCACACCAACATGTGGCCGACCTACCAGTCCATGTACATGCCTGGAACAAGCCTGGTCCTGTTGTTTGGCCGGCTGGTCGGGATGCCCTGGCTGTCCGTCCTGGTCGTGACCGCTCTTTTCTGCGCCGGCGTGTACTGGATGGTGGCCGGATGGCTTCCGCGCGGCTACGCCGTGGCGGCAGGCTTTGCTGCAATGGCCCTCACCGTGGCCAGCACGGACTGGTGGTTTGACAACTACTTCTGCATCGCGCTGCCTGCCCTGGCGGGAGCCATGGTGCTGGGCGCCGTACCCCGCATTGCCGCCCGCAGGCACGGTGCAGGAGTACTCCGCTCGACCGCAATCCTCGGGGTAGGGCTGGCGGCGCTGATCCTCACGCGTCCCTACGAGGGCTTCATGATCTCGTTCCCGTGCGTCGCCGTGCTGGTTTGGGACCTGCGCCCGGCAGGGCTACGAAGGCTCGGTAAGCTGGCATGCATCCCCACCCTGATCCTCGCAGGCACCTTTGCCTGGCTGCTCTACTACAACTGGCGTGGAACCGGGCATCCCCTTCTCTTCCCGTACATGCTCAACTACCGGGAATACCACATCACCGGACCCTTCCTGTTTTCGCCTGTAAAAGCTGTCCCGGTCTACCACAACCAGATGCTGGCCCGGTTCTTCCGTGAGGCCGAACTGCCGCAGCACGACTTTGTCACGCACCACCCCGTGCTCTTCCTCATCCGCAAGATCACGGTGTACTACCTGACCTTCCTGTTCGGATTTGGCGCGTTGCTGCTGGCCGGGGTCGTCTACCTGGTGCGCCACGCCAGGCACCGCCTCCTGCTGGCGCCGCTGCTCGCCTTTGTCGGCTTCCTTGTCGAGCTGGTGCTGATGGCCTGGGCGCCGTTTCCGCAGTACGCCGCACCGGCCGGCGGGTTGCTGCTGTTACTGGTAGCCTTCGGCGGTTACTCCATCCGCAGGGTGCACCACCGCTTCTGGGATGGACGGCGCATCGCCCGGGGCTTTGTGCTCGCCGAGATACTTGTGCTGATCAGCGTTGTCAATCACCACATCCGCCGCCGTCACGTGCCGCCAGAGCCGCAGTATGTTTCGATTGACCGCTCCCGCGTAGAGCAGGAGCTGCTGAAACAACCGGGCAAACAGCTATGCCTGGTGCGCTATACGCCTGGACATGATGGCTGGCAGGAGTGGGTCTTTAACGGCGCGGACCCGGTGCACGCGCAGCTGGTATGGGCACGCAGCCTTGACCCTGAGACCGACCGCCAGCTTATCGCCGCGTTTCCCGGACGCTCCATCTGGCTGGCTCGTCCGGACCAAGCCGGTGCGCTGCTTGCCCGGTACGACAATGGGCAGGTGATGCCCTTGCCCCCAAACCCCTACCGCAAGGGCCCGAACTAGCACTCAGCCCGTAGTGCGCAGGCCGGCGGAGATGCCGGCGATGGTGCCGGAGATCGCGCGATTAATCTCCGGCGTGTCCTCGCCGGCGCGCTTGCGGCGCAGCAGGTCGACCTGCAGGACCGAGAGCGGGTCCACATAAGGGTTGCGCAGCCTGATCGACCTGGCGAGCACGGCATTGGATTCCAGGAGCTGGCTCTGGCCCGTGACGGCGAGCACGCTGCGCAGGGTTCGTTCGTACTCGGCAGTGAACTTCGAGAAGACCCGCTCGCGGGCTTCCACGTCCGGTACGAGCGAAGCGTAGAGCGACGCGATGCCCATGTCAGCCTTGGCGAGCGCGAGCTCTACATTGCGGATCAGGTCGATAAATAACGGAAATCTCAGCATCATCTGGCGGAGCAGGTCAGCGCCGCCGGGGCGCTGCGCGTAGTTCTCCAGGGCCCGGCCTACCCCGAACCAGGCCGGGATCAGCAAGCGGCTTTGCGTCCAGCCGAAGACCCAGGGGATAGCACGGAGGTCGGCAAAGGTGCGCTTGCCGCTGCGGCGCACAGGCCGCGAACCGATCTTGGCGTGTTCGAGCTCTGCCATCGGGGTGGCCACCTCGTAGAACTCGAAGACCTCCGGGTCGTCGAGGATGCTGGTGCGATAGAAATCGAAGGCTGTCCCGGATAGCTCGGCAAGGGCATCCTCCCACGCAGGCAGGAGCACGCCGGAGGGCGCGGGCGAGGAGTCGCCCATGCGTGCGTTTGGGCGGGCGAGTGCATCGAGTGAGGCTGCAATCATCAGCTCGAGGTTGCGCTCGGCGAGGACCATGTTGCCGTACTTCCAGTCGAGCACCTCACCCTGCTCGGTGATCCGGTAACCGCCGTCAAACGCGCCGATGGGCTGCGCGTAGATCGACCGGTGCGTGGGACCGCCGCCACGTCCTACCGTGCCGCCGCGGCCATGAAAGAGGCGCAGCTTGATGCCTGCCTCGCGCGCGACCTCGTGCAGGGCCCGATGCGCGCGGAAGATCTCCCACGTGCTGGTGAGCATGCCGCCATCCTTGTTCGAGTCCGAGTAGCCGAGCATGACCTCCTGCGTGTTGTCCCAGGTGGCGAGCAGGGCGCGGTACTCCGGGTTGGCCCAGAGGTCGCGGCAGATGGCCGGCGCGTTCCGCAGGTCTTCGATCGATTCAAAGAGTGGGACGGGCATTAGGCCGGGGTCGCGGCCGCTACCTGCTACAGTCACGCCGCCGAAGCGGGCCAGCCACAGGACGGCGAGCACATCCTCAACACTGCCCGCGCCGCTGATGACGTAGTGGCGGATCGCCTCAGGGCTGCAACCAGCCTTGATCTCGGCGATAGCGCGGAAGGTCTCGAGCACGTCGAGCGTCTGCGCGCTGAAGCCTGCAGGCACGTTGGTGGCTGTTTCAGCGTTCCAGCCGGAGACCTCTTCAAGCGCCTTGGCGTGCAGGCGTGCATGCTGGCGAATATCGAGCGTATGCAGGTGGAGACCGAAAGTGCGCACAAGTAACAGCAGCGGATCGATGAGCGACTCGGCGAGGCGCTGGCCACCATTCTGTTGCAGGCTGCGGCGGATGATGCGCAGCTCCTCAACCAGATCCTCCGCGCTGCAGTAAGCGGGAAGCGCGCTGAGCTGGGCTTCGAGCGTGCTCCTCAGGCCGGTTGCCTGGGTCGGCTCGGCAGCCGTCTTCTGCAAGCGGGCCTGGATGCAGGCCAGGTAGCGGCGGTAGAGTTCGTACTCGAAGTGCTCGCCGTAGGCATCGGCGCCATCGTGATCGAGGACGGAGAAGTAGGCATCGAGCCGTTCGCGCAACTCGCTGCTGACCGGGATTTGCTGTGCAGAGCTGGTCAGCAGGTCGATGCCATGCTGGACCTGGACGCGATAGTAGCCCAGCAGGCAGGCGCGCGCTGACGCGATGGCCTTGTGTGTAACAGAAGGAGTGACAAATGGATTGCCGTCGCGGTCCCCGCCTATCCACGACCCGAAGCCGAGCAGCAGCGGAAGATCTGCGGCCTCTATCGTGTGGCTGTACTCGCTTCCGAGCGCTGCAGCGACTTCGCGATAAAGCGCAGGCAGCGTGGCGAAGATCGAGACGTTGTAGTAGTCGAGGCCCATCTTGATCTCGTCCTCGACGGTAGGCCGGCGGCTACGGATCTCGTCGGTCTGCCAGAGGGCAGTGATCTCGGCAGTAAGCTCCGCCTGCAGGCAGAGGAGGTCTTCCTCAGGCACTGGGATGCGATCGAGCTGCTCCAGAAACTCGCCCATGCGGCGCCGCTTGAAGAGAACCGAACGCCGGGCAATCTCAGTCGGGTGCGCGGTGAAGACGGGAACGATAAAGATCTGGCTGAGCCAGTGCATGGCTTCGTCGATCGTGATGCCGGCCTGCTTCATCGCGTTGAGCGTGCCCCGCAGGGAGCCACGCTGGCGGGCAGCCTCACCTGAGAGGTGGGCAGACACGCGGCGGCGCTTGCGGTGGTTGGTCTCCGCCAGGTTGGTCAGCTCGAAGTAGAAGGCGAAGGCGCGGGAAAGCTGCTCGGCTTCCTTCACAGGGACCCGGCTAATGGTAAGCACGGCCTGCTGCATGAGCTGCTCGGCCTCATGGGAGTGACCGCCGGCGGCGCGGGCTTCTTCCTGCGCCTCGCGCCGGCGGATGGCCAGCTGGCGCAGATCCTCCACCTGGTTGAAGAGGGCTTCGCCTGCCTGCTCGCGCAGCACTTCGCCGAGGAGCATGCCAAGCGAGCGTACATCGCGACGGAGTGGCGCCTCCTTCAGGTCGCCGGAGCGGGCCTCAAGTTCAGCAAGGCGTTCGGACCAGCTGGCAGGCTTCCATAGCGGTTGCGTCATGCACCGATTATGCCTGAGCGCCTACGCCAGGTGAGGCGCGAGGAGTTTACCTGCGTGTTCAGCCGGTCTGCCAGCTAATCCACCCGGCTGTCTTCAAAACACGCTGACCGTCACGTTTGATCCAGCAGCTGTCTGTGGGTGAATGTACGTCGGCGGGAGGTCTTGATATGAGCACCAATCTTTATGCCGGAATTTTAGCTGAGCGCGTCCTGCTCTTCGAGTTGAAGCATCAGGTCCTCCCACTCTGCGGAAAGCGAGGCGTGCTGTTGGCGCAGGTTGTTAAGGGCGGCGGTGAGGCGCTGCGTCTCGTCTCCGCTTACATAGCTGCCCAGCGAAGTTTCCGTGTGCGCGATCGCGGACTCGCAGCGCGGGATTTCTTCTTCGACGAACTGCAAACGCTCCTGCATCTGCTTGAGCTTGATGGGGTTCAGCTTGCGAGCTTTGGCGGCGTAGGTGCCATGGCCGTTAGTGCCGTTGCTGCTGACCAGGCCGACCGGGGGCGCGGCGATCAATTGCGCAGCGGGCGCTGAGCCAGCTTGCGCAGTGGTAGACGCGATCGAGTGCGGTGCGACGGCCTGCCGCCCGTCCTGGTTCGCCACGCTAAACGGGAGTGCGCCCCTGGCGCCTCCGGCGCTGTTCGCCGGCACGGCCAGTTCGGCGGCGAGTCCCTTGCGGTAGAGGTAATCCTCGTAGTTGCCGGGATAAACGTGAACGTGACCGCTCTCTACCTCAAAGACGCGGGTGGCGGCAGCGTCGATGAAGTAACGATCGTGCGAGACGAAGATGACGGTGCCGGAGAACTTCTTGACTGCGTCGAGGAGCACGTCCTTTGCGCGCAGGTCGAGGTGGTTGGTGGGCTCGTCCAGCAGCAGGAAGTTCGCTGGCGAGACCAGGATCTTCGCCAGGGCGTAGCGGTTGCGCTCGCCGCCGGAGAGTACGCCGAGCGGCTTGAAGACGTCATCGCCGGAGAAGAGAAAGCAGCCAAGCAGGCCGCGAAGTTCCGAGTCAGCCACGCGTGGAGCGATGGCGCTGATATCGTCGAGCATGCGCTTGGAGGGGTCAAGCACCTTGTACTGGTCCTGCGCGAAATACTCGGCGACAACGTTATGGCCGAGCTGCAGCGTACCGGCGCCTGGCCCCTCTTGGCCGCTAAGCATACGGACCAGCGTTGACTTGCCCGCGCCGTTCGCGCCAACAAGCGCGATGCGATCGCCACGCTCGATCGTAAAGCTTACCCCGCGCAGCACCTGCTTGGTGCCATAGCTCTTGTCGAGATCGCGTACTTCGACCACGGTGCGCCCGGAGACGGGCGGCTGCGGAAAGGTGAAGTGAATCGCGACTTCTTCCGGGGGTATTTCAATCCGGACGATCTTTTCCAGTTCTTTGATACGGCTTTGCACCTGCTTGGCCTTCGTGGCCTGGGCACGAAAGCGGTTGATAAAGGCTTCAAGATCCTCGATGCGGTCGCGCTGATTCTTGTAGGCAGCCTCCAGCTGCGTACGGCGATCTTCGCGCTGCTGCAGATACTTGGCGTAGTTGCCGGTGTAGGGGTGCAGCGCCTTGTTCCAGACCTCAACGATTTTGCCGACGGTCGAGTCCAGAAAGTATCGATCGTGCGAGATAAGAATGAAGCCGTTCGGATAGTTGCGGAGGTAATCCTCAAGCCAGTTGCGGGTCTCGAGATCAAGGTGGTTGGTCGGCTCGTCCAGCAGCAGCAGGTCGGGCTTGGCGAGCAGGAGCTTCGCGAGGGCGATGCGCATCTGCCATCCGCCGGAGAACTCTTCGGTGCGACGGGTCCAGTCTTCCTTTGAAAATCCGAGGCCGCCGAGCACCGCGCCTACCTGCGCATCCAAGGCGTAACCGTCACTGGCATGAAACCGGGCACTGATCCTCGAATAGCGGTCAGCAGCGGTTACGTATTCCTCCCCTTCCGGGTCGAGCAAGCTCAGCGAAGCCGCAAGGGTTTCAAGCTCGGCCTCAAGGCTGCGCAGTTCATCGAAGACCGAGAGGCACTCGTCGAAGACCGATCGCCCCGAGAGAGCAAGACCGTCCTGCGGAAGGTAGCCGATGCTCATGCCGCGGGTACGCTGAACCGCGCCGGAATCGACTGAGTCCAGGCCGGCAAGGATCTTCATCAGCGTGGATTTTCCAGTGCCATTTGCGCCGACGAGCGCGGTGCGTTCTGCTGGCGTGATGAGCCAGTTGGCGTGCTCGAAGAGGAGTTTGTGGCCGAATCGTTTGCCGGCATCGGCGAGCTGGAGCATGTTGGTAGTTTAACGGCGGCCTCGCTCTACACGCAGGGACGCCGTCGCCTGCGGTGTTTTGTCCCGGTTGACTTGGCCCAAGCGTCGGCAGCGCGTCAGGGTGAGTCTGAGAGAAGTAGCCGCGGGTCCCTTGCTCTGCTCAGGATCACCGCTCGGGGGGCGAGCTGTCTGTCCTGCTGCGACAGGTTCTGCATGAGCCCGTTCCGCTGTGCGAGCCCGGAGCGCGGATCGCCTCAGGCCAGGTTGATCAGGGCTGTTATGCGCTCGCGCACGTCATCAGGCAGCTGCGGCATGGCACCGGATTGCGAGGCGACCCAGCTCCCCCAGCGATTGCCTGCCTCGTTGAGTATGGCTAGCTGCTCTGCACTTGGCTCAGCCGACTGGTAGGTGCCGGTCTGCAGGTAGTAGGTGGTGAGCGCGGCGGTAAAGGCGTCGCCCGCACCCACCGTATCGACCACGGTCGTTGCCACGCCGGTGTGGCGGGCGATAGCTCCGCGTGTGACAAGCAGGCTGCCATGCGGGCCAAGCGTGATGGCGACCAGCTGCATGGCGGGCCACTCGGCCAGCAGGCGCCGGGCAGAAGAGGCCAGCCAGTCCACGCGTGCCGGATCATTCTCGCTCTCGCCTGCGGGCTGGTCAGCAAGGTCAGCGTAGGAGAGCAGCTCCGGCATCTCGCCGTCATTCAGCTTAAGGATTGTGGCGCGGGCAAGCGAGCTGCGGACAGCATCGGCTGTGACAAAAGGCTTGCGGATGTTGATGTCAAAAACGCGCACGCACTCGGGGCGGGTAGCCGCGAGAAAGCTGTGGATGGCTGCGCGGGAGGCGTCAGCCCGTTGCGCGAGCACACCAAAGCAGATAGCGTCGGCGCGTGTGGCGAGCTCGCGCCAGGCAGGTGTGAGCTCGAGGAAATCCCAGGCGACCGGCTGGTGAATGGTGTAGGAGGGCTGGCCCTGGCGGAACTCGACAGAAACGCTGCCAGTGGGATGGCCGGCGGTATCAGCCTGAAGGTAGCGGGTGTCCACGGGCATGGCGGCGAGGTTGGCCCGCGCGGCATCGCCGAGCTCATCCTGGCCGATGCTGCTTGCGATGATGCCATGAGCGCCAAGACGAGAGGCCATGACGGCGAAGTTTGCCGGCGCGCCGCCGAGCTGTCGACCTGCGGGAAGTAGGTCCCAGAGGAGTTCGCCGAGGCCAACAATGGCGCAGTCACGCAGACCGCGCGATGTGGGCGTGTTCGAAGTGAGCGTCATGCCAATGCCTCCATGCGGTCAGTTCGCCTGCCAAATTAGACGCGACCCTCACTCTGCCTGGGCAATGCACCAGGAAATCGACCAGAAAGGTCCTAGCTTCAACAGACTCCCAAACCAAAGTTACGTTCCACGTGGAACATCCATGCGGAACACTTTTTCGCGCCGCCAGGCATTTGTAACAGCGTTGGTGCTATTGAAGAGTCGCCGGAGCCGCCGCTGCCGGCATAGAGAGCAGGTGCTTGCACTTGAGATAGACCCCGTTTGTCCAGCCGAAGCCGATCACGTTCATCTTGTAGCCGGTGACCACCTTGGCTTCGCCCGAAGCGTTGACCACGTCATACTTCTCGCGCACTGTCTTGTCGACCTTGTAGTTTGCCTCGACCGAGTGCATGAATCGGCGGGCTGCCTCGCTTGCGTCGGCAAGGTCGCCGGTCTTGGCCAGCCCGGAGATCGCAAACCACATCGTTGGCGCCCAGCCGTTTGGCAGGTCCCACTGCAGGCCGCTGTTGGTCGTGCTCATGGCCAGGCCACCGGGTTGCAGAAACAGCCTGACGTTGCCCTGTACAGACTTTGCCTGGTCGGGTGACGCGGCGCCGGCCCAGAGCGGGTAGAAGGTCGAGATGTACTCGTAGCTGGTCTGCTGGTGCGTGGCGGTGTTGTAGTCAAAGTAGAGGCCGCGCGAGGCGTTCCAGAGATACTTGTTGATCGCTGCCTTGCGCACTGCTGCCTGTTTGCGCCAGGCTGCGGCTTCGGCGGGCTTGCCAAGTCTCTCGGCCATCCAGGCCAGGTCGAGCTCGTACTTGTAGAGCAGGCTGTTGAGGCAGGACGGCGCGTAGTCCAGGGTGGAGCCGGAGAAGGGTCCGAAACGGGCCGTCTGGTCAAAGCCCGACTCGCGATCCGCGCGATCGCTTTTGAAGTACGCGCGGGAGAGCCAGTGCGTGCCGACGTGGGCTCGGGCGCAGACCGTGGAGGCGCGCGGGTCACAGCTGACCTGTGCCAGCGCGTCCAGGGCGGCAGGCGCAGCGGCAGCAGGAGGCAAGCTGGCGGGCAGATCAGGCCCATCCACCAGGTAATCCGTTCTGACCTCGGGGTGCGTGAGCAGCCAGTGGATCACGTCCGGAAAGTAGGTGCTGGCATCTTCCATCTCGGGCACCGGCCCCTCGCCGGAGTCGTAGTAACGAGCCAGACCAGTGTCCCCGGCGCGATGCTCCGGCTCAAGCCATAGGTCGTGGTCTTTGATGGCGTACTGATAGGCGCGCATAAGCCATGCGTTCGGCAGTGCCGGGCTGTCGGCGTCGTAGACGTCCCGGATCATGGAGGAGAGCAGCGGCGGTTGCGAGCGAGTCAGATAGTACGTCCGGTTCGCGTTGAGGATGTTGCCGTAGTGCTCGATCTCGAAGAAGAAGTTTTCGACCATGCCGCGGGCCAGGTCGCGTCGCCCGTCCTCGAGCAGGCCCAGGATGATGAAGTAGCTGTCCCATCCATACATCTCGTTAAAGCGGCCGCCGGGCACAACGTACTTGTTGGGCAGGTAGAGCAGGCCGGGTGTCTTCAGATCCTCAGGCCTCAGGGCACCTGGGTGGTCAATGCGTCGGGGCAGGTGCTCGGCAGCAACGCCGCAGCCCGCTTTCAGGGCGGTGACACTGGGCAGGATCGGCATGTCCGCCGGTATGTAGAGCACGGGCCGCGTGGTGAGCTTGGGGTCAACGAGCGAGTGGCAGTCCGTCATGGAGCGGGACAGCGTATCCCATGCCTCGTGCATGTACTGGTCGATGTTGACAGTGCCTGTGGGCTTTGAAGGGACGACCTGGTTGGTTGGCGCGGGCGGCTTGTTCTGGGCAGAGGCGACGCCGCTTAGGCCTGCAAGCGAGAAAGCAAGAGCGAGGCGCGCTGCTGAAGCAAGAGCCGCGCGCAGTGGGCCGTGGGTGGTCATGTGCATGCAGCGCCATACTAAACCACGCTTCAGATGGCTCGACAGCCCGGGCGAGCCGGTTGCCTATACTGATGGTTAGCTATGGTCCTTGAACAGATATTGGAGCGCACGCGGCAGACGGTAGCCGAGCGCAAGGCTGGCACGCCACTCGGAATGCTTGAAGCGCGGGCGGAGCAGCACCAACCGCGCGGCTTTGCGCGGGCGCTGCGTGCTGCCAGCAGTTCCGTGGGCGGCTTGGCGATTCTGGCCGAGATCAAGAAGGCCTCCCCGTCGAAGGGCCTGATCCGTGCAAACTTTGATCCGCCTGCGCTGGCCCGTTCGCTCGCGGCGGCTGGCGCAGCAGCCCTGTCTGTGTTGACGGATGAGCCATTCTTCCAGGGGTCACTCGAGTACCTGGCAGCGGCATCTGACGCGAGCGGCCTACCTTGTCTGCGCAAGGATTTCATTGTCGACAGCTACCAGATCTTCGAGGCGAGGGCCTGGCACGCGGATGCCATCCTGCTGATCGCCGCGGCGCTCACCGACCGTGAGTTGGCGGAGTTTACTGGCCAGGCACACGTGCTTGCACTGGACGTACTCTGTGAGGTGCATACCGCCGATGAATTGCGCCGGGTGCGTGGGCTGGGCTGCGACGCGTACGGGGTGAACAACCGCGACCTCGCTACCTTCCGCGTGCGCCTCGAGACATCTCTCGAGCTTGCGGCTGACCTGCCACAGGGTGCGGTGCATGTGGCGGAAAGCGGAATCACTTCAATCGAAGATATAGAGCGGCTCCGTACTGCGGGTTTTCACGCGTTCCTCATTGGTGAGTCGCTCATGCGCGCAGCAGATCCGGGTGCGGCGCTGGCTGGCTGGCTGGCTGGCTCAGCTGCCGCAACCGCCGGGCGGCGCGGGTAATGGACCAGAGTCCGCCTGCCCGCGCGCGGCGGCTATGGATTAAAGTCTGCGGCACCACGTCTCTCGACGATGCGTTCCTTGCAGCTGAGGCCGGCGCGGATGCTCTAGGGTTCATCTTTGCGCCCAGCCCTCGTCTGGTGACCATCGACCAGGTGGCGCAGATCACAGCCCGCCTACCGAAGACGCTTGAGAAGTACGGCGTGTTTGTGGGCGCCGGGTTCGACGAGATTGTCGCCACGGTCAAGCAAGCCGGACTTACGGGCGTGCAGCTGCACTCGGCGCCAGGGGCGGGACTGGCGTTGCGTTTGCGTGAGCATTTTTCCGAGATACCTGGCCGGCCCCGGCTCGGAATCTTGCAGGTGCTGCATTACACCGACGCTGCCGGACTGGACCTCGCTCTCGAACCTTTGCGGCAGGATCACGCCGTTGATGCTGTGCTGGTCGACTCGCGAACCGCGACGCGCGTGGGCGGTACCGGCACCAGCTTTGACTGGGCCGCGGCCAGCGCCGTGTTTCGGAGCAGAGCTCCACACCTGCGCCTGCTGGTTGCGGGCGGACTGTCGCCGGAAAATGTAACCGAGGCAGTCACGCTTCTTCAGCCGTGGGGTTTGGACGTCGTCACCGGCGTGGAAGCCGAGCCCGGGCGAAAGGACCCTGAGCGGGTGCGGGCGTTCGTCGCAGCTGCGCGCGCCGCGCCTTCCGGGCAGATGGACGCGCGCACTTAGAGTGGAAGACCGCACAAACGCTTGGCGTGTGGTCACAATTCACGTGCGGCCACCTCAGCCTAAGCGCATAATCGTGACGAGCCACGAGGTTTGTCACCGGCACTGCTGCGTTCTCCCTGGTTCTGGCGCTCACCCCAATCGCCGTTCTCGATGCAGCTGACCGCGCCGACCAGCCCGAAGCTTCGCGCCTCCATAGCATCGACGGGGTAGTTCATGTCCGCAGCGCAGCATGTACCAGATCTGCTTCCGCACTATGGTCCACGAACCAACGCCCTTCACGAGAAAAGCTTCGCCCCTCTAGGCAGCAGGTCAGGGCTCAAGGCGCTCATGATCTGGCCCCGCTTCCCGGCGTCCTTCTGGGGCTTCGAAGGCGTACTCGACATCATTCCTGAACGTTCCATGATCCCGCCACTCGGACTTGTGACAGTTGCGGCGCTTTGCCCGGATACCTGGGAGCTTCGCCTGCTCGACCTGTCCTTTGACGAGCTGACTGATGAAGCCCTGCTCTGGGCTGACCTGGTGATGGTGAGCGCGATGCATGCGCAGCGGGTAAACACGCTCAGCGTGCTGCAGCGTGCGCGGGCCCTGGGGCGGCGAACGTTCATCGGTGGTCCGTGGGCCTCAAGCGAGCCGGAGTTCCTGCTGCAAAAAGCGGACCACGTGATGGTAGGGGAGGCCGAAGAGGTGTTTGCGGGCATCGCACGCGCACTCGAAGACGGCACCGCCCATGCACTCTACCGAGTGGCAGACAAGCCCGCTCTGACCGAGAGTCCCGTTCCGCGCTTTGACCTGCTCACTATGACGAACTACACCTCGATGCCCGTGCAGTTTTCGCGCGGGTGCCCGTTCCAGTGTGAGTTTTGCGACATCATTACGATCTACGGCCGCAAGCCGCGAGCCAAAACGCCGACGCAGATCATCGCAGAACTCGACAGGTTGCGCGCACTCGGCTGGCGCAACGAAGTGTTCATTGTCGATGACAACTTCATCGGCAACAGCAAGCTGGCGCTGGCGCTTGCCAAGGAACTGGCCCTGTGGCAGGAACGGAACAAGCGGCCTGTCTCGTTCTACACCGAGGCCTCTATTGACCTGGCGGATAGGCCGGAGCTTATGGAAGCCATGGTCGCCGCCAACTTCATGTACGTCTTCCTGGGTATTGAAACCCCTTCGGCCGAGGCCCTGAAAGGCTCGTCGAAATTCCAGAACCTGCGCGGCGATCTCGTCACGAATGTGAAGAAGATTCGCGAAGCCGGCCTGTGGGTGCTCGCAGGTTTCATCGTCGGCTTTGACTCCGATGACGAGACGATCTTTGCCCGGCAGCTGGAATTCATCGACAAGACGGCTATCACCTGGGCGATGGCTGGCGTGCTGCAGGCGCCCCCGACGACGGCCCTGTTTGACAGGATGCGGCGCGAAGGGCGGCTGATCGAAGATAGCCAGGCGACGTCGAACTTTTCACCGCCAAACTTTCGCACCGTGCTGCCACTGCCAACCCTCCTGGCAGGCTTGAGTGATCTGTTGGCCAAGCTCTACACGCCCGAGGCCTACTTCGGACGCGCCTTCCGGTCCCTGGAATCGTGGCAGCCGCGTGCGACGCAGCGACCGCCGGAGATGCCGATGCTCTATAACCTGCGCGTGCTGGCCTCGTCCATGTGGCACCAGGGAATCAGATCAAGCTACCGTGCCGCCTACTGGCGGTTCTTGTGGCTGATGGTGCGGAGCTGGTCGCGTGAGCCGGCAAAGTTCTGGCTGGGCTTTATGGTGCTGCTCTCGGCGAACCATTTTGTGAAGTACTCGAAAGAAGTCGCAGACGAGCTGGCAGAGCACTGCCGCGGGCTCGAAGTAGAGGAGGCGCCGGGCGTCGGCCTGCTGCATGCAGGCGTCGCTCTCTGAGCTGTAGCGCTCCTTTCATCTCGCTGTCCTGATGGACCACGTACGGCCGCTTCAAGCAGGCGCGGAGAGCGAGGCGTAAATTGCGGCGCGTGGACCGCAATGAGGGGGCTCTAGGCACCTCGAGCGGCTGGTAAAAGGGAAAGCTTTACTGTGAGCCTGCTACGCCGCATCCTAGGTCGGGTATGGCGACACTGGAACGCGTAAAGAGAAAGCCGAAGAAAGCGAAAGCAGCAGAGAGCGTCCCGGAACCGATCGTTGACCCTGTAGTTTCAGCGCGTGCGGCCGGTCTGCGCTATGTAACAGATGCAAAGCCGGGGATCTCCCGGGCCAGGTGGCGGAGCAAGTTCCGTTACCTGATGCCGGATGGCTCCCCGATACGCGACGAGAAGACCCTTGCCAGGATCAAGTCGCTGGTCATCCCGCCTGCCTGGACTAGCGTCTGGATCTCCACTCACGCAAATGGGCACTTGCAGGCGACCGGGCGCGACGTCAAGGGACGCAAGCAGAGCCGCTACCATCCGCGGTGGCGCGAGGTTCGGGACGAGACCAAGTATGAGCGTATGGCCTTGTTTGCAGCGGCATTACCGAAGATCCGCGCGCGCGTCGAAGAGGACCTCGCCTTACCTGGTTTGCCGCGCCAGAAGGTGCTCGCAACCATCATACGGTTGATGGAGACCACGCATATCCGCGTTGGCAACCAGGAGTACGCACGCGAGAACAAGTCCTACGGCCTCACCACCATGCGCAATAAGCATGTCGAGGTGACAGGGCCCAAGGTGACCTTTACCTTCCAGGGCAAGAGTCGCGTGCAGCATTCGATCAGCCTTGAGGATCGGCGGCTGGCGAGAATCGTCAAGCGCTGCGCTGATATCCCTGGGTATGAGCTCTTCCAGTACCTCGATGAAAACGGGGATCACCACGCCATTGACTCGGCCGACGTGAACGACTACTTGCAGCAGATCGCCGGCGAGCACTTCACCGCCAAGGACTTTCGCACCTGGGCCGGCTCCGTGCTGGCTTCAGAGTTGCTGCGCGAGTTCCAGCCCTTCTCCACCGCCACCGAAGCGAAGAAGAACGTGGTTCAGGCGATTGCGGCAGTGGCCAAACGGCTTGGAAATACGCCCTCGGTGTGTCGCAAGTGCTACGTGCATCCTGCAGTGCTGGAGGCTTACCTGGGGGGCATATCGCCTGCTGCGGCGAAAGAGAAGCTCGAGGAAGAAATAGCCGAGCGGACAGGGGCGCTGCGTGACGAAGAGCAGGCACTGATCGATTTGCTTCACCAACGGTTGCTGCTTGAAGGGTAAGAAGCGCGACAGGGTTTCATTCTCGTCTTGGGACAACGGATAACGAAGGTCATGTGTGTCGTAAAGCCTTGGTGGCAGGTGGAGAAAGCGCCGATAAGCTAGACGAGCGTGATCGATGGAATGGCCCCGTAGATGGGCCGATCCGACCCGAGGAAAGAGTGAGTGCAACTCTAAAGCTGTTTTGGTGCAGGTGTCTGCTTGGACTTCTGGTGCTGCCAGGGATTGCTACGCGTCTTCGCGGCCAGGACTTTTTCCATGGCGGGGTCTCCGCCCACACGATGGGGCGCTCCGGCATTTATATCCCTGACAGTAGCGATGTTCTGGATGCGCTGGCGCTTAACCCTGCCGGGCTCACGCTGCTGGCGGCACCCGCCGCAAACGTAAGTGGGATCGAAGGCCTGGCTCGAGGCACCTTTTCAAACGTCGCCAACACCAACACCCACATGCGCTCAAGGCCGGGACTGATGCCGCTCGGTGCCATCGGTTTGCCGCTCGCGCATCGGCGATGGAGCGTAGGCATCGGCGTGGTTTCCGATTTCGTTTCAACGGTGAACTGGCACTACGCGGATGCGCCCGGAACGGCGGGTGCAGACTACGGGCAGCAGGCCGAAAAATCTGAGATCCTTGCCTATCGGCTCGCGGCAGGCGCTGCATACGCCCTCACCCCCACTCTCTCGATCGGTGCATCCGTCGGCCTGGTGTACAACGAAAACACCCTGCGCGCACCCTTCATCTTCCAGCGCAACCCTCAGCTTGCCGGGCTTAAGACGCTGCTGGATCTTCACACGCATGGATGGGCCGAGGGGGGAAGCCTGGGCCTGGTTGCGAGACCTACTGGCAACGTGATGTTGACGGCAGCCTACAGCTCACCGTATCCGGTAACGAGTCATGGGCATGCCTCCGGTACGCTTGATATGCAGTTCCAGGCGGCTGGTCTTCCGTTCGCGCCGAACTACGGCTACGACGCACAGGTGAAGGTGAAGCTACCGCAGTCCGTTACCGCAAGCGGCCGCTTGCAGGCTACGAGGTTGCTGGCGATGAACCTCCAGGGCGATTTTGTAAATTTTCGGAGTGCGTTCGAGCGCCTCCCCGTCAGCCTGAGCCATGGAACCAATACTGATATCAACGCCCTGCTGAACTCGACCTCGCTTGACGACGAGGTGCCGCTTCGGTGGAGCGACCAGTTCAGCCTGCGAGGCGCCTTTGATTTGAAGGTCAGTCCGCACACGCAGGTCGAGGCAGGGTATACACGCCGGAGCAGCCTGGTACCAGACAGCACGATCATGCCACTTACCGGGGCGATTATGAAGAACGCGCTATCGGGAGGCCTCGAACACAGGTTCCAGAACATGCAGCTGGCTGGGGCTTACTCGTTTAACTTCAACCAGTCAGCCTCGGTCGGCACAAGCGGGCTGCTCGCCGGCGAGTTCAACAACAGCCACCTGACCGTGGGCACCCAGGCGGTGGTCCTCAGCCTCACGCTTCAGCACGGGATTGGTTCCCGACCGGTACGATAAGCGCCCTCTTCCCGCCAGCACACCCGCCGATTACTCGTAACGCAATGCTTCGATCGGATCGAGATTGGCGGCCTTCCAGGCAGGGTAAATGCCAAAGACCAGGCCGATCATGCAGGAGGTAGTAAAAGCGATCGTCGTCCACATGGAGGACATGCTGGCCGGGAGGGCCGCGCCAAGAGCCAGGCGCACGGCGAAGGTGATCACTGCGCCAATGAGCACCCCGATCACGCCGCCGATCGCGCAGAGGGTAATGGCCTCGACCGTGAACTGAACCAGGATATTGGACTTGGTGGCGCCGATCGCCTTGCGCACCCCGATCTCGCGGGTACGCTCGGTCACGCTGACAAGCATGATGTTCATCACGCCCACACCGCCGACCATCAGGCCGACGCTTGAGACCGCGATCATAAAAATGACCAGGCCGACGGTAAGCTGGGCCCAAAGACGGCCGATCGAGTCAGGGCTGAAGATGGCAAAGTTGTCGTTGGCCATGGTGGGCACGCGGCGGTAAACCCTCAGCAGGGTGCGAATCTCTTCCTCGACAGTGGCCTTGTTCTTCGGATCGTCATACTTGACGCTGATCCACACATCCTTCTGCTCCGGATGGATCTTGTGGAAGGTACTGAGCGGGAAGACGACCGAGTTGTCCTCAGGATTGTTGCCGCCGCCAAAGGGCTGCTTCACCTTGTCCAGAACGCCAATGACGGTAAAGAGCTCGCCGCTTACTTCAACCTGTTTGCCAAGCGGGCTCGCATTCTCAAACAGCTTGGCTGCCGTGTCATGGCCGAGGACCACGAC
>CAZZYO010000058.1:0-5203 GCA_964658255.1 Candidatus Babeliales bacterium
AGACCCGCGCCTTCTTGCGTCTGGCCTTTGTCGCCCCGAGATACCGGGAGATGAAACGTAGAACTCGCTCAGGCAGTTTCGAAACCACGCTCGATCTCTTCCAGGGTCTTACCCTTGGTCTCAGGCAGGAAGAAGATGGCGGTGAGGCAGTAGAGCAGCGTGCAGCCAGCCCACGTAAGAAACATGGCGTAGTAGCCAACATGCGCGACCACCGGCAGGAAAATGCCGGCAACCAGCGTCGAGACTCCCTGGTTGAGCAGCAGCGCGATGCCCATGCCGGCAGAGCGAATGCGGGTCGGCATCAACTCCGATAATGTAAGCCAGACGACGACTCCCGGACCGATGGCGTAAAACGTCATGAACAACCCAAGGCATGCTGCAACGAGCCATCCTGTCTGCTGCTGCGGAACCTGGCCCAGGTAGGCATGGTGAATCACCAGGCTTGCTGAAGTACTCTCAGGCGCGAGCGTGAGAGTTTCTCCTCCGACCATGGTCGCCAGCTTGTCCCCGCCACCATAGGAGTAGAGCACCGTAAGCGCTTTGGGAGCCGCATCGCCGGGGCTCCATGCACGAATGGTATCTGCAGCGAGTGACAGCCGGTTGTTGACAACCTGAGCTTGCACGCGCGGTCCCAGGTCGACTCGCCCGGCCTCAAAGCTATGGAACAAAAGTGAAATCAGCAGCAGCGCCAGGACGATGCCACCCGTGCCAAGCGAGAGCAGGAACTTGCGGCCCTTCTTATCGATCAACGCCACGGCGAGTACAGTCATGACACATTGCAGGATCTTGATCGCAAGGTCGCTCTGCGTGGCATGTACAGCCGACATACCTGCCTGCCTGAGAATGATGGACAAGTAGCCCAGGATCGAGTTGATGCCGGTGGCCTGGTTGAGACTCAGGATGACGCAGGCAAGCAGGAACGGAAAGATATACTTTCGCTGCAATAGGGTGGTGCGGCCGGCGGAGACTCTCTGCTTGTTCTCGGCAGCGAGCGACTGCATCTCGGTCAACTGCAATTGTGCATCGGCTTCCGAGGAAGAACGTCGCAAGGATGCAAGTGCCTGTTGAGCGTGACCCTTGAGGAAAAGCCAGCGCGGCGTCTCACTCAAGAGAAAAGAGCCGGCGAAGAAGATTACGCCGGGGTAGACGACGGAAAGAAACATGCCGCGCCACGCATGATTTTGTGCAGCAGCGATCAGCTCCGGATTGCCGGCTGCCGCGCTGATGGCGGCCTCCGCCTGGTGCGTGTAGTAAAAGCCGGTAAGCGCCGCGACCACAATGCCAAAGGTCAGCATGAACTGGAAGATGGCCGAGCCACGCCCGCGCGTGTCGGCGCTCAGGCACTCCGCCAGGTAAAGCGGTACGACTACGGCGATGACGCCACCGCTGAGCCCCTGTAGCAGCCGGCCAAGAAAGAGCGAGAGAAAAGCGTGCGAGAGCACGATCAGCCCAACGCTGGTGATAAAGATGAGACCGCTGAAGATCATCATCTTTTTGCGTCCGAGCCAGTCCGCAAGGAAGCCCGCGACGAGCGAAGAGAACATGCTGCCACCAAGCACCGCGGCAACGACGGCAGAGGTCTGGCTGACGGTTAGATCGATCGTCTTGCCCAGGTACAACAGCGCCGCCGAGATGATGCCTACATCAATGCCATAGAGCAGGCCGCCCATGCCTGCGATCAAGAGAAGAAAGCGTCCATACAGAACCGGGTTTGCTGGTGCTGGTGTCGATGTCTGCAAAGAAAAACCTTTCAATCGGCAGCGGCTTGTATGCGCATGAAAGCAAGGACAGCCATCGCGCGAGTCCCATCGTTTCATGCAGCGCGTGCTTTGTATAGCTGACCGGGGCGGGCTAGAAGCAGCACTCGGTATCTTGTGGGGAACGCCTGATCCGGGGAAGCAAGCAGTTGGCCCGTGATCTATTGGTTGACTTTGTACTCGATCCGGACAAACAAGGTGTTTGTTCGCACTGAGTCAAGGTTCCTGCGTCAAGATAGAAGCAGGTCCGCGCAGGTCTGATGCAAATGAACTACTTCTTCCTCCGGAGCATTGGATGAGCGCTCACAACCTGATGATTGTGCAGGGCGGCGGACCGACAGCTGTCTTCAATGCCAGCCTTGCAGGCGTGATCGACGAAGCCCGTCGGCATCCGCGCTTCCGCAGGATCTACGGTGCGCGCTCTGGCACCAAGGGCCTGGCTACCGGCGATGTTGCTGAACTGAAGCATCTGGGCGCGATGGACCTGGCTGCCCTTGCTGCAAGCCCCGGCGCGGCGCTCGGCTCGTCGCGCTTCCAGCCGACGGACGATGACCTGGAGCGTTGCGTGGCCTGCCTGCGTCATCATGAGATTCGCCACGTGATCTTTATGGGTGGCAACGGCACCATGCGTGGCGCTGCCATTGTGCTCGATTTCTGCAAGCGATCAGGCTACGAGGTACAGATTGTTGGCGTACCCAAGACGATCGACAATGACATTGCGGGAACAGATCGCTCGCCCGGCTTCGGCAGCGCGGCGCGCTTTGTCGCGCAGTCTACGCTCGACCTTGCCATGGATATCCGTTCACTCGTGCAGCCTGTTTCTATCTTCGAGACGCTTGGTCGCGATGTAGGCTGGCTCGCAGCGGCCTCCACGCTGGCCAAGTTAGACGAAGACGCCGCACCGCACCTGGTCTGCGTGCCGGAGGTGCCATTTGTGCGCGACACCTTCCTCGCAAGGCTTGACGCTACCGTTGCCCGGATCGGATGGGCGGTGGTTGTCGTCTCCGAGGGCACCGCCTACGCGGATGGCACGCCTGTCTTTGAGCAGCGAATTTCGTCAGAAAAAAACAAGGCGAACCGGCCCCTGATCGGCGGCGTGGCGCAGTACCTGTCAGGAGTGGTGGCGGCGGAGCTTGGGCTTCGCTGTAGGAGTGAGAAGGCAGGCCTGATTGGCCGGTCCTGCATGGCGCTTGTATCCGCGCAGGATCGAGCGGATGCGGAGCTGGTTGGTCGTGAGGGAGTGCACGCGCTTGCAGAAGGAGCAACCGGCGTGATGGTTGCGCTGCGCCCGCTCTCAGAGAACGGACCTCGATGCGAGAGCGTTCCCCTAGCGGCGGTCGCTGGGATTCGACGTGCCATCCCGCAGGCGTGGATTACGGAGAACGGACTCGCTGTGGGTCAGGCTTTTCGCGAGTATGCGGAGCCACTCGTTGGTAAACTTTCGCACTATCCTGCGCCGCTTTTGTAGGGAGCTTGGAATGCTGGTGGACGCGGAAGGAATCGAACCTTCAACCTGTCGATTAAGAGTCGAATGCTCTGCCAGTTGAGCTACGCGTCCGGGGTAGTTCTGAGCGTGCCGGGAGGCACACAAGGCGGCTGCTGCCAAGTAAGAATATAGCACAGGGAGCGCGGGCGGCGGTGGAAGGGAACTGGCCCCCGGATGCAGTGCAATCCTGTATGCGCCCTCTTCGCCGCCCAGAGGCATGCCGGGGTCCTAGCACACCTTTGAGAAGGCGACCAGCCTCTAGAATCCTAGTCATGAGTGATGAAACTGCGCTGGCAGCCCGGGTGTATGCGCGCTACGCCGAGCTGATCGGGTACTCTCCCGAAGGCCTTGGCGGCAGCCTGCTGCTGGCCTTGCTGCCCGCCGAACCTGCGAGAGCGCCACAGGTCACAACGCTGGTGCGTGCTGCGAACATCGCGGGCGCGGCAACCCTGCTGGTTGCTCCCGATGCGCAGGTTGGGCGTGAGCAGGTGCGCTCCGGTGTGTGCGACTTCCTGGTCACCACGCTCGATGAGGCGCTGCGAGTGCTCAAGAACGAGATACGCAGGCGCCGCCAGGTTGCCGTTGTGCTGAGCCACGACCCGGCATCCCCCGCAAGCGTAGTGCGCGCCTGCGTGGAGCGCGGCGTGCAGCCGGACTGGCTGCTTGCTCCCGCAGACGCTGACCTGGTGCGGCGAGGCGCACGTGTGGTCGCAAGCGAATGCGCGCCGTGTTCCGCAGCGGAGATCGTCTGGTGGATCGCAAATGCTAGCGCTGCGCCGATCCTGGAAAGGCTGGCGAGCGCCGTGGTAACTGCAGGAAGCGGCGACCAGGGCAGGGAGGCTGCCAGCGGGAAGCTCAGGTGGCTTGCACGAGCTCCGCAGTATCTTGGTCGCGAGCTCTCGCGTGTGCACACCGTGCCGCTCTCAGAGGATGAGACCGCGCGCTTTTGTAGTGCGATACACGAGGCGCGGGCGACCGGGCGCATCGGCGACGAGGTTTCCGTCTGGCGTGGTGAGGTCGAACTGGTGAGCCGGGGAACCGCGACGGTTTAAAGTTGCGCCACCGAGTAGATGGCCTTCCACAAGGCAGGCAGTCCATCGCCGGTCTTTGCCGAGCAGAGCAGAACTTCCTCAGACTGCAATCCTTTGCGTAGCGCCGCCGCAGCTTTTTGCTTGCCGTTGCCGGAGAGTCGGTCGGCTTTGGTGCCGACTACGGCAAAACGCCGGCCCGCGCTGCCGAGGTATTCGATAAGTTGCGCGTCGGAGGCCTGCGGCGGAATGTTCGCGTCGACCAGGCACAGGCAAAGCTCAAGCGTAGGTCGGTCACCGAGATAGGGATTGATAAAGCTCGGCCACTCGGAGGAGACGGATTTCGACAACTTGGCATAGCCATAGCCGGGCAGGTCGGCGAAGATGAGCTGCGGCTGCTGGCGCTCGGGGCGATTGGTGATCGTGAAGAAGTTGATGGCGCGGGTGCGGCCAGGTGTTGAGGAAACATGCGCCTGCTTTGAGCCGAGGAGCGCGTTGATGAGCGAGGATTTGCCGACATTCGAGCGGCCGAGGAAGGCGACCTCGGGAACGGTGGGCGGGGGGAAATGGTCGGGGTGGGTCGCTGAGAGCAGGAACTGTGGATAGACTTGCATCGGTCTTGAGTATACGGGCCGACTGCCTTGCCGACCGCGGGTGGGCTGCAGCTGGCGGTCCCTCGGGTAGGTGCACTTTGCATCGTAGGGCTGCTGGCGACAGGTTATTTGAGTGGCAAGGGCGTAGCCTGTTTCGCATTTGAGACGAGCAGCCTATGCCTGCTGCCACCATGCCGACCATGGCCACCAGTACCGGACTGAGTGCTCCGGAATTTCACCGACGACAACCGGAGTTGTCGTGGCTAATTGTCCGAGGTGCGAATCCCAAGGAGGCCTCTGGTATCGGCCTACGAATCGTATGCGCACTCTCGACGAAGG
>CAZZYO010000058.1:5213-23399 GCA_964658255.1 Candidatus Babeliales bacterium
CCCCCCCACGACTGCACACCGACAGTGCGCACATGGTTCTTTCTCGTAGAACCTGGCAAGCAGACGTTGTTCCCGCTCGGTGTCAGGGTGTTTGGTGAAGAAATTCCGGAGGCTTCTATCGAAGCCGTTAATAACCCCAGGGTCGCATTCAGCATCGCACCAACCTTCGACAGTCGTGTGATCGCCCGGATGGAAATTGTTGATCAGCAAGTCGATTGCGTAAACACGCAGGGAAGATTTCGTTTCGACCAGCTTAAAAGCTAAGATGCGGATTCGTTCATCCTCTAAATTTGCTAATACGCCTAGGGTATGGCGTGGAACAGGGCCATCAGGCCATTCAGCAAGCTCAAAGAGCCGCTCCAGACCAAGCGGAAATTGCCTCTTCCGAAAAAGAGCGAGATATAGTTTCAGCTTTTGGGGATCGGTTTCCTGGAGGAGATGATGAGCGGCAAGGACTACATCTGCGTTGCTGGCTGTCTGTGCCCATTCGCGCAAGATACCGGCAGCCCCATCACCCTCCATCAATGCCTGGACCTCCGTGAAGGTCAATGTCTTCGGATCGGCCTTCATATTCCCAGCTCGTAAGGCTTGATTCTCGGCAACCGCCGTTAAGTACACCCTAACGTTCTCATCAGACTCAGCCGAGCTTTTAGAGCAGCCTCCACCGCTTCACCGCCGCAGCTTTCATGGGCGACAGATAAGAGATAGTCATCCTCCCATTGGCCAGGATTGCCCTTCAAGGTTTCTCCGATCCGACTAGCAACGAAGAGAAGACCTGGTATTCCTTCAAGTTCGACAAACTCTGAAGCAATTTCGCTGCTGAATATTGCTTTTCCTCGGAAGGCCTCTTTCATTGCCAAGCGAGCTTTCTGGTTCCCCTCTTTGGCCAACAAGCCTGCCAGCTGAAAGCGTTGGGTCAGATCCCAGTCATCCGCCTCTTTACCCAAAGAATCAATCAAGGCCTTCTCAAAGAAGGCTTGGTCGCCAGATGCCCGCATCAGGTCTTTCAGGTATACAGCCCTGCTACCTTCTACCTGCGAATCGTAAGCTTTGTTGTGCAAACACGCGTCCAGAATGATCTTGTGAAACGGACCTGCGTCATGA
The DNA here is from genome assembly GCA_964658255.1 of Candidatus Babeliales bacterium. Lineage (GTDB taxonomy): Bacteria > Acidobacteriota > Terriglobia > Terriglobales > Acidobacteriaceae > EB88. The sequence goes on from CAZZYO010000058.1 coordinate 6,318, forward strand.
TCCAACAGATATACGACCGCTCTGCCGAGTCCAAGAGCAACGGCCTTCTCTAATTGAGTTGCGTTCATTAAGGGAATTATCGCCCGGAACTCCGCGTCGGCATCTTGTTACTCCTGAAACGGACGCTTCAGACGGGAATAGGATCAAAAGCAATAAATCCTCTTCGCGGGCTCGGATGGCCGTTGATAAGCGCTCTATGGAGCGCATGCAGTGCGTTGCGGAGCTTGCGATGCACAGTGTGCGCGTTAACGAACCAGGTGGTTGGTTCTTAACGAGAAACAAAAAGCCAGCGCATGGATGCGCTGGCTCTTCGATAACTCAGCAGCAGGCTGTGTACGTGCTACTGGTGAGGCCGCTGCTCCGGCACAGGTGGCGCTACGTTGGCAAGCACTTCCGGCGTCTCTTCCTTCAGTTCCGGCAACGGACCTTCAAGCGCAATCCCAAGCACCTCATCCATAGATTCCACAAAGTGCAGCTTCATCACCTTGCGTAGTGCCTCGGGTAAATCAGCGACATCCTTCTCATTCTCCTTCGGCATGACGGCTTCAAAGACTCCGGCGCGGTGTGCTGCGAGAAGCTTCTCCTTAAGTCCGCCGATGGGGAGCACCTTGCCGCGCAGCGTCACCTCGCCGGTCATGGCGATGTCGCGGCGGACCGGGATCTTCGTCAACGCGCTTGCCAGGCCCGTCGCCAGCGTGATGCCGGCCGATGGGCCGTCCTTCGGGATCGCACCCTCCGGCACGTGCACATGGATGTCGATGTTGCGGTAGAAGTCGCGCGGGAGACCAAGATGCGCCGACCGTGAGCGGATGTAGGAGAGCGCGGCCTGCGCTGACTCCTGCATCACGTCCCCAAGCTGGCCGGTAAGGGTAAGCTTGCCCTTGCCGTCGAGCACCTGGACCTCCGTCTGGAGGATTGAGCCACCAACCTCGGTCCAGGCGAGGCCCGTAACCAGGCCGACCTCGGACTTCTCGTGCACCTGGGAGTCGCGAAACTTGGCTACTCCGAGGAACTCATGCACGTTCTCGGCCTTGATCTGGTCGGCATGCTTGGCGCCGTTCTTCACGACGCGCCGCGCTACCTTGCGGCAGACATTCCCGATCTCGCGCTCGAGATTGCGCACGCCGGCCTCGCGCGTGTATGCGCGAATGATCTCGCGCAGAGCATCGTCGGTAAAGACGATGTTTTTCTCAGACAGACCGGTGTTCTCGCGCGCCTTCTTGACAAGGTACTGCCTGGCAATCTCTAGCTTCTCGACCTCGGTGTACCCGTGCAGCCGCAGCACTTCCATCCTGTCCTGAAGAGGCCCGGGAATGGTGTGCAGCACGTTTGCGGTTGCGACAAAAAGCACCTGCGACAGGTCGTACTCAACATCGAGATAGTGATCCTGGAAGCTGGTGTTCTGCTCCGGATCGAGTACCTCAAGCAGTGCCGAGGCAGGATCGCCGCGGAAGTCGTTGGCCATCTTGTCCACTTCATCAAGCAGGAAGACAGGATTCTTGGTCCCCGCCTTCTTCATCGACTGGATGATCTGGCCAGGCAGGGCCCCGATGTAGGTACGGCGGTGGCCGCGGATCTCGGCCTCGTCACGCACGCCGCCGACCGACATGCGGACGAACTTGCGCCCGGTCGCCTTGGCGATCGACATGCCGAGCGAGGTCTTGCCCACGCCAGGAGGTCCGACAAAGCAGAGAATCGATCCCTTGGGATTTTTGACCAGCTGACGCACGGCCAGAAACTCGAGGATGCGGTCCTTGATCTTCTCCAGGCCATAGTGATCCTGGTTCAGGATCTTCTCTGCATGCTCGATCGAGCGCGTCTCCTTGGACTTTTTCTTCCACGGCACCGCCAGCAGCCAGTCGAGGTAGTTGCGGGAGACAGTCGACTCGGCCGACATCGGCGGCATGGCCTCAAGCTTCTTCAGCTCCTGGATCGCCTTGTCAAAGACATCCTTCGGCATGCCGGCGGTCTCGATCTTCTTCTTAAGCTCGTCGAACTCGCTCTTCTCGCCGCGACCAAGCTCCTTCTGGATCGCCTTGATCTTTTCGTTGAGGTAATACTCTTTTTGCGCCCGCTCCATCTGCCGCTTGACGCGCGACTGGATGGACCGCTCCATGTTCAACTTCTCGATCTCGACATCAAGCACGCCAGCGACGCGAGTAAGGCGCTCGAGCGGATCAAAGACGTTGAGGATCTCCTGCTTCTCCGGGATGTCCAACTGGAGCGACGCCGCAATCGTGTCTGCCAGCTTGGCCGGCTCGTCGGTGCGCAGGGCAGCCATCGTCGACTCGAGGTTGAGTGACTGCTGCAGCTTGACGTACTGCTCAAAGAGCGTGGTCACCTTCTGCGCGAGTTGCTCAATCTGCGGGGTGACCTCAAGCTGCTGCTTGCCCGTGCGCACCGTGGCGACAAAAAAACCGTCGGAGTCGGTCATCTCGACAGCAAGCCCGCGCTCAAGCCCCTCAACGAGAACCTTGATATTGCCATCCGGCATCTTGACGCTCTGCACGATGTTGCCGATGGTGCCGGTCGTGTAGATGTCCTCAGCCTTCGGCTCGTCGGTACGCGCATCGTGCTGGGTGGCGAGGAAAATCTTGCGATCGCCAGTCAGCGCCTCTTCGAGCGCGCGCACGCTTGACTCCCGCCCGACGACGAAGGGCGTCATCATGTGCGGAAAGATCACCATGTCCCGGATGGGCATCATGGGCAGCTTCCGCAGGTCGCTCTTGTTTGCTTGCGATTGTGTCATCTGCTTCCTCTTGTCCATTAGACGCCCCGGTACCGCTTAGGATGCGGGTTCGTACAGCGCCCGTCGAGCTCTGTTGACTCGATTGTAATGCGGGGTCAGTTCGCCAGGCGAGGGTAAGCGATACCGGTTGTGAGGCGGAACAAAACTTACAACGAGCGGGTGGAGGCGCCCGCACGGACTTGTCTGGGTCGGGGGGCTACTTCAACCTGGCCTGAGCGGGACCGCTCATCCGTGCGCGTGCTGAACTCGGCGAAGGCGGGTGCGTGGCCCCCCGAGCTGCCGAGAACACAAATGGAAGAGAGGCCAAAGCCCGAGTACGCAGCTGGCAAAGCCGAGCACCCGTGCTGCTTTGATCTCCCTTCTGACATTCGGCGCGGATCGCCGACAGCCGCTAACCTGCTTTTTCGAGCATCGTAAGCGAAAGATCGCGCTTCTTGACCATCTCGGCAGTGATCTCGAGCTCCTTGATCTTCTTGTTGCCGGGCAGGTGGTACATCAAGTCCAGCATCAGTTCTTCGAGGATCATGCGCAGACCACGCGCGCCCACTTTGCGAGAGAGAGCTTCCTGCGCGACGGCCTTGGCTGCCTCCTCGGAGAAGCGCAGCTTGACACCCTCGTACTCAAAGAGCTTCTGATACTGCTTCAGGATGGCATTCCGCGGCTTGGTCAAAATTTCAACCAGCGCTACCTCGTCCAGCTCGTCCAGTATGCCAATGACAGGAAGCCGACCGACAAACTCCGGGATGAGGCCGAACTTGATCAGGTCTTGCGGTTCAGCCTGGCGCAGTAGTTCGTTGTCGCGCTGCTGGCGCGTGTCGACCGCGCCCTCGGCGATCTGCTTTTCGGTCAGCGCCTTGAACCCCAGCGCCTTCTTGCCGACACGACGCCCGACGACACGCTCAAGTCCTACAAACGCGCCACCGCAGATGAACAGGATATTGGTCGTGTCGACCGGGGTGAACTCCTGGTGCGGGTGCTTGCGTCCGCCCTGTGGCGGAACATTGGCAACAGTCCCCTCCAGGATCTTTAGCAAGGCCTGCTGCACACCTTCGCCGGAGACGTCGCGGGTGATCGACGGATTTTCATCCTTGCGACCGATTTTATCGATCTCGTCAATGTAGATGATGCCAGTCTGCGCGCGGGCTACGTCGCCGTCGGCCGCCTGCAGCAGCTTGAGGATGATGTTTTCAACATCTTCGCCGACGTAGCCAGCCTCGGTAAGTGTGGTTGCGTCCACGATTGCAAAAGGAACATCGAGCATCTTCGCGAGGGTGTGCGCCAGCAACGTTTTGCCCGAGCCTGTCGGGCCAACGAGCAGGATATTTGACTTGGCAAGCTCGACATCGTTGCCGCGCGTGCGGTTCATCTGGATGCGCTTGTAGTGGTTGTAGACCGCGACGGCCAGCTTCTTCTTGGTCTGGTCCTGGCCAATGACGTATTCGTCAAGAAACGCTCGCACTTCAAGCGGCTTGGGCAGGTGGGCAGGCGCAGCACCAGGCTGCGTCTCGGTGCGATCGTCTTCAAGAATGGAGTTGCAGACCGCGACACACTCGTCGCAGATGTAGGCGCGGGGGTAGTCGCTGGGCGAAGAGATAAGCTTCGCCACAGCATCCTGCGACTTGTGGCAAAACGAACAGCGAAGAGATTCGTCGGTGCCCGTGCGCGTTTTCATGCCTGGTAACTCCTGTTCACTGCAAACACGTGAGACTGATCTAGGTTCCGGATTTAAGCATCTCGGGGCGCGGGCGATCGATGATCTCGTCGATAATGCCGTACTCCTTGGCCTGGGGCGCATTCATGATGAAGTCACGCTCGACGTCGCGCTCGATGCGTTCGAGAGCCTGGCCGGTGTGGGTGGACATGAGCCGATTGGTGATCTCGCGGATGCGCAGGATCTCGCGCGCATGGATGTCGATATCCGTCGCCTGGCCGGAGATGCCGCCCATCGAAGGCTGGTGGATCAGGATGCGCGAGTTGGGAAGCGCAAACCGCTTGCCCTTGGTGCCGGCCTGCAGCAGAAAGGCGCCCATGGACGCGGCCTGTCCGATGCAGTAGGTCACTACATCATTCTTGATGAACTGCATCGTGTCATAAATGGCAAGGCCTGCGGTGATCGAACCGCCGGGCGAGTTGATGTAAAGCTGGATGTCCTTCTCGGGGTCTTCGCCGGAGAGGAAGAGCATTTGCGCAATGATCAGGTTGGCGATCTGGTCGTCGATCGGCGTACCGAGAAAGATGATGTTGTCGCGCAGCAGACGCGAGTAAATGTCGTAAGCGCGCTCACCGCGGCTCGTCTGCTCTACCACCATGGGAACTAATGCCATACTCTGCCTGACTCTCCATCCGCGGAACTGGGTCCGCTTGTTGCGTGTTGGTGCCTGAGCTATACGCTCATGCACCCGAGATGTGGACGCCGCCTCTTCGCTCGCGTCCTGTACCAGAGCTTAGGCTCCGAGCCGCTCGTACAGCAAATTACCAACCTTCTCGCGGCGCGCCTGTTCGCGGATCCGGGTCAAGCTTCCGTCCTGCGCGAGCCTGGTACGCAACGTCTCGAGTGGCTCCTGAGCCTGGGCTGAGATGACCTCGAGCTCGCGTTCAAGCTCCTCGTCCGAAACCTCGATGTGCTCCTCGGTCGCGATCCGGTCGAGCAGCAGCAGGCCCTTCACTTCGTTCATCGCTGCATCGCGCTGTGCGGCGCGCAACCGCGCGAAATCTAGCTTCCGCATGTCTTCTTCGCGCATGCCCTGCTGGGCAAGGGCGCGGAGTCCACGGTCCAGGCGCGCATCGATCTGCTGGTTGACCAGGGCCTCGGGCAGGGGGAACTGGTAGCGATCAGCCAGGGCGCCAAGCAGTGCATCCTTAGCCTCAGCCTCCAGGCGATGGCGCTTGTCAGCGACCAGGTGCTCACGCAGCTTCGTCCGGAATTCTTCGAAACTTTCGTACTCGCCAAGCTCCTTCGCCAGCTCGTCATTCAGCTCGGGAACGATCTTGTGCTTGATTCCCTTGACCTCGACATCGTAGGCAATGGACTTGCCCGCGAGGCGCTGCTCGCCGAAGTCCGACGGGTAGGTGACCTCGAACTTCAGCTCCTGTCCTACGCTTGCACCGCGCAGGGCTTCGCTGAAGGCCGGCAACGTGTTCTTGCCGCCGACTTCAATGGTGACATCGGCGCCTTCGATCGGCTCGTCGACCGGGTGCGGGTCGGCGGCTCCCTCTTCGAGAGGCTTGACGACACCCTTGAAGGTGATCTGCGCCCAGTCTCCCTCGGCGAGGGCTCGCTCTTCGGTGACCGGCTCCATTGTGGAACGAGAGTCGCGGGCGCGCTCAACCTCGGCCTCGAACTCCTCGTCGGTCACGGTCACATCCGGGCGGTCGACCTTTACGTCCTGGTAGCCCGCGATATCGATCTGCGGCATCACCTCAAAGATGGCCTTGAACTTGAGTGGCTCGCCATCGACCAGGTGCAACTCGGTGACCTGCGGCTGCGAAAGCGGCTGCACGCCGTTGGCATCAATCGCGGCGCGAAAATGGGTCGGCAACACAGCTTCGACCACATCCTGCCGGATCTGCTCACTAAAGCGCGAACGGATCAGCGTCGGCGGAACCTTGCCTGCGCGGAACCCGGGAATGCGTGCCTGCTTGCCGTAGCGCTTGGTAATGGTGCGAAAGGCGGCAGCAACCTCGTCCGCAGGGATCTCAACCTCGACCTGGCGGGTGAGCTCCGGGTTCAACGCCGGTCCCTGACTGTGGTTGTGAGCGTGCGTGTGATCAGCACCATCATGATCGTGGTCGTGGGTGTGACCCGCAAGAGCTGTTTCCGCCGATTCGGTGTCCTGCTGCGGGGTAGTTTCAAGAGTGTCTGCTGAGCTCAACGTTTGCCTTCCAAGGGTGCTCGTCCGGGTTTAATCAGGGGCGGGGCCAGCGCGTGAGGGGGTACCAGCAGGCGCAGGCGGGGACGGCTATCTCTCTATGCTACGGAGCTTTGAGGGGCGGGTCAAACAGGCTGGGCGCGCCGCGCTACGGGTGCAAAAGACTGCAGGTACAGAGCAGCGAACCACCGCCCCTGCCCGCCCTGGTGAGGCGGGCAAGGAGTGGTTTGAAGCGCCGCCTCTACTGCGCGGAGGTGCCGGCAGCGCCAGCCGGCGTAAACAGCTGGAGGCGCACCTTCCAGGTGGTCGACTGGCCCGGCGCGAGTGTGACCATGCCGGTATCCATGCCTTTCCACTCCTTGCCGAACGGATCGCCAAAGTTGTACTGCTCCTCGATGGCGACGAACGACTTGGTTGGCGGAGCGTACACCTGCACGGTCTTGATCTCGGGTGACAGGCCCTCGATCCGCACACCGTACCTCGAAGCCGGGTCAGTCAACTCGACGTCAACACTGCCGTTCGTGCGGGTGAGCGAGGAGAAGTTGTCGTCCAAAAAATCCTGGCCGAGTGGCTTGCCGCCGGCAGCGGTGTAGTCATACTTGGTGCCACTCACCTGGGTCAGCTTGCCGGTGGGGAAGACGTCGTCGTAGTTGTTGACCTGGGCAAGCTTGGTGCCCGGGATGTGGAGGCGAGCCTGCGTGCGGTCGCCGCTCGGGATGGCGAAGTATGGGTGCCAGCCTATGGCCATCGGTTCAGCGACAGAGCCAACGTTCTTCGCGGTGATGGTCGTGGTCACGGCGTCAGCAGTCAACTCGATTGAGAAGTTCAGGTCAGTCTGCGAGAGCCAGTGGCCGCCAAAGTCGCCTGCATGCAGGATGCCCGTAACCGTCTCCCCATCGGCGGTTTTGGTCTTCTGGATGTTGTCAACCTTGCTGGCCAGGATCAGGCCGTGGATGGAGTGCTTCGGCGCGCCGGGGTTCTTGCCCTGCCAGTCAGCGGGCAGCACCAGCGTGTGTCCCTGCCAGCTGGTCGTGATGGTCTTGCCATCGTCTGAGACCTTGCCCAGGATGCGGTTTGGATAAGGCACCAGGAAGCCGCCACCAAAGGAGGTTGAAGCTGTGCCGCCTGGATCGTTCGGGCCGCCGTTCAGCTTGCCGGCTGCCTCTTCAACCGAGGGCGAAGCAAACAGCTTGACCTCGCCTTTGCCGGGCAGGTTCGCTGTAATTTGAAAGAGGTTGAAGCCACGTCCGGGAAAGATGGTAGCCGACACAAACTCGGCTTTTGAACTAGCCTGGGCCGCCGTGCGGTTGAGCGTGACAACATCTTCACCGCCTACCTGGACGGTGGTATCTGTGACAAGTGGCTTGGGCGCATTGGCCGACTCGGTCGGCTGGGCATGCTTACCGCAGCCGGCAAGCGGAAGCAGGGCGGCGGCTGCCAGCAGCAGCCAGGGTCTGGAGGAAACGGGCATTGTGGATCGACCTCACACTGAATTCAAGTAGAAGATGAAAGCGAGCCCAGTCTACGCCGCCGCGAGCACACTTGGCTTGCGGGCGTACACGGCTGGCATGCGAGTGATCGGGCAACTGGTCATACTGTGGACACCAGCGAGCAGCATACTGTTCGTCCATGCGGAAACGGGGAGGCGCCTTGTTGCAATGATGGATACAGAGCGAGAACCAAGCCTGGCGGGGCAGTCCACGCTAGCCGCTTTGAACGCGCGCATCATCTCCTGCGAGCAGTGTCCACGCTTGCGGTCCTACTGTGAGCAGGTGGCGCGCGAGAAGCGTCGCGCCTATCGCGAGCACGACTACTGGGGTCGGCCCGTGCCTTCCTTTGGAGACCCGGATGCCCGCGTGCTTATCCTTGGCCTCGCGCCCGGCGCGCACGGGTCCAATCGCACCGGACGCCCGTTTACCGGGGATGGCTCAGGCGCGTTTCTCTACCCCCTTCTCTATGAGGCAGGCTTTGCCTCGCAGCCGCACGCCGTCTCCCGCCAGGATGGCTTGCGGTTGCACGACGCGTGGATCGCAGCCGTCGTCCGTTGCGCGCCGCCTGACAACAAGCCCATGCCTGCCGAGCTGGCGGCATGTGCGCCCTATCTCGATGAAGAGCTACGCCTGCTTCAAAAATTACGGGTAGTGCTCGCGCTCGGCAAGATCGCCTTTGACGGCTTTACCGCGCACCTGGTGCGTACCGGCAAGCTCGACCGGCGGACGGGTCTCACGTTCGCGCACGGGGTCGAGTACCAGACCCCCGGCGGCATCATGCTGGCAGCTACGTATCACCCATCGTTACAAAATACGAACACCGGACGCCTGACCGCGGCGATGTTTCTCAAGGTGTTGCAGCGCGTGCGCAGCCTGGCGGAAGGTACCGGAGCCCGCGTCGGCGCGGCAGTCGCGCAAGGGTGACCCGCAGCGGGACAACGTACATCTCCCGCATCTCCGCCATGCATCCGTAGGCAGCATAGGTATGGAGTATGGCTTATCCGCAGGGGCGGCAATGATCGTTGACATTCTGATCGTGGTTCTCGTTCTAATGCTGATTGGATCGCTGCCAAGCTGGCCATATAGCCGCAGCTGGGGCTACTACGGAACGGGTGGCATTGGCACGATCCTGCTGATTGTCGTGCTACTCATGTTGCTGCACGTCTTCTAAGAGAAAGCTCACGAAACAGGATGGCTCGGGTGCCGCGCCGCGCCGACAAGGCAGAGTCACGACAGCACCCAAATTGCTGACCGCTGCCTGGACGGATGGCGCGATTCATGCCCGTAAGTAGACGAGTCGTGCAAGGAAAAGCACAGCCAGCAGATAAAGCATCCAGTGCTGACGAGATGCCTTCCCAGTGACTACCTCTAAGACAGCAAAGCTGATGAGCCCGAGTGAAAGCCCGGTCGCAATCGAGTAAGTAAGTGGGATGGTCAGCAGGGTGAGGAACGCAGGAATAGCGATACCGGGCTGGTCCCAGGGGATGCGCGCAGTCGAGCCAACCATCATGGCGCCAACCAGGATCAGCGCAGGCGCGGTTGCAAACGCTGGGATAGCGCCCAGCAGTGGTGCAACAAACAGGGCCGCGAGGAAAAGCAGGCCAGTAGTCACGGCGGTGACGCCGGTGCGCCCGCCGGCAGCCACACCTGCGGCTGACTCTATATAGGTTGTCACCGTCGAGGTGCCAAGCAGTGCGCCGGCAACCGTAGCCGAGGCATCCGCAAAGAAAACACGATCAAGCCGCGGAATGACGCCACTTGGCGAGATGAGCCCGGCGCGCTCCGTGACCGCGACCAGCGAGCCGATGTTATCGAAAAGGTCGACAAAGAAAAACACGAAGATAATCTCAAAGGCATGCATGCGGAGCGCGCCGCGCACGTCCAGATGAAACGCGGTTCCGCCTAGTTCGCGGAGGTGGAGCGCGCCCGGATGCCAGGTCACCTGGTGACACAGCAGGCCAGCCAGCGTGGTGGCGAGCACGCCAAGGAGCATGGCCGCGCGTATCTCGAGACTCTCAAGCACGGCGATGATCAACACGCCGAGGCACGCGAGCGCTGTCGCAGGAGTGTGCAGGTTGCCAAGCGTTACCACTGTAGCCGCCGACGCGACAATGATGCCAGAGTTTCGTAAGCCAACAAAGGCGATAAACAAACCTATCCCGCCGGCGACTGCTGCATGCAGCTCCTGCGGTATGGCGGCAACGATTTGCTGGCGCAGTCCGGTGGCGGTAAGCGCGAGGAAGAGCACGCCTGAAAGAAAGACAGCTCCCAGGGCAGCTTGCCAAGGCACACCCAGGCCCTTCACCACGCTGTAGGTGAAGTAGGCGTTTAACCCCATCCCGGGTGCGAGCGCGAGCGGCAGGTTAGCCAGTAGGCCCATCAGTATCGATCCAAATGCCGCGCATAGACACGTTGCCAGTGTCACCGCAGCAAGCGGCATTCCCGTTTCATGCAGGATTGATGGGTTGACGAAGATGATGTACGCCATCGTGATGAAGGTAGTGCAGCCTGCGAGCAACTCCGTGCGCCAGGTGGTCTGGTGCTCGGCGAAGCGGAAATACCGTTCCAGGGCTTGACGCATCAGCAGGTCGACTCGCGGAGGAAGAGATGCCCATTAGGCTTGCAGGCGCATAGCAGCGCGCCTGGTATGGGATTTAATGGAAACGCTTGGTTCAAAACTGCATGTGCAGGGACATCTGTATCTGGCGGGGACTGCTGATCGCGTTGACAGTAGCGCCCAGGCCGGTCGGCGCATTGTAGAAAGAACAGGGAAGCGAGGAGTTGGTGGGGCAGGTCGCCGGAGGCGTAACAGTTTCGCCGACATAGGGAGTCGTGAAATAGTTGCCATTTTGCACGACGTTGTCCGTGGGGATGTCAAAGGAAGTGGTGTTGGTGAGGTTGAACACGTCAAAGGTGTAAAGGAAGTGATACTTCTCCACTACTGAGAACTCTTTGACAAGGGAGGCGTCGGCGCGGCGTTGATAGGACTGGCGGAAGATATTCCGCTGGCCATTGGTGAAGGTCGTCTCGAAGGTATCATTAGCGGGGATGGCACCTCCAAGATCTCCCGCTGCAAGCAGAGGCAGGGTGAAGCAGGAGGCATTCAGCGCGTATTGGCCACCACTGCTTGTGAACGCACCAGAGGCACCGGTCTTCGCATTTTTCCGGGTGCATCCTGGCGCGAGCGGCACGATGGGGTTGGTGATGCCGTCAGCGGTGCCGTAGTAGATACTGCCTACCGCCCCGGAGTAATCGATGACGCTGTAAGGCTGGCCGCTTTGAATCACGGTGATCCCCTGCATAGCCCAGTGATTCAGCAGCTTGCTCGTTGGATTCGACTCGTGCACCAGGTTGGGCACTTTGTAGGTGTAGTTAAAGTCGATGACGTGCTTGCGGTCAAAATCAGCCGAACCATAGCCGCCACGCAGATTCAAAGGGTTGTTGCCATTGTAGAAGAGTCCGAGCGCGCTCTGCTCATCAAGAGCATGCGAGTAGGTGTAGGAGAAGCCTACGGCCAGGCCATGACTTAGACGCTTTTCTATGTGCGTTTGCAGCGCGTTGTACTGCGAGATGCCAGCTGCCTTGTAGGTCTCGGACTCCGCCGAGTAGCCAACATAGGGAACCCGTAAGTCGATATTGCCACCTTCATAGGTGCCAAGGTAAGGCTGTCCATTCGGCAGCGTCGCCGGCGAGCAACCAGGATTGTAACTGTTGTAGCAGCTGCTGCCGGAGGCCGCCGTTTGCACAGAGTAGCCATAGGTGTATGTCTGCCCGTGAATCGGATTGGAGGGCGATGCGATCCCTGCCTGGTTGAACGGGACCGGGACGATCTCGTGCCGGCCGAGATTACCTACATAGCCGATGGTGATGGCCAGGTCGTTGCGCGGCTGCCATTGCACGTCGAGCGTGTAGTTGATCGTGTACGGCAGTTTGTTTGCGCGGTCGTAGACCCCAAGCGAAAACAGTTGTTGACCATCCATAATTCCTGCTGCACTCGGCAGGTAGTTCGAGATATCAGCAGCCCTGCCAGTCGGCTGGTTGCCAATCACTGTTCCCCAGGGATTCGAAAGCGTGTAAGTACCTGATGCATCCGGCGAGCAGGCAGACGCTATGGTTGGGCCAGGATTGTAAATACTGCACTGCACAGAATTTACAAAAGGAGGCGTCTGGTTTACGCCGAATGGTCCACCTGTCGTCTCACCGGCAGCGTACCCGGGCGAAAAGTAGCTGAACAGTTCGCCCCGGTCGTAATACAGCCCCGCACCGGCACGCACGACGACCTTACCTGCAAAGCGTTCCGGCTGCCAGGCTGTACCAAGGCGTGGCGCAATGCCCCACTGGCGCCCGGTAAGCGTGGTGTTACTCACTCCCGGCGTCGCCTGCGAGTTATTTCCTGCGATGATGAATCCATTGCTGGCCACAGTGCCGGTTGTTTCATCGTAGGCGTACTTCGCAGGGTCGAAGTTGAAGATGCGCCCGTTCTTCTCTGTGAATCCGCCGTTCCAGTCATAGCGAATCCCGGCAGTGAGGCTGACGGATGGGGTCACCTGGAACTTGTCCTGCACATAGGTGCCTACCTGGTTAGCACGATAGTAGCGATTCGCGTCACCCAGTAAGAAGGTAGTGGTCGTGTAGTCCGTATTCTGCGGGGCGATCGTGCCTTGTAGAAACGTCGCGAAGTTACTCACGGCGACCATGCCTTTGTTCGTGCGCTCATCGCGAACGTTCAGCTGCGTGTAAGAGTAACTTCCTCCGAAGGTAATCGTGTGCTTGCCCAGCGTCCAAATGGCACTTGTTGACGGATTGATGCGGTTTTGGAAGACGCCCGTGAAGGCTGACTGGTTTGCGGGGCTGGGACCAATCGCTTCACCGATGTTGAACCCCGGCGACTGGTCCCCAAGCACGTCCAGGACCCCGATCCCAGGGAAGTAAGTGGAGCCGAAGCTGTTGATGCCGGCATCTGTCGAGGTAAAAGGCTGCTCGTTGACGCCATAAACCTTTTCGCGAAGGAAGCCCAGCGTTTGCACCAGGCTCAGATTTGGCTTGGCCAGCAGGGTATTGGTGAGTGCAAACACCTGGGCTCCTGTATCCATGTGGACGGTAAATCCCGGCACATCGGAGTAGGCGTAGGGCGAGACGGCGGGGTCGTGCTGGTAGTAGTACTTCGCCGACACCGTATCACGCGCGGATGCGTTCCAGTCCAGGTCGGCCACCACCTGGTCGGATCTAAACCGTGCTGTGCCGGGGATGGCTGCATTGTCTGACTGCGCGTAGGTAAGGCTGCTTGTCGGCGTGGTGGCATTCGGAATCAGCCACTTGCCCGGCTCGCCCGGAAGCGCAGGATGCTGCAGTAGAAAGAGAGCTACCGGTGAGACTTGCGCGGCTTGAATATTTACGCCATCAGCAGGATTGGCGTAGTTCGCATTGGCAAGACTGGCGAGGCCGCCAGCGGAACGGTCGTCCGTGAGATTGCCGGGCACGTCAAGCCGCGACATGCCGATCTCCTGGTCCGCAACATGCAGATGCTGGTAGGCGAGAAAGCCAAACAACTTATCCTTGAAGATAGGTGCGCCCAGGGTTAGTCCGGCGTCATAGCGGTTGAGCTTCGGCACCTTTTGACCGGCAGGAACATTCGGATCCTGGTTGAAGAAAAAAGGAGCCGCGTTGATCCAGTCGCTGCCCCGCCTAAAGTATCCATTGCCATGGAAGACGTTTGTACCGGAGCCTGTATCGAGATCTATGTGTGCGCCGCTGGTCGAGCCCTGGCTCGCGTCGTACATGGACGTGTTGACCTTTACCTCAGAGAGAGACTCGGGAGCAGGCGTTGGGATCGCGTTGCCGATCGACAAGTAAACAGACGCGCTGGAGTCGATGGTGCCCCCGGCGGTCTTCTTTTCGCCTGTATTATTTACCACGCGAGCCGAGGTAACCTGCGAGGTGCTCTTGCCATTGAACAGGTTCGAGCCGTCAACGCCGTTGAGCAGGAATGCGTTCGATGTATCGCGCTGACCGTTGGCCCAGATGGGCTGATTGCCCATGCCCGAGTTTGACCCGGTGCCCCCAGGCAGCTCTGCATTGACGCCTGGCGCAAGGATGGCGAGTCCGGTAAAGCTGCCGGTGGGCAGCGGGATGGATCCGATCTGCGCCCCGTCGAGCGTATAGCCGTTGGTCGTATCCACTGCATTGAGCAGCGGGGTCGCCTCGACTGTAACCGCTTCAGTGACAGATCCCGTGGCCAGCTGCGCCGGCAGCGTAAGGGTGCGGTCGGCCTGCACCACCAGGTCAGGGAACCTGGCGCCTGAAAAGCCTTCTCGGATAAACGTAACAGTGTAGGTGCCAATTGGCAGGTTAGGAAAAGCGTAAGCGCCTGCAGAGCTTGACTGCGCGGTTCGCGTGAGACTGGTTCCCTGGTCCACCACTGTTACGGCAACTCCGGGCAGCACACTTCCCGAAGCGTCAGTTACTGTGCCGACGATACCGCCCAGGGTTTGCTGCGCCTGCGCCTGGGCAGGCGCGAGACAGCACGGCACCGCGAAAGCAGAGAGAAGCAGAGCGGTTCTTGACCTTGAGTACACCACGGGCACTTCCTCCTGGTGGTCGGATCTATGTATGAAGTTATGCAGGTCAAGCAGGCGAGGCTTGTCTCGGGGACGATCGTCCGACCCTCGAAGTGAGGTGCACCCAGGGGAAGAGCTTGGGTACGGGGCTGTGTGCTGTTGACGAGAGGATAGTCGAAAAATTCTGCTTGTCTACAGGAAAAGTATTGCCCGCGTGCACGCCCAGAGATCGGGACATGCAAAGGTGGCGAGGCGCAAGAGAGAAGCGCTGCGCAGTTGGCATCAGCACAGTCTCGAGCTCCTTCATAGGCGGACAGACAGGTAGGCGCGCAATCGGCCTATGATCAACGCACGATGCTCGCGCCCCTATCGCCGATGACGAGCCTGAAACGCGCATTGCTTGACGGCAGCCTGACTCCGCTGACGGTCGCTGAGCGCTCGCTTGCGCGGGCAAACGGCAGTGCCTCGCGCAATACGTACCTTTGGCAGGATTGGGAGTGGCTGCTGGAGGAAGCGCATGCCTTGATCGAGCGTGACCAGGGCAAAGTCCGGCCGTCGCTCTGGGGGGTTCCTGTCTCAGTCAAGGACTGCTTTGATCTTGCGGGCACGCCTACTTCCTGCGGCGTGCGGCGGCTTGCAGAGCGTCCAGTCCCCACGCGTGACTCCGCAGTTGTCGAACGGTTACGGGCTGCCGGAGCCCTCCTCACCGGCAAGACGCACCTGCATCCATTGGCCTACGGGATCACGGGCGAGAACCCGGACTACCACGACTGCCTGCAGCCACGTGACGCCTCGATGTTGACGGGCGGCTCCTCAAGCGGCGCCGCGGCCAGCGTGCAGGAGGGCTCGGCACTGGTTGCGATCGGCACAGACACCGGCGGATCAATCCGCGTTCCCGCTGCGCTGTGTGGACTGGTTGGGTATCGCGGCTCGGTCAGCCTGGCCCCTGACACACTCGGAGGACTATGGGAGGGTGGCGCGCACCTGGCGCCTTCCTTTGACACGCTGGGCTTCCTGGTGCGCGATCCCCGCGATGTTGCGCCGGTTGCCGAGGCGCTGTTCTCTCTGTCCGACGCGCGTTCTCAACCAGGCCTGGAGCCGGGCACGATGCGAGTCAAGTGGGTTGGTGGCAAGCTGCTTACTGCCTGCGAGCCTGGGGTGCAGCAGGCCTTTGCCGCGTGGCGGCGGCACTTGACGGCTTTAGGCGTGCGCCTTGAAGAGGACGCACCTCCATTTTGGGCCGGCGCGGTTGAGATCTTCTCCGGTATCCAGGCGCACGAGGCCGCCGCACTCTACGCCGGGGACTTCAACGATGTTGAACCCAAAATCCGCGACCGCCTGCTTTGGGGCGCGTCGCTGCAAGCCGGTCTGGTTGAGGACCTGAAGGCGCGCCTCAAGACCTTCCAGGCAGAGATGGCAGCGATGTTTACCGAGGCTGATCTCCTGATGCTGCCGGCCGCACCCATCAGCCGGCTGCCCGCAGGCAGCGATCTCTCCGAGGTGCGGGCACAGATCCTGCGACTTACGACTCCCTTCAGCCTCGCAGGTCTCCCGGCGCTCAGCCTGCCAGGCGAACTGGTGGGCGCGCCCCTCGGTACGGGGGTGCAGATCGCGGCGCGAGCAGGCGGAGATGCATCGCTGCTGCAGCTGGCCACGATGGTCGGGGCGAGCCTCGCCGAGACAGGGAGAAGCAGCTAAGCCCGCCGTGATCCTCAGCGATGCCTCTCTGAACTGTCCTGCGTCCCCTCGTACAATCGAAGATGAATATGCGAGTTTTTGTCACAGGGGCAACAGGTTTTCTCGGAGCGCACGTCACGCGCGAACTTGCCCGCCAGGGCGCAACGTTACGCCTGCTGGTGCGGCCAACGAGCGACCTGCGCAACATTGCCGGGCTGGATGCGGAGACCGTTACCGGAGACCTGCTCAAGCCAGAGACGCTGCACACGGCTATCGCAGGCTGCGATGCGGTCATGCACGTGGCCGCTGATTATCGACTGTGGGTGCGCGATCCGGTTCAGATGTACGCGGCCAATGTTGAGGGCACGCGCGCCCTGCTGGGTATCGCCCGCGAACAGCATGTGCCCAACTTTGTCTACACCTCGAGCGTGGCCACCATGGGCTTTCAGCGTCAGGCAGTCATCGTCGATGAGCAGACACCCGTGCTGCTTGCAGACATGGTCGGCCACTACAAGCGCTCAAAGTTTATGGCCGAGCAGGTTGCGCTCGAGGCGGCTCACAATGGAGCGGCTCGCGGACAGCGCGTGATGATTCTCAATCCCACGACCCCGATCGGCGCCTGGGATGTGAAACCCACGCCCACGGGCCGGATCGTCGTCGACTTCCTCAACAGACGTTTTCCAGCGTATATGGATACAGGGCTCAACCTGGTGGACGCGGACGAAGTAGCACGCGCACAC
>CAZZYO010000059.1:0-22298 GCA_964658255.1 Candidatus Babeliales bacterium
GCTTGAGGTTCGCGATCCGCGAGGGCGGCCGGACCGTGGGCGCCGGGACGATTTCCGAGATCCTGAAGTAGGGAAATCCAAAGACTCTGCATGCTGCGCGGGGTCTGGGTGGCATCGTTTATGCGTCTTGCATTCTGGGTCAGTGTGCGTTTGACTTGCCGATGCTCCTAAATGCAAGGAAAAAGAAGCCAGCTGTAAGGCAGAGCGACTGATGTGAGTCGCTCTGCAGAAAGATAGCGACGCGATGGTAGGACAGAGAATTCGTATTCGGTTGAAGGCGTATGACTACCGGGTACTTGATACGTCGACGGGTGAGATTGTGGACACGGCCAAGCGCACGGGTGCGCAGGTGGCTGGACCTATTCCTCTCCCTACAGTCAAGAATAAGTACTGCGTGCTGCGGTCGCCGCACGTGGATAAGAAGTCGCGCGAGGCGTTCGAGATTCGCACGCACAAGCGGCTCATCGACATCCTGGAGCCGACGCAGCAGACGGTGGACGCGTTGATGAAGCTTGATCTGCCGGCGGGTGTAGACGTCGAGATCAAGGCCTTCGAGAAGTAGCCACTGGGCGTGGCGGGCGGGCGCGGCCTCTGGCCGCAAAAGCTACAACGAAGTTCTTTGCTTGCTCAGGATGACAGTGACTGAGTGGTGGACAGGGCGCAAGAGAACCGGCAGTGCGCTTGAACGCGTTCGGCGCATGATGAGGAAGGGAAGCAACATGGCAGTGACTGGGATTTTGGGCAGGAAGATTGGCATGACGCAGGTGTTCGACGAGAAGGGTGAGGTTCACCCCATCACCGTACTGCAGGCAGGGCCATGTGTAATCACGCAGTTGAAGACGATGGCGCACGACGGCTATGACGCGGCACAGGTCGGGCTGGTCGAGTTTGTCAAGGCGTCCAAGGTGACCAAGCCCCAGGCCGGCCATTTCGCCAAGAGCAGCGTGGCGCCGGTGCGGTTGATCAAGGAGTTTCCGATCGAGTTTGCCAAGGCCGTCCCGGAGGGCGAGTCCCAGGAGCTGGCGACGGACAAGGCAGGCGACCGAGTGCTCGTGGATATCTTCTCGGACGAGAAGTACGTCGATGTCATTGGTACGAGCAAGGGTCGCGGATTCGCCGGCGTGGTGCGTCGGCACGGGTTTGGCGGCGGGCCTAAGTCGCACGGGCATATGTTCCAGGTGCAGGGTTCGATCGGTGCTTCATCGTTTCCCTCGCGCGTGTTTCCCGGACAGCGGATGCCGGGTCACTTCGGTACAGACCGGGTGACGGTGCGCAATCTGCGCATACGCGGAATCGATGTAGAAGAAAACCTCATCATGGTTGAGGGCGCCGTGCCGGGGCCGAAAGATGGCTACGTGATGATCTCGAAGTCGAAGGCGCCACCGCGGGAGCGTCGTGGCTTTGCCGGCTCGAGCACGGTCGATCCGCTGAAGGCTTCGAAGAAGGCTTCAGCCAAAAAGAAGTAGACCCCAGCCGGCTCGGGCGGACGCGGCCCTCGGCCGCAAGTGCCAAGGCAAAGGCAGTGGGCAGCAGATTCCTGGATATGCGGCGGCGTGACAAGCGCGGGACGCGCGGCTGCGAAAAGAAAGAGTCGAAGACGATGGCAACAGTGAATATACATAGCCTGAGCGGCGAGCAAGTGGGCACGCTCGACCTGGCCGACGAGATTTTCGCGCCGGAGACGGTGAACGAAGCGCTGGTGTGGGAGGCAGTCAAGCATTACCGGGCTGCCATGCGCCAGGGAACGGCCGCGACCAAGAACCGCAAGCTGGTCTCTGGCTCGGGCAAAAAGCTCTGGAAGCAGAAGGGGACAGGCCGGGCGCGTGTGGGCTCCATCCGCTCGCCTCTCTGGCGATCGGGTGGCACGGTCCACGGGCCGCAGCCTCGCTCCTATGACTATGCTTTCCCGAAGAAGAAGGTTTTGGGTGCGCTGCGCTCGGCGCTCGCGGCCAAGCTCTCCGAGGGCAAGCTGACCATTGTCGATACGTTTGCACTGGCTGAGCCGAAGACCAAGCTCTATCGCCAGGCGCTCGACCGACTGGAAGCCAAGCGGACAGTGCTTCTGGTCGAGGCTGGCACCGAGCTTACGCCGAACCTGATCCTGGGTGCGCGGAACCTGGACAGGGTGGAGCTGCTGCTATCAACCGAACTGCACCCCTATGACGTGCTGAAGGCGGAGCGGACGATTGTCTCGCGCGCGGCGATCGAGGTGCTGCAGGAGCTGTTAAAAAAATCGATCTCCAAGAGAAGAACAGAGGAGCGCAAGCTTCAGGCGGAGGTAGCCTAGATGCCAACACTGCATACCGTAATCCGCCGCCCTGTGATCACCGAGAAGGGTTTGACGGCCAAGGAAGTGGAGTCGACCCTGGTGTTTGAAGTTGCGCCAAAGGCCACCAAGACAGAAGTGAAGCAGGCGGTCGAAGCTCTCTTCAAGGTCAAGGTAGCCGACGTGCGCACGATGAACTACGTCGGCAAGGAACGTCGCCGGGGCAAGTTTGCCGGCTTTCGCCCGGACTGGAAGAAGGCGTATGTACGCCTGGTCGCCGGTGAGAAGATGCCGGAGTACGTGGACAACCTGTAGGTTCGAGAACCCTGAAGCCGGCGCCCCGGTGCCGGCTGCCTAGCGCCGCCCGCGAGGGCAGGCGGATAAAAGAGAGAGCACGATGCCAATCAAGACATTCCGACCCATCACGCCGACCTTGCGGTTCAAGACGACGCTGGTCAATGATGACATCACCACGAACAAGCCACACAAGCCGCTGGTCGTGGTCAAGCAGAGGACTGGTGGACGCCGCAACGCAGGCGACCTGACCATCCGGCACCAGGGCGGCGGTCATAAGAAAATGCTGCGCTTGATCGACTTCAAGCGTGACAAGTTTGGCGTACCGGGTAAGGTGGCGACGATTGAGTATGACCCGAATCGCTCGGCGCGGATCGCGCTCATCTCGTATGCCGATGGCGAGAAGCGTTACATCATTCAACCGGTAGGCCTCAAGGTCGGTCAGCAGATCATGAGTGGGCCAGAGGCGGACATCCTGATTGGCAACGCCCTGCCGCTCAAGAACATTCCGGCCGGCACGACCGTGCATAATGTCGAGCTGCGACCGGGCAAGGGTGCGCAGATGGTGCGCTCGGCGGGCGGATCGGCACAGCTGGTAGCCAAGGAAGGCGACTACGCACTGCTCAAGCTGCCTTCGGGCGAGACGCGACGGGTGCTGGTGGAGTGCATGGCGACGATTGGGCAGGTCGGCAACACGGACCATGAGAATGTAACGATTGGCAAGGCAGGACGCAACCGGTGGAAGGGGATTCGGCCGGCTAACCGCGGCGTATCGATGAACCCGGTCGACCACCCGCACGGCGGTGGTGAAGGCAAGACCTCGGGTGGACGCCACCCGGTGACGCCATGGGGCCAGCCAACGCGCGGCTTCAAAACGCGCAACAATAAGCGCACGGACGTATTCATCGTCAACCGCCGCAAGAAGTGACACTGTGCGTGTCGGCGGAACGGGGTCGCCGCAAGGCGCCTGCGGCGCTGGACTGGCCGTGGTGAGATGGTGGGGGTGGCTTGACTCACCCCCAGGAACCGACAGCAGTTTAGGCGTGAAAACGCCGAGTGAGGATACAAGATGGCACGTTCGACAAAGAAGGGCCCGTTCATCGATGGGCACCTGATGGTGAAGGTAGAGGCGATGAATGCGGCGAACGACAAGAAGGTGATCAAGACCTGGTCGCGCCGCTCTACCATTTTCCCCGAGTTCGTAGGGCACACGATCGCGGTACACAACGGCCGCAAGTTCATCCCGGTCTACGTGACGGAGAACATGGTGGGACATAAGCTTGGGGAGTTCTCGGCAACGCGGACCTTCAAGGGGCACACCGCCAAGTCGAACGAGAGCTCGGCGAAGGGTCGATAGGCCAGTTCGTGTAAGGTTGAGCCTTCAAAAGAAGGTTCGGCCGCAGTCGGAAGTGGAAGGATTGGAAGAGAAGCCAATGGCAGTCAAGACGCTCGATGTAAAGAAGACAGAGACCTCCGAGTTCCGCGCCGAGGCGCGATTCCAGCGTGTATCGCCACAGAAGGCGCGGCTGGTGCTGGACCTGATCAAGGGGCAGCCCGTAGAGCAGGCACTGAACACCATTGCGTTCACCAAAAAGGGTGTCGCACCGATGATCGAAAAGGTGCTGCGTTCGGCGCTGCAGAATGCGAATTACCTGTCCGATGAGCGTGGGTTGGATGTGGATGTCGACAAGCTGTACGTGAAGTCGGCCATCGCGAATGAGGGTCCTCGCATGAAGCGGATCAGGCCGGCCCCGATGGGGCGGGCATTCCGGTATCAGCGGCGTATGGCGCACATCATCATCTCGGTTGCCGAGGTAGGTGAGGTGCCGGTGAAGGTGGAGAAGGCTCCGCGCAAGGTTGCGGTGACCGGGCCGAAGAAGGCTGTCCGGCAGACGGCCTAAGGCAGACCGCAAGACCTTCGCTGCGCCCGGCTGACGGGACGCGTATCACAGGCGTATGAGTGGTCTGCGGTCGTAAGTACTACAGGATTTTGGCGACGATCTCGAGAGAGGCCGCGCACACGAACAGAAGCATAGAGGGGAACTATGGGACAGAAAGTCCATCCTTACGGATTTCGGCTAGGCGTGAACAAGCCGTGGCGGTCGCGCTGGTTCGTGGTGCGCGATTACGACAAGCTGCTGGTCGAAGACGTCAAGCTGAAGCGCGAGCTGAAGGAAAAGCTGAAGGCAGCGGGCGTGAGCTCGGTGGAGATCGAGCGGCCAGGCAACAAGCTGCGTATCATCATCCGTACCGCGCGACCGGGCATCATCATCGGGCGCAAGGGCGCGGAGATCGATAAACTGAAGCTGGAGCTGCAAAAGCGCACCAACCGCGACGTGTTTATTGATATTCTAGAGGTCAATAAGCCTGAGCTCGACGCGCAGTTGGTGGCCGAGAACATCGCGCTGCAGCTGGAAAAGCGGGTCGGCTTCCGCCGGGCCATGCGCAAGGCGGTGGACTCGGCGCTTCGGTTTGGCTGCAAGGGCATCAAGGTGCGTGTCTCGGGCCGGTTGAACGGCAATGAGATCGCCCGCTCCGAGTGGTATCTCCAGGGACGTCTGCCGCTGCACACCCTGCGCGCGGACATCGATTACGGCTTTGCCGAGGCGCATACCACCTACGGCATCATCGGGGTGAAGACCTGGGTGTATCGCGGTGATATCTACCAGCAGCGTCGTCAGGCGCCACAGGCTGCTGTCAGCGCTCCGGTATTCTAGGCTTCGTGTGGAGGCCGGCCGCTCTTAGCTGGGCGACGAAGAGGCCGCTGAGGCTTCGGACCGCTGCTGGAAGCGGCTAGGTTGGACTGGATCGGGCGCGACGGCTCGCTGGTAGTTGAGTTTCAGTGAGCGTAGGACCAGTCTCAAGAGACGCGTGAGCGGCCTTGAGCAAAGAGATGAGCCGGGAAGAGGACGCAAGCGATGTTGATGCCAAAGAAGGTCAAGTTCCGCAAGCAGCAGCGCGGCCGCATGAAGGGCAAGGCGTGGCGTGGCTCGGAGCTTTCGTTCGGCGAGTACGGGCTGAAGGTTATGGAGTGCGGATACATCACCGACCGCCAGATTGAAGCCAGTCGGATCGCGATGACACGCTTCATCAAGCGCGGCGGCAAGATCTGGCTGCGCATCTTTCCGGATAAGCCCATCACCAAGAAGCCGGCAGAAACCCGTATGGGCAAGGGCAAGGGCGCTCCCGACCACTGGTCGGCCGTAGTTCGGCCGGGCAAGGTGCTCTTCGAGATGGAGGGCGTAAGTCCGGAGATCGCGCAGGAAGCGATGCGGCTGGCTTCGCACAAGCTGCCGCTGAAGGTGCGGTTTGTGCAGCGGCATGATGTGAAGGCGACAGTGGCGGCGAAGTAACTTGCGGGAATCTGCGCGGCCCGTCGTCGCTCAGGGCTGCAGGGCAGCAACGCGACAGGCGCAAGGCTGTTGCGGCACGATCAAGATTCGAGAGGAGACCCTGTCCCAGACCTGATGGGCCGGCGTCCTCGAGAAGGAAGAGACAGGCATATATGGAAACATCGAAGATACGAGACCTGGGCGCGGGAGAGTTGCGCTCTGAGGAGCTCAAGGCTGCCGAACAACTGTTTCGTCTGCGTTTCCAGCTGAAGCTGGGGCAGAACGAAGGAGTCAAGAAGCTGCGTGCGCTCAAGAAGGACATCGCCCGCATCAAGACGATAGAGCGGGAGCGGGCACTGGGCATCCGAGGCGCTCAGCCAGTGGCCGAGAGTGCGCCAGCGGCAATCAAGAGCAAGGCCAAGAAGGGAACGAGCTAAGCCATGGCAGAAGAGTTGGTAGCGAACGCAGCAGCGGCGCCAGAGCACGGCTCGCGGCGCAATGAAAAGGTCGGCCAGGTTGTCTCGACCAAGATGCAGAAGACGATCGTGGTTGAGATAGAGATGCGCAAGGCGCACCCAAAGTATAAGCGAGTCATGAAGACCAACAAGAAGTTCTACGCGCACGACGAGCAGAACTCGGCACGCGTGGGGGACATGGTGCGGATCCGCGAGACGCGGCCCTTGTCAAAGCTGAAACGGTGGAATCTGGAAGAGATTGTGCGTCGCTCAGCACTCGCTCAGGCGGAAGAGGCAGCAAAGGCTGTGGCAGCTAAGTAGGCTTCCAGGGGCCGAAGCATTCCGGAGTAGGGTCATCTCCTGCGTCTGGGAAATCAAGCGGGCACGTGCTGCGATAGCGGCAGGGCTGTTCCGAGTCAGTGCGGTAAGTCAAGGTTTACAGGTGAACAGCGGCGCTAAGCCGCAAGAGTTTGCCCGGGGAGAGTAGCAATGGCAGTACAGATGAGAACCATGCTCGAGGTGGCCGATAACTCGGGCGCTCGCAAGCTCCAGGTGATACTTCCCCTCGGCGGCTCCACCGGCAAGAAGGCTAGCCTCGGCGACGTGGTGACAGCAGCAGTCAAGGAGAGCTCGCCCGACGGCCAGGTCAAGAAGGGCAAGGTCGTAAAGGCAGTGATCGTGCGCACCCGCAAGGAAGTGCGTCGCCGTGATGGAACCTATATTCGCTTCGATTCGAATGCGGCGGTGCTGATCAATGATGCCGGTGAACCAGTCGGAACTCGCGTCTTTGGCCCGGTGGCTCGGGAGCTGCGCGACAAGAAATTTCTAAAGATCGTGTCACTCGCGCCGGAAGTGATCTAGTTCGAGCGGCATTTCGTGGGGCAAGGTAAGTCGGGGCGCTGGAGCGCTGGGGAGTTCGGGTTATGGCAGGGTTGAAGATACAGCGTGAGGACCGCGTGGTCATTATCGCGGGGTCGGACAAGGACCAGAAAAAGCAGCACCGGGTGTTGCGCGTGATCCCGGAGACCGGCAAGGTGCTGGTTGAAGGCGTGCACATGGTCAAGAAGCATGTAAAGCCGAACCCGCAAAGAAACATCAAGGGTGGGATCGCGGAGCAGGAAGCGCCGATCGCCATTTCAAACGTAATGCTGGTTTGCCCAGACTGTGGGCCGACACGGGTCGGGTTCCGGGTTGAGGGTGAGGGTGAGCAGCAGACCAAGGTCCGCGTCTGTCGCAAGTGCGACAAGGTCCTGGCGCCGCGGGGCAAGAAGTAAAAGTAGAAGATGGATGGACCGACGCGCGCACGGCGAGACCGCCCAGCGTTTTCGGTCCGAGATAGGGCAGGCGACGGGATAGCGTTCGCGAGGAAAGCAGCAGACCGGGCGGGCGATGGAATCGGGCTGCGACGCTCAGCAATCGATCAGTCCTCGGCGCGTAAGTTGTAGAAGAGAGTGGAATCAGCAATCTCCTCAGCGGTATACGGGCGCAGGGTGGTCCACTCCGACAGCGGGAAGAGAAAAGAAAGCGGGCAACGCGATGGCAGCACGTTTAAAAGAGAAGTATCTGGCCGAGATCAAGCCCGCGCTCCAGAAGGAGCTTGGCTTGAAGAACACGATGGCTGTGCCCAGGATTGAGAAGATCGTGCTCAACATGGGGCTTGGCGAGGCGACACAGAACTCCAAGTTGCTCGACCCGCTGGTAGCCGACCTGGGCGCGATCGCCGGGCAAAAGCCGGTGACCACGCGCGCCAAGAAGTCGATTGCGGCTTTCAAGGTCCGCGAGGGGATGCCGATCGGCGCGATGGTGACCCTGCGCGGTGACATCATGTACGAATTCCTTGACCGCTTGATCTCGGTGGGGCTGCCACGTGTCCGTGATTTCCGCGGCGTTTCAACCAAGAGCTTTGATGGGCGCGGCAACTATACCCTCGGGATGCGCGACCAGTTGATCTTTCCGGAGATCGACTACTCGAAGGTAGAGAAGCTGAAGGGCATGAACGTGACCATTGTGACGACTGCGGCCGATGATAATGCGGCGCGCGCCCTGTTGAAGGGTTTCGGTATACCGTTCCGTGCAGTCGCCTAGAAGTTCTGGCAGCGAAACGCTCCAGTGAAGTAGCAGCACGCCGCAAGCGGTCCAGGTTGTACAAAGTTAGAGGTAAGAGGAAACAATGGCAACTACAGCAAAGCGCGTCAAAGATGCAAGGGTCCCGAAGTTCAAGTGTCGCCAGCACAATCGTTGCCAGCTCTGCGGGCGCCCGCGCGCGTTTCTGCGCAAGTTCGGGATCTGCCGCCTGTGTTTCCGCAGCCTGGCGCACCGCGGTGAGATCCCCGGGGTCGTCAAGTCCAGCTGGTAACGCTTGACCGCGCTGGGCAGTGCGCCTCCAAGGCGGACCAGCGATCCAGGTATATGCGCCATCGGCGCCAAGTTTAAAGAGTCTTGCTGAGAGGCGTTTCGGCAAGCCACAGACATCTTCGCTGGTTCTCCTGCTCGCCGCACCTGCGAGTCGCGCAGGAGCGAACGGGAGATGAGGAGAATCGATGAATCTGACCGACCCAGTAGCAGATTTCCTGGCCCGTATCCGCAATGCGATCCGCGCACGCCACCAGAAGCTTGATGTCCCGGCCTCGAAGCTCAAGGCAGAGATTGCCCGTATCCTCAAGGAAGAGGGCTACATCGCCAACTTCAAGGCTGCGGAAGAGAATGGCCACCAGGTCATCCGCGTTTACCTCAAGTACGGGGCGAACAACGAGCCGGGCATTCGCGACCTGCAACGCATCTCGCGCCCGGGTTGCCGGGTGTATGTCGGCCGCGACGAGATCAAGCGCGTGCAGGGGGGCTTTGGCATTGCCATCCTGACTACGCCCAAAGGCGTTATGACAGGTCGCCAAGCGCGCCGCGAAGGTGTTGGCGGCGAGCTGCTCTGCGAAGTCTGGTAACGCCGGGGGCTGTCTGTCTCAGGCCGCTTGTCTTGCGTGCGCCAGCCTCCACCGGTGGCGATGGATGGGTCGCGAAACGAGCGGTACTTGCATTTGGTCTGAGCGGCGCGAGCGCGCTGTGAGCTGCAGTGGAACACCTCGGAGAAGCAGAGTTGGAACCGGGTGGGACTCGCAAGCCGAATAAGGGAATGAAGAATGTCGCGTATTGGAAGAAAGCCGATCCCGCTGCCTGCAGGCGTGAAGTACACCGTGCAGATGGGCAAGATTATTGTTGAGGGTCCAAAGGGCAAGGTCGAGCAGGTGATCCCGGAAGGGATCAAACTCGAGACGCAGGACGGGCACATTCACGCCATCCGCGACAACGATTCGCAGGCCGGCATTCATGGCCTGACGCGGGCGCTGGTCTCAAACGCGGTCGAGGGTGTGACCAAGGGCTGGGTCAAGGAACTCGACATTGTCGGGATCGGTTATCGCGTGGAGCTCAAAGGCGCGAAGATGGTCGTCTTCACCCTGGGGTACTCGCACCCGATTGAGTTTCCTCTGCCGACCGGCATTACCGCGGCCATCGATGCCAAGCAGACGCGTCTGACCCTCTCCGGTATCGATCGGCAGAAAGTCGGTCAGGTAGCGGCTGATATGCGGTCCTTGCGCAAGCCCGATCCGTACAAGAACAAGGGTGTGCGGTATGTAGGTGAGAAGTTGAAGAAGAAGGTGGGCAAGACCGGATCGAAGTAAGAAGTAACAGGTCTTCACCTTGAGCAGAAGGAGAAAGGCATACCCTCCGCCTTCGCTCAGGATGACAATGTCTGATTGCAGTGACGGCTTCCGCCGTGATGTCAGAAACCAGACAGGTACGAGCAGTTGGGGGCTCGAGCAGCCTCCAGCTGCCAAGGGCAGCGCGAGACACGCAGCTGCTCCCGAACGGACCTCCCCAGGGCGGGTCCGTCTTTAGGAAGAGAGAAGAACGATGATTTCCACGGTGAAGAGAAACACGATTCGGCAGACTGTGCATGCGCGCATCCGTCGCAAGCTGGCCGGCACCCCCGAGCGGCCGCGGCTCAATGTCTACCGCTCGCTCAACCACATCTATGCGCAGGTCATCGACGACCAGAAGGGCATCACGCTGGCGTCGGCCTCGACTGTCACAACCAAGCTTTCAACCGGGGGCAACGTCGCCGCTGCCCGGGAGATTGGCAAGTTGGTGGCCGAGCGGGCTCAGGAGAAAGGCGTCAAGAAGGTGGTCTTCGACCGCGGCGGCTACCTCTATCACGGGCGCATCAAGGCCCTGGCGGATGCGGCACGCGAGGCGGGACTGGACTTCTAAGCTACGCTGGATGCGATCAGGCGATGTAAGGACCGGAGTGAGCGGACGAAAGTCCGAAGGGATTCGTGAACATGGCAATGATGAAGAAAAAGCTGGACGCGGGCGCCTACAACCTGAAAGACCAGGTGGTAGCGATCAACCGGGTGACCAAGGTAGTCAAGGGCGGCAAGAACATGTCCTTCGCCGCGCTGGTAGTGGTTGGCGACCCAAACTCTGGCGTGGTTGGTTACGGCTCGGGTAAGGCCAAGGAGGTGCCCCAGGCCATTCGCAAGGGCATCGAGTCGGCCAAGAAGAACCTGGTCCGCATCAACCTGACCGAGACGACGATCCCGCACCAGGTGCTCGGCCGCTTTGGTTCAGGCCAGGTCCTGCTCAAGCCGGCACCGGAAGGTACAGGCGTGATTGCCGGGGGCGCTGTACGGGCGGTAATGACCTCGGCCGGAGTGCAGAACGTACTCACCAAGAGCCTGGGCACGGCCAACCCGCACAACGTGATCAAGGCGACCTTTGACGCGCTGGTGCAGTTGCGCGACAAGGCAGAAGTGGCCGCCCTGCGCGGCAAGACCGTAGAGGAGCTGTAACCATGGCGGATACCATCCAGGCGGCAGCAAAGCCGATGATCAAGCTGCAGTACTTTCGCTCAAAGATTCAAGCGCCGGTAAAACATAAGCTGGTGATCAAGGGCCTGGGCTTCACCCGGCTGAACCAGGTCGTCGAGCGGGAAGATACGCCGTCGATCCGAGGAATGGTCGCACGCGTGCCACACCTGGTGCGGGTCGTCGACTAACAGGCGACCTGCCACCCGCGCAACGCGGGCGGCCAGCGCCAGCGATTTGGCACGTGAGTCACTACAAAAGCAAAAGCGAGTCGGCGCAAGCCGGCGTTGAGCGAGGAAAGCAATGAACTTATCCAATCTGCGGGCGCCCAAGAAGGCAAACCGCAACAAGAAGCGTGTCGGGCGCGGTATGGGCTCGGGCATCGGCAAGACCTCGGGGCGTGGACACAAGGGCCAGGGCTCGCGTTCGGGCTCAAGCCTGATGCGGGGCTTTGAAGGCGGCCAGATGCCGCTGCATCGGCGCATGCCGAAGCGCGGCTTCACCAACATCTTCCGCACCGAGTACACGGTACTTAACCTGGACCGGATTGCCGAGATGCATGAGACGGAGCTGACCCATGAGCGGCTGCTGGCGCTTGGATTCCTGAAGCGGCGCAATGAACTGATCAAGATCCTTGGTAACGGGAAGTTGACGACCGCGGTCACCATCCACGCACACAAGTTTTCAAAGTCTGCGCAGGAAAAAATTGAAAAGGCCGGCGGCAAGATTGTCCTGATTGGCGCTCCTGCGGCCGAGACGGATGCAGCCTAGACTGCCTAGTACGTCGTAGAATCAATGGAGGCCGGCGCCTGGGAGCGTTCCGGCCTTCTTTGCGCTTTCGCTCCCTGACACTGAAAACGAGCCGCAAGCAGGAAGAGCCACGCATGCTAGAGAAGTTCACCAACATCTTCCGGATCCCGGACCTGCGCAATCGGGTGCTGTTTACGCTTGCCATGCTCGCCATCTACCGCCTTGGCGCACACATCCCGACACCGGGCGTGAATACAGCGGCGCTGGAGTCGTTCTTCAACCAGCAAAATGGATCCCCCCTGGGACTTGTGGACCTGTTCTCGGGCGGCAATCTGCGCCGCCTGACCGTCTTTGCGCTTGGCATCATGCCGTATATCACCGCCTCAATCATTTTCCAGCTGCTGACCGTAGTCTATGAGCCGCTGGCCAAGCTGCAGAAGGAAGGAGAGGTTGGTCGCCGCAAGATCACGCAGTGGACCCGGTATGTGACGGTGCTGCTCGGCATCGTGCAGTCGACCGCCATTGCCCTGACACTCTCGCACGGTGCGGGCGGCCAGCAGCTGGTGCTCAACCCGGGCTTCAGCTTCACCATCATGACGGTGCTGACGCTGACCACGGGCACCGCGTTTATTATGTGGCTGGGTGAGCAGATCACCGATCGCGGCATCGGCAATGGGATGAGCCTGCTGATTTTTTCGGGCATTGTCGTGGGGCTGCCTCGGGCTATAGCGGAGCTCGTCGATGTAGTGCGCACGCAGAAGTTTGGGCCCTTTACCCTGCCGGCTATGGTGTTGCTGATTGCGGCCATGATCGCGCTGGTGGCGTTCATTGTGTACGTCGAGCGTTCAGAGCGGCGGGTACCGGTGCAGTATGCCAAGCGGATCGTAGGTCGGCGCATGATGGGTGGTCAGTCCACGCACCTGCCGCTCAAGGTGAACTCCGGCGGCGTGATGCCCGTTATCTTTGCGGCTTCGGTGCTGTCTGCCCCCCTGCTGTTTTCGCAGGCGAGCTTTGTGCGCAACTCGGCCTGGTTGTCGAAGACCTTTGACGCGCTGCGTGCGGGCGAGCCTGGATACGAGCTGCTGTACATCGTGGCAATCATCTTTTTCGCCTACTTCTATATCTCGATCGTCTTCCGCCCCGATGACATTGCGGACAACATGCGGAAGTATGGCGGGTTTATCCCCGGCATTCGGCCGGGACGGCGGACCTCGGATTACCTGAACGACATCCTCACCCGGCTGACGCTGGTGGGCGCGCTATACCTGATCCTGATATCGCTGGTGCCGCAAATCCTGATCTCCGGCATTCATTTGAACCATCTGTGGCTGGTAGGCGGCATCTTTGAGCACCTGCCGCTCTGGATGACGAATGGCCTGGGCTTCAACTTCTACTTTGGCGGCACGTCGCTGTTGATCGTGGTAGGTGTGGCGATGGATACGGTCAACCAGGTGGAGTCGCAGATGATCATGCGGCACTACGAAGGCTTCTCGTCCAAGAGTCGGGTGCGCGGAAGGCGGTCCTGGTAGGTGGCGGCACTGGGAGACACTGACCAAGAGCCTGACCTGACCACGACGCCTGGCCCCATCCTGCTGATGGGAGCGCCCGGAGTTGGCAAGGGCACCCAGGCCAAGGCAATCGTGGCTGCCTGGGGGATTCCGCAGATCTCGACGGGCGACCTGCTTCGAGAGAACGTGGCGCGCAGCACGGCGCTTGGGCTCCAAGCGCAGACGCTCATGCAGCAAGGGCAGCTCGTACCGGACGACCTGGTCAACGAGATGGTAGCCGAGCGACTGAAGCGGCCTGACACGGCGCGCGGTTATATTCTGGATGGCTTCCCGAGGACGATTGGTCAGGCCGAGTGGCTGGACGCCACCCTGGCAGGTGCCGAGTCGGGGAGTGGCCCCGTGGTTGCCGTGAATGTGCAGGTCGGGTATACTCAGTTACTGCGTCGTGTCGCCGGCCGGCGTATGTGCCCCACCTGCGGCAGTATCTATAACGTCTACCTGCATCCTCCTAAGCTGGAGGGTATCTGCGATCTGGACGGGACCCCTCTGACGCGCCGTCAAGATGATACAGAGGCGGTCTTTGAGGGGCGGATGCGCTCGTATACCGAGCAGACCACACCGGTGGTTGCGCACTACAGCAGCCTGAAGCGGTTAGTAGAGGTGGACGGCGAGCAGGCGGTGCCGCAGGTAACGGCAGCTGTGCTTGCCGCGGTACGGCGCCTGCGTGGCGCCTGAAGGGTTCAAGGCAAGCATGGCAGTCATGATCAAGACAGCAGGTGAGATCGAGAAGATGCGGCGCGCCGGTGTTGTCGTACGGGAGCTGCTCGAGACAGTCCGCCCGCACGTAAGGGTAGGCGCGAGCACGCTTGATCTGGAGGCTGTCGCCGCGAAAAAGATTGGAGAGCTGGGCGTCAAGCCGGCCTTCAAGGGGTACAAAGGCTACCCGTGCGTGCTGTGCACCAGCGTGAACTCCGAAGTGGTGCACGGGATTCCTTCGGCGAAGAAGGTGCTGCGCGACGGGGATATCGTCTCGATCGACACGGGCGTGGTGATTGACGGCTTCTACGGCGACTCCGCGATGACGGTAGGCGTGGGCACGCTGCCGAAGCGAACCCAGCAGCTTTTGGACGTCACTGAGGCATCGTTGGCGCGCGGGATTGAGGCGGTCAAGAGCGGAGCGACGCTCGGCGACATTGGTGCAGCGGTGCAGGAAGCGGTCGAGGCGGAAGGATTCTCGATCGTGCGAGAGTTTGTGGGGCACGGCATCGGGTCGCAGCTGCACGAAGACCCGCAGGTGCCGAACTACGGAAAGCGTGGCCGGGGCATGAAGCTGCGCGAGGGCATGGTGTTCTGCATTGAACCCATGGTCAACGCGGGCAAGGCAGAGGTGCAGACGCTGAAGGACGGGTGGACGGCGGTTACCTCCGACGGCAGCCTGAGTGCGCATTTTGAGCATACGGTGGCGGTGACGCTTGATGGCGTCTCGGTGCTGACGCTTTAAAGGCTTCTCCCTCCTCGGTCCGAGTAGGGAAGCTGGTCACGCAAGGCGCCAGGTGCGCGCTTGCTTAACAAGGAGCATCCGCGTGTAGCAGGCAGGGCGCGGCGAATCGTGGAGCCTCGGCAGGTGTATTTGGCTTGACGGGGTACAAGGCGGGATAAACGTTTGTCGAAGGAAGATGCAATAGAAGTGATGGCAACGGTCGTCGAGACCTTGCCGAACGCGATGTTCAAGGTGGAGCTCGAGAACAAGCACCAGGTATTGGCGCACGTCTCGGGTCGCATGCGGAAGAACTTCATCCGCATCCTGCCAGGAGACCGGGTAGCGGTCGAGCTTAGTCCCTACGACTTGACGCGTGGACGGATCGTCTACCGGTACAAGTAGAAGGCGGTAGTTGACAGCGGTTCGCCAGCCTCCGCCGGTATGTCGGTTGAGGTCAGCCTGGGAGATCCGGTGCTGACAAGAAGGGTTTGCAACGATGAAGGTTCGTGCCTCGGTAAAGAAGATTTGTGACAAGTGCAAGGTCATCAACCGCCGCGGGGTGGTGCGGGTGATCTGCGAAAATGCGAAGCACAAGCAGCGCCAGGGCTAGTTGCTGCCGCGTTTTAACCCCTGAGCAGGAGTCATGCTCAGCAACTTCGGCGGCGAGTTAGCTTGTATGAGCTTGCGAGGAACCGCAGAAGTCTGTTTCACCAAGCCGGGCTGGGAGAGGTTTAGCCAGCTGCCAGGCGTAACCGCACCGGGATCGGGACAGGTTCTCACCGGGCACACAGCAAAAGGACAAGCATGGCACGTATTGCTGGCGTCGACCTGCCAAGCAACAAGCAGGTACGGATCGCGCTCACTTATATCTACGGCATTGGAGATCCTCGCGCGGCAAGCATCTGCGTCAAGGCGGACATCGATCCCTTGCGCAAGCTGCAGACGCTGAGCGAGGAAGAGGTCAACCGGATTCGCCAGGTGATTGAAGCCGAGGGCGGCATCGAGGGCGACCTGCGCAAGGACGTCTCGATGAACATCAAGCGGCTGATCGACATCCAGAGCTACCGTGGGCTGCGCCACCGGCGCAACCTGCCCGTACGTGGGCAGCGTTCGCACACCAACGCGCGTACGCGTAAGGGTCCGCGCAAGGGCACCGTAGCCGGCAAGAAGAAGGTGACCAAGTAATGGCGAAGGGACAGCAAAAGCAGGGCGGCTCGGCCGCCAAATCGGCCAAGAACAAAAAGTTCAAGAAGCGCGAACGGAAGAACGTCCCATTTGGGCTGGTGCATATCCAGGCCACGTTTAACAACACGATCGTGACCATCACGGACGGGCAGGGAAATACGCTGTCGTGGAAGTCCTCCGGCTCGCTCGGGTTTCGTGGTTCGCGTAAGGGCACACCGTTTGCAGCGCAGCAGGCAGCCCAGAATGCCGCAAACCAGGCGCGCGATCATGGCCTGCGCTCGGTAGACGTGCGTGTTTCCGGGCCCGGCTCCGGGCGCGAGTCGGCAGTGCGTGCGCTGGCGGCGGCCGGGATCGATGTACGGTCGATCCGCGACGTGACGCCGATTCCCCACAATGGATGCAGGCCGCCGAAGCGTCGCCGGGTCTGATTCGTCTTTGTTCGTCAAGTGTCATCGTGGGCGGGCGAAGACGATCCTTTGCTTCGCCCAGAATGACAAGCAAGAAGTTCTCAGGATCGGGATGGAACGTTGGGCTGTATCAGCCTACGCGTAAACCGATCGTCACCAGATATCGAGGAGAAGTACCTTGGCACGTTATACCGGACCAGTTTGCCGCCTTTGCCGTCGCGAAGGCATGAAGTTGTTTTTGAAGGGCACGCGCTGCTTTTCAGACAAGTGCGCGATTGAGAAGCGCAACTTTGCTCCTGGCCAACATGGGCAGAGCCGCAAGGCAAAGATTGTTGGCTATGGCCTGCAGTTGCGTGAGAAGCAGAAGGCCAAGCGCATCTACTTTGCTCTCGAGGGCCAGTTCCGCGCCTACTACGAGAAGGCTGCGACACAAACCGGCGTAACTGGTGAGTTGCTGCTGCAGCAGCTCGAGCGCCGCTTGGACAATGTCGCCTACCGTCTCGGGTATGCCAGCTCGCGCCGCCAGGCTCGCCAGATCGTGCGGCACGGCCATGTCGAAGTGAATGGCCGCAAGGTGAACATTCCCTCCTACCAGGTTTCGGTTGGAGACGAGATCAAGATTCGCCCCAACAGCGCGAAGCTGACAGTAGTGGAAAGCTCGCGGGAGTTCGCCTCGCACCAGCCCGCACCCGCCTGGCTGCAGGTTAACCCCGCAGAGCTTTCGGGCAAGATCATCGCGCTGCCACGCCGCGAAGACATTCAGCTGCCAGTCAACGAGCAGCTGATCGTTGAGCTTTACTCGAAGTAAGAGAGAGAACCCGCCTATGCGGCTGGCGGCCACTCGTGGCGGGTGTGACATGCCTGGCGCTCCGACAGCTTTTATCCCCTGCGGTTCTTGGAGATAAAAGCCTCTAGGCCACAGGCAGGTCGCACACCACCAAGTGGGCCTCTTCCGCGTAGGGGTCTTGTATTTTCACCAGGAGTAGGATCGCGCACGACCGAGCAGAATGCTTCGCAAGGCTGCGCACAAGGAGCAACACATGTTGTGGAGAGGTTTTCAACGCCCCAAGCGCCTGGCTGTCGACGCCGAGACATTAACCGACAGCTATGGCAAGTTCAGCGCGCAGCCATTTGAGCGCGGCTTTGGCACCACGATCGGCAACGCCCTGCGGCGGACCCTGCTCTCCTCGATTGAGGGCGCGGCAGTAACGGCAGTCAAGATCGAAGGTGTGCTGCACGAGTTCCAGTCGATTACCGGTGTCGTGGAGGATGCGACCGACATCATCCTCAACTTGAAGCAGGTGCCCTTTAAGCTGAACGGCGAGGGTCCGAAGGCGCTTTACCTGCGTGTGGAGCAGCCGGGTGTGGTCACCTCCGGCATGATCGAGGCGGACGGCGATGTGGAGATCCTGGACAAGGACGTATACATTGCGACTGTTTCTGAAGGCGGCAAGCTGGACATGGAGATGCGTCTCAAGCGTGGGCGTGGCTACATCTCGGCAGACAAGAACTTCGATCAGGACCTGGGTATCGGCTTCATCCCGGTGGACTCGGTGCATTCGCCCGTGCGCAAGGTGAACTATGCAGTCGATGCGGCACGTCTCGGTCAGATCACTGACTATGACAAGCTGACGCTTGAAGTATGGACGAATGGATCGGTGATGCCGGCCGATGCAGTGGGACTTTCGGCCAAGCTGCTCAAGGACCACATGTCGATCTTTATCAACTTCGAGGAAGAGATCGAGCTCGAAGGCCACTCAGATGAAGGCCGCATGCAGCTGCGCAACGACAATCTAAATCGCTCGGTCGAAGAGCTGGAACTGAGCGTTCGCAGCTACAACTGCCTGAAGAACGCAAATATCCAGTCGATTGGCGAGCTGGTGCAGAAGACCGAAGCCGAGATGCTGAAGACCAAGAACTTTGGCCGCAAGTCTCTGAACGAGATCAAGGAAATTCTCGCGCAGATGGGCCTCTCGCTCGGCATGAAGATTGACGAGAATGGCAACGCCGTTCCTGGGCCGACAAGCATCCTGCCCTCGGCAACGTTGGCAGCAGCAAGCTATAGCCGCTTCGACGACGAGGAAGACGAGATCCTTGACGACGACATCGACATGCCGCTGCAGAATGAGCCGGAGAACTTCTAAAAGCGCACCAGACCGGGTGGGCGTGTAAGCGTCGACCCGGGGCAGGTTTCTAAGACCAAGTGCTTAGCGCCTGCAATCAAGAGAACTTTCTCTTAGAACCTGATCCAAAAGGAAACGAAATGCGCCATCGTAAAGCAGGATTCAAGCTAGGACGCAAAACACCTCACCGGCGCGCGCTGCTGCGCAACCTGACCACGTCCATCCTCATGGAAGATCGCGTCGAGACGACGGTGACCAAGGCGAAGGCGGTGCGTCCACACGTAGAGAAGATGATCACGCTTGGTAAGAAGGGTGATCTCCACTCGCGTCGGCAGGCGCTCTCGTTCATGATGACGCGGGAGTCAGTTACTCGTCTGTTCGACACGGTCGCGCCGCGCTACGGCGATCGCCAGGGCGGCTATCTTCGCATCGTGCGTACGGGCTTCCGCAAGGGCGATGGCGGCGAGACCGCCTTTATCGAACTGCTGGGCGCTGAGCAGGTGCTTGACGAGAAGCGCCAGAAGCGTGCCGAAATGCGTGAGAAGCGTCGCGAAGAGATGCAGAAAGCCATGGCGGAGCAGGGGCCAGGTGACGGCGCTGAGCCTCAGCTATAGGTACTTGGCCTTAGGTAATGACTGATCGAACATCCAGCGCGGCTTTCTCACTGAGGGCCCGCTGGCTGCTTCACTTGTGGAAATTGATCAGTGTCTCCGCGTCAGGACGCGAGTTCCGGCGCAGCTTTTAGCAGGCAAGGCAAGTAGAACAACTAGAAACAACTAGAATAGAAAAGGCCGGGAGCATTCCCGGCCTTTTCTGTTTGCCTGCTGGTAAAGTCTATGCAGCCTTCGGGGTCGCAAGCGCCTTCACGCGAGCGTTCAGACGGCTCTTGTAGCGTGAGGCCGTGTTGTCATGCAGAATGCCCTTCTGAACGCTCTTGTCGAGCGCGGAGGCGGTAGCGCGGTACTGCTCCATGGCAGCGGTGTGATCGCCCTTGGCGATCGCCTCACGCAGCAAGCGCAGGCTGCCGCGGATGCGGCTCTTATTCGAACGGTTTACGACAGTCTTGCGCTTGGTCTGACGGACTCGCTTGAGCGAGGAAACATGATTTGCCATGGTAGTTAGTGCCTTTACTAAGTGGAAGTGGGATGTGCGGAACCCCGCCTCCCCTGCAAACCCTAAGTGTATGCGACCCAAACGCGCGGGTCAAGGTGTGACCTAGCTCAACGACGAAGCAGGATCCTTTGCTTCGCTCAGGATCAATC
Source organism: Candidatus Babeliales bacterium (assembly GCA_964658255.1). GTDB lineage: Bacteria > Acidobacteriota > Terriglobia > Terriglobales > Acidobacteriaceae > EB88. Next base: position 19,922 of record CAZZYO010000059.1, read on the forward strand.
CGGATATCAACAGCTAAAGGGTAACCCAAAGGATGACTTAGGTCAGGCTCTTGAAACCGCAACCAAACGCACAATCGCAAGGCGCGCAAGGCAAAGGGCAGGAAGAAGGCTCTCCTGCCCCTTGATACGCCCTTGATCTAAAACTGTCTACGCGCTCGCAGTTTGCAGCGTTGCTTCCTGGTTCGCCCGCTGGGCGATGGTATTGAGCAGCGCATCCGCATGCTTCTCTTCCTGCAGTGTCTTATCGAGCAGCGCAGCGTGCTCAGTCAACCCGAGAAGCTTCGCCCAGTCGCGCGCCGAGCCATAGGAAGCTTGCTCAAAATGCTCGATCTTTTGCGCGCTCGCAATCAATCCTGCATCGCGTACCGGACCGGTCTCCGACTCTGAAATGATATTTGCGCCAGCGGCTATAAGGGCCGCGGTCACTGCACACTTTTTGTCATCTACCTCGCCGTTCAGGTCCTGAAGGATCTGCTCAATGCGTGTGACATGCACCTCGCTCTCCTGCATGTGCGACTGGAAAGCCTGCTGCAGCTGCGTATCCTCTGCCGCATCAATCATCGTCTGCAAACCCTTGACGATCTGCGTTTCGGTGGAGAGCAGATAGCGGATCTGAAGAGTGTAGAGGGAGCGGAAGTTCTGTATGTCATTCGGGGTAAGAAAACCCATACTGCACCTCTTGAGAAGATAAATATCTTCATTCCATAGGAGTCGCTCCCAGGAATTTGCGTTGGCCACTCATGCCGCAAATTCCTCAAGCGCCCGCGCTTTTACGTAGCGCTGCCACAAGAGCAAAAAATTCTTGAGCGCGTGCCGCCTACTCCCTTGACGCGCCCTTGACGGAGCGCTACTCTGACCGCATCAACCCTCATCGCATCGACGGTGAAGCGCTTGGACCTGGTCCTTTCCTGGGCCTTGTTTCCAGTGGGCGCCGACCCTCCATATTTCACGTCTGCCGCTCGCTTGGCCGCGTGTTCCTGCTTACTGCACGCTCCCGGTCGAGCGCCAGGCAACGGAAAATCAGCTCAAACACTACCTGCCTGCACCGTGTTGGTGGGGGCTGGGTAGACGGAGGTCTACTTTTCGCCTGATGAAGAAAACCATCGAGATCACGCCCAATCTTGAGCCCTTATTCGGGACCCGCGACGAAAACCTCCGGCTCATGGAAGATTCGCTTCATGTGCACATCCATCTAAGATCAGACGCGATTCATGTAGAGGGCGAGTCGGAGCCGGTTGGGCGCATTGAGCGCATATTTGCGGACTTTGAATACCTGCGACTGAAGGGTGTACACCCGCACAATGGTGAGCTGCTGGCCATGCTCAAGCTGGTGGTTGCTGATCCTGCCGTTACGCTGCGCCACCTGGTCGAAACCGGCAAGCAACGCTCCGCCCCGGGAACCAAGCGCATGGTGCAGCCACGCTCGCTCAACCAGAAGACCTATGTCGAAGCGATCGAGACCAATGACATGGTCTTCGGCATCGGTCCGGCTGGCACTGGCAAAACGTATCTCGCCGTCGCCATGGCTGCCTCGGCCCTGCTGGCCAAGAAGGTCAGTCGGATCGTCCTGGTTCGCCCGGCCGTTGAAGCCGGCGAGCGGCTTGGCTTCCTGCCCGGCTCGCTCCAGGAAAAGATCGATCCCTACCTTCGCCCGCTGTATGACGCCCTCTACGACCTGATCGAACCAGAACGCGTGGACAAAATGCTGGAGCGGAACGTGATCGAGGTAGCGCCACTGGCCTTCATGCGTGGCCGAACGCTCAATGACGCGTTCATCATCATGGATGAGGCGCAGAACACGACCTCAGAGCAGATGAAGATGTTCCTCACCCGGCTGGGCAATAACTCCAAAGCAGTCATCACCGGCGACGTGACCCAGATTGATCTGCCGAATCCCCGCAAGTCTGGCCTGGTGGAGGCTATACAAATCCTCAAGGGCACAGACGGCATCAAGTTTGTGCACTTTGAGGATGGCGACGTGGTGCGTCACCTGCTGGTTCAGCGGATCATTCGCGCCTACGACCACTTCGGCAAGGCCGAGCAACTGCCGCTCAGTATGGGAGAAAGCAGCGAACAGGCCCGCCGCTCCAAGCCGCAGTAGGCAGTTCCTGGCGGTCACCGCACGGCGTGTGCGCTACCATAGGAGGAGGCAGACAGGAGGCGTAGGCCTCCTGTCTGCTTTTCAGAAGAGGTAAGGCGGGCCGAACCTTGGCCCCTGGTATGATCCTGATCGAACCTGAAGCCTATGTGCCCCGCTCTGCGCTGCCGAAACGGGAACTCTCCCGTTTTCTGGCTGATGCCTCTGAGCGCGCCGGGGTCCAAGGGGAAGTTACCGTTCTCTTTTCAACCGATGATCGGCTCCGTGAGCTGAACCGCA
>CAZZYO010000060.1:0-22242 GCA_964658255.1 Candidatus Babeliales bacterium
CACGGGAACCTGGCCGCCGGCACCTCCACGGGCGGCACCACGGGCAAGCTCTTCAACCGCGTAGGCGACACCCCGATCATCGGCGCAGGCACTTACGCTTCGAATCGTTCCTGCGGCGTGTCAGCTACCGGAACGGGCGAGTACTTCATTCGACTTACCGTGGCGCGGACCATCTGCGCATTGGTTGAGTACAAGGGGATGCCGCTGCAGGCCGCTGCCGACCAGGTCGTGCAGAAAGACCTCGAAGCGATCCATGGAGACGGCGGCGTGATCGCCCTTACGCCGGATGGGCAGATCGCCTGGAGCTTTAACACCCCTGGCATGTTTCGCGCGCGGATGCGTGAGGGCGGCTCGCCGCAGATCGGTATCTTCCGCGACGAGCCGTAGAGGCTCTTCCTGCGCAGGCAATCCCGCGCAAACCGCGATGGACTACTGCACACTCACGAACACAGCCGTAGTCAACGCAGGAACTTTGATCGTTCCCGATTGCGGGTGGAAGCTGGTCGTCCTCGCCACCGCATCCCGCGAGTGTTGCAGCACGGGGTGCAGGCTGAGGCTTGCGCCTTGAAGCTCCGCCGAGGTAAAGCTCTGTTCGGCCAGCGTGGCGTTGAAGACGACGACCAGGTATCCCGGCGGTCCTGTACGCAGGCCGTGTGTCTTCAGCTCCATGACGATGAGGCCAGGCACCTGCTGCGGCCCTGTGTTGAGGAAGCGCAGGTTCTGCTGGATCTCTCCAGGGCTCGTCATGCGAAAGAGCGGCGAGCTCGCGCGAATGCTCAGAAACTCCTGGAACGCAGCGGTTGTTGCGGCGATCTCAGCAGGAGTCGGTTTGAGCGCGGCATTGGCCAGCAGCGGCTGCTGGAACGACCACTGGCTGCTGTTCTGACTCGCGATCGGCAGGCCGATTCCCCAGTTGTTTCCCTGCCCGCTCCAGTCAATCTTGTTGAACCAGTCACCCGAGTCGTAACTGTTCTGGTCCATGTCCTTGGACCGCAGCAGGTCATCGCCGGCCTGGAAGAACGGGATGCCCTGGCCGAGCGCGACCAGGCTCATGGCGACGACCTGCCGCCGCGCACGCATGGCCGCCGTGTCTGCTTCAGACGACTTGATCTGCACCGTATCGAACAGGTCCTGGTTGTCGTGGACAGAAACATAGTTGACCGCCTCTACCGGAGAGGCGGTGTAGCCGGTCGGCTGGCCCTGGTAATCGAGCTGACCTCCTGTCGTGGTTGCGCCCAGCGCGTCGACAAAGCTGTAGTCGCGCAGGTTTCCCGTCAGGCCCACACGGATCCAGTCCGAGCGGTGCAGCAGGTCCGCCTTTTGCGCTGCCTGCGATGTGTTCTGCATGGTGTAACTACTCGGGTCAGACAGCTCGCCCGTAGCGAATCCTTGCACGCGCTCGTCGTCAAACGGGCCGCCCCCGCGCACACCATCGCGGATGCGATCGTTGAAACTGCCGATCCCGTAGCCATACAGGTTGAGCTGCGAGGCATTCAAGCCAAGCGCACTATTCTCGGTCTCTCCGAAGTTAAAGCCTTCGCCGTAAATGTAAATCTTCGAACCGTCGATCCCATCCTTCTCCAAAGTAAGTTGGCTCAACGCCTGCTTGATCTGCTCAAGGTTGCTGATAAACGTAAAGCTCATGATGTCAAACCGGAAGCCGTCGATCTTGTACTTCCTGGCGTTCCAAAGGATTGCATCCTGCTGCAGCTTGCCCATCATGAAATGTTCTGTGGCCGTGTCGGGGCAGCACGAGCCGCTATAAAGCGACCCGTTGGTATCGAGCCGGTTGTAGTAGTTCGGCACCACCTCATCGAGGACTGAATTCGACGCCTCGCCAAATCCGCTGGTGTGATTGAAGACCACGTCCTGGATCACGCGCAGCCCGGCATGGTGCAGCCCCATCACCATCTCGCGATACTCCTTGACTCGCTCGTCCGGGTTGACGGCATAGGCGCCTTCCGGGGCGAGGTAGTGGTCCGGGTCATAGCCCCAGTTATAAGCGTCCCTGGCCTGCACGGCAGCCACTGCAGCCTGCTGCTGCTGGCCATCCGGTGGAAACGCCGAAAGGTCGCCGGTGGTTAACCACGTGCTCTTGTCTTCGTTCACGCTGTTGAAGTGGAAGGTGGGTAACAGGTGGATCGCGCGCAGCCCGGCGCCTGCAAGCGTCTGCAGATGCTTCATCCCTTCCGAGTTCGAATCCGTAAACGCCAGGTACGTGCCTTTGTGCGCCCCCGGCACTGTAGCATCGCCGACGCTGAAGTCGCGCACGTGCAACTCGTAGATTGTCAGGTCGTTTATCTGCGCCAGGCGCGGGGAGCGGTCCTCATCCCAGCCGGAAGGCTCATTTGCCTCCGCATCCATATCCGTAATCCGGCTCTTGACACCGTTCAGCGCAAGGTCAATCGAGTAGGGATCGGTCACCACATTTTCCACCAGCATATGCGTGCTCGGTGCATATACCTTCTCATCGAACAGGTAGTAGTGCCCGATCCAGCTCGCATATATCTTCGCCGTCCAAAGGCCCCTGGTCTCCTTCATGGCGATCGTCTTTGCAGCGGCCGCATCCTGCTCCCCGCTAAACAGCTCCAGGTTCATGGACTGCGCGGTGGGCGCCCACACCTTCACCAGCACTGCGCCATCACTGCCGGCGCAGTCAGCAGTCGCCATCTCCGTCCCAGTGCATACGATCGGGCCCAGTTGCCCGGTGTACGCGTACAGATCGTCGAGCACGCCTGTGTTCTGCACCCCGGTCGCGTACTCGAGCGTCCCGTCAGCCAACTGGACCGACACCGCAAGCTGCCCTTGCAGCAGTGTCTGGTATTGCTGTGCGGAAAGGTTGGCAGGCAACGTCAGAGCGGCATACCCGGTTGCCAGCTGCGGGAATCGCGCGATCTGCGCGGCCGAGAGCCTGCCGCTCGGCGTCAGCGCCACGCCCGTTCCGCCCGTCACCCCGGTGTTGGTCACCTGCAGATTCGCACCAAGCGAACTGAGCAGAAGATACCTGCCGCCTGCCTGCATATCCGCCTGCTGCATTGCAACCGTGTTGCGGTCGATCCAGTAGGCCTGCAGCTTGTAGAAGTTAGCCCCCAGTAACTGGCCGGGGCCAGGCACGCTCGTATACACGGTTGAGTCACCGGAGATCACCCAGGCCTGCGTGTAGGTATTGACCGCCAGGTGCATGTCCGGCCCCGGGTCCTTGGTCCCGGTCGACACGTTATGCACGATAAATCCTAAGTCAACAGGCTTGGCACTTAGGCGAATATCATAGTAGGCGCCATAGGAGTCGTAGTTGGTCGGAAAGGTCAGCCCGTCGTTGTAAGCGCCGGTATACTCAGCCGTATCGTTGAAGGCGTACACGGTCCAGTTCGCAAAGGCTCCATCCGGACGGTAGTAGTGGATACGTGCATACCCCGGCAGTAATGCAGCAGGATTGCTGAGGCTCGGTGCGCTGGTATACATTTTGCCGATCCCGGAGTATGCCCAGTATTCGTTCCCCTCCGTCACGGGATCAACGAATTCGTTTGTGCCGGGGTCCTTGACATCGCCCCCCGCCGCTGTCGGGTTGTGGAGGATCAGCCCTACATTCTGCGCGTTCGCAATCACCCCTACATCGAAGTAAGCGCCATAACGATCCGTACCCGTTACCTGGACCGGACCGCCTCCGTAGTTGCCGCTATTCTCCGTCGTGTCATCGAAGGCATACACCGTCCAGCCGATGTAGGTTCCGTCAGTCCGGTGATAGTGAATGCGTATGTGGTCTGCCGGGATCGGTGCCTGGGCTCGGGCACTTATCGCGCTGATAACAAGAGCGACAACCAGAACAAAGCGAAGACGCGACAGCAGACGCATATAACTCTCCTCGAACATAGCTGCGATTTCCGCTAACCATGCCCGCAGCGCGAGGAGTTTACGCCGTCGTGGATTGAGCCGTCTACGTGGATGCCGCTGCGCGCCCGGGCATGACACCTTGCGCCTCTATGCGGGAAGATAGGGCATGGGTACTACGCTTCGCATAGATAAGTGGCTCTGGGCAGCCCGTTTCTTCAAGACCCGCGCCCTGGCGGTCAAGGCCTGCGACCTGGGCCGCATCCTTGCCAGTGGGCAACGCGCCAAGCCATCACGCGATGTGCATGTGGGCGACCTGCTCGAGGTCACCAATGAGGCAGCTACGTTTACGGTGGAGGTACTGACGCTCAGCGACGTACGCGGGCCTGCAACCGTGGCGCAAACCCTGTACCGCGAAACAGAAGCGAGCCAGGTAGAGCGCCGGCGACTGAGCGAAGAGCGCAGGACCATGCTCGAAGCGGGCGGCGTGGCAGAGAGCCGCCCGTCCAAGCGCGACCGGCAACAGCTATCGAAGCTGCGCGGGCGCCAGTGAACCGCAAGCGCGAGCCAGGCTCACGCAGCGGCGATGCGATGGGTCAGGTCGTTCTGCTCATGCTGGTTCTCTGCCCCGATCGTGAATGCGTCGAGCACACCGGTCGAGAGCGCATACCGGATGGCCTCGGAAGGCTTGTCCCGCATATCGCCCTGTCCGAGGATCTTCATGCCGACGATGCCCTTACCCTTGGCGCGCATCTCCTTGATGACGCCAATGACCGTGTCCGGGTCGGCATCCATGTGCGAGCCGATCGGGTTCAGCCGCACCAGGTCGACCTCGACCCAGGGGGAAGCAGCGGCAGCCTTCAGCGCCGGCAGGCTGTGGCAGGAGACGCCATGCGCCCGAATGATGCCTTTCTCCTTCGCCTCTGAGAGCACGTCCATGGCGCCGCGATAACGCGTTGTCCAATCGCCCTCAGTCGTGCAGTGGATCAGCACGATGTCGATCATCTCCACGCCAAGCTCTCGGCGAAAGCGGTCAAGATCCCGCTTGACCCCGGCAGCATCGCGAGTATCGGTCTTGGTCAGCACCGTCACCTTGTCGCGTGGCAACTGCTTGACGGCCTGGGCGACATAGGGGTGCGAGCCGTAGGAGTCGGCCGCATCGAAGAACCGCAATCCATTGTCGTGATAGCCATCGAGCATCAGCTTGACAAAGGAGTTTGTGCCGGTGCGGGTCTGGTTCGAGTCGCCTCCACCGCCAATCGTCCCTGTGCCCATGGCCAGGCGGCTGGTGCGGATGCCGGTCGCGCCAAGCACGACCTCATCATGCGCGGCATGCTTTTTCGTCAGCGCCGGCAGGTCAAGATAGCGTGGCGTCTCGATGCCATAGGACACCTGGGCGGCGCGGGCGGTCTTATTCGCAAACCAGGTAGCGGCAAGGCCTGCGGCAGTGCGGCGGAGGAAGTCTCTGCGTTCCATGGAATGCTCCTATAGAGCGAAGCATACTCCCGTAGCTGGTGCTCGCGGCGACGTATTTGACATACTCAAAAGCCCATCCCGAGGTAGCAGGTAGGCCTGGCACATAGCCGGCGGCGACCAGCACCAGGCGGGAGAGTGCCCGTGACAAAGCCCCAAGGACCACTCTCCCGATTTGTGCTGTTTGAAGTGCTCCTACTTCTTTTTCTTTGGGGCTGCAGGCGTGGTTTTACGGTCAGGCTGAGCCGAGGCGCCCTGGCTGTCCGGCGTGCTCCCCTGGTAGCGAGAGTGCTTGCCATCCCCGGGCTGAAGGGGCGAGATGCCACCCTTTGCCATCAACTGGGCTGCAATCTCGTAGATCTCCTCTGGCGCGTAGTCAGGAGAAAACAGCGTGGGCGACCCGCTGATCACTGGGCCTTCCGCCGCGTAATCAGGTACACCCTGGATGACCTGCAGCTCACCACCATCTGCCCAGTCGGCAGGGCCTGACCACACACCGGCAGCGTCGGCATAATCTGACTCTGAGAAGGTGTAGAGCGTCCGGTGACTGCCAATGGCCTGCCACTTACGCGTCTCGGGGATCTTGGAGTCGTCGATGTTGGGCGTGGGAAGCATCTTGGTCACCTCAACCCCAGTCGCCTTCCGCAAAGCCATGGCATAGGCTGCCTGGTGCACGCCGCCACGAACCATCAGGTAGCCAATCACGTCGCGCGCCGCCTGGTTGGTGGTCATCTGGTAGCAGCGATGCTTATGCATGCGCGCGCCAGTCTCGAGGAAAAAGTTATGCAGAAGATCGGCGACAAGGTTGCCGCTCGAAAATACATGTTGACCGCTCCAGAAGTGGCCCATCGAGTCCATCACCTGGTGTCCGCCGCCGCCCACGATCGTGTGGTGCGTGTTGCGCAGGTCCTTGGCCGACAACAGGGGCGCATCCACAGGCTCACCCTCGGGCGTCGAACCCTCGAGCATCAGGTTGATGGCGGTTGTGACCAGCTCCACATGCCCCAGTTCTTCAGCCGTAATGCTGGCGATCAGGTCGTAAAAAGGCTTGAGCTTCTTCTTTTCCTTGAAGCCGAACGACTGGTGCAGATAGTTGTTGAGCGTGGACATCTCGCCAAACTTGCCTCCCAGCAACTCCTGGATGGCAGCAGCACCATTCGGATCGGGGCTGGCGGGCTTCTCAAGCGGGATCAGTAACTTCTCAGAGCGCATAAACATAGGGTGGGTCTCCAGACTGGGTGAACGTGCATGCAGCAGAAAGTCGCAGGCGATCGAATGAGGCGGGTCTCGGTATAACGCGTGGGATGCAAAGAGTGATCGGCCTGGGGCTAATTCATGTTCGCCAGAGTACAGACGCAGAGAGCCCCGCCGCCGTTAAGCATTAACAAACAGGTTTGCAGTGGTTGCGCGCGCCCGCCTGTCGGCAGGCGCTACCAGCCCGGAGGGGCCGCTGACAGCTCGACTGAAGACCCGGTGCGGTACCCTAGGAGGAGCGAGGTATCCCCTTGAGTGCTCTGCCTGAGATCCTGCCTGAGTCCTTGCCTGAATCTTTGATACCTGCTGCCACAGCAGGCCGCTTTGGCGCTTATGGCGGCCGCTATGTCCCCGAGACGCTGATGGCCGCGCTTGAAGAGTTGCAGGTGGCCTATGCCGTGGCGGCGGCGGACCCGGCCTTCCATGCCGAGCTTGACTCGCTGCTGGCAGACTATGCCGGCCGCCCGACGCCGCTCTACTTTGCCAAGCGCATGAGCGAGGAGCTGGGCGGCGCACAGATCTGGCTCAAGCGCGAAGACCTGCTGCACACCGGCGCGCACAAGATCAACAACTGCATCGGCCAGGGCCTGCTGGCGCGACGCATGGGTAAGCACCGCATCATCGCCGAGACTGGCGCGGGTCAGCATGGGGTCGCCACCGCCACGGTTTGCGCGCTGTTCGGCATGGACTGCGTCATCTACATGGGCGAAGAAGACATGCGCCGGCAGGAGCTGAACGTGTACCGTATGCGCCTGCTCGGCGCCGAGGTGCGTAGCGTCACCTCGGGCTCAAAGACGCTCAAGGACGCGATCAACGAGGCGATGCGCGACTGGGTGACCAACGTCCGCACAACGCACTACCTGCTTGGCTCGGTGCTCGGGGCCCATCCTTACCCGATGATGGTGCGTGACTTCCATCGCGTCATCTCAAAGGAAGCCCGCCGCCAGATGCTCGAGAAGACAGGCCGGCTGCCGAGCGCTGTGGTCGCCTGCGTCGGTGGCGGCTCGAACGCAATCGGCGCCTTCTACGAGTTTATCGGCGACGAGCATGTTCGCCTGGTCGGTGTGGAGGCGGGCGGGCGCGGCCATGGGATTGGGGAGCACGCGGCGCGCTTCCGCGCAGGCGATGGCGGCGGTACGCCGGGCGTGCTGCAGGGAACCTACTCGTACGTGTTGCAGGACAAGGCGGGGCAGATAGCGCTGACCCACTCGGTCTCAGCCGGACTCGATTACCCGTCGGTCGGCCCGGAGCACGCGGCACTGCATGACTCCGGGCGGGCCGAGTATGTCGAGGCCTCTGACGACGAAGCCTTGAAGGCGACTGTCGCGCTCTCGCGGACCGAGGGGATCATTCCGGCGCTCGAGTCGGCGCACGCGGTGGCCGAAGCGATGCGGCTGGCCCCAACGCTGAGCGTGAACGACATACTGTTGGTTAATCTCTCCGGGCGTGGGGACAAGGACTTGGGTATCCTGACGCGCGAGTTGAAGCTGCAGGGAGCCGGCCACTAAGACACTCATGCCTATCCACTTCCCACACAAGCCCGGCCTCGTGATCTACCTCACCGTGGGTGACCCAGATCTCTCCACCACGCGCGCCATTGCGCTCGCCGCGATTGACGCAGGCGCGGACGTGCTCGAGCTTGGCGTGCCGTTTTCAGACCCGGTCGCAGATGGCCCTGTCATCCAGCGAGCCTCCGAGCGAGCAGTTGCGAACGGTACCACTCTGGCCGACGTGCTGGCCCTGGCGCGCGAGCTGCGCACCGCCCGCCCTGATGCGGGCCTGGTGCTCTTCTCCTACCTCAACCCGGTGCTGCAGTGCGGGCTTGACCGGTTCTGTGCCTCGGCGCAGGCAGCCGGCGTTGACGGTGTGCTGCTGACCGACATGATTGTCGAAGAGGCGACCGCCTACCTCGAGCTGCTTCAGCAGCACAATCTTGCACCCATCTTCCTGGCCGCGCCCACCAGCCCCGACGCGCGACTCAAAGCGATCGCCGAGGCTTCGCGCGGCTTTGTCTATGCCATCTCACGCGTTGGCATCACGGGGGCGCAGTCCGCAGTCGAGAGCGACGCGGCAGCGCTGGTTGCGCGGCTGCGCCGGTACACCAGCCTGCCGATCGCGGTCGGGTTCGGCATCTCCCATGCCGAGCATGTGACCCAGCTTGGCCAGTTCGCGGACGCCGCGGTGATCGGCTCGGCCATCGTTTCGCTGATCGAACAGAGCACCCCGGCAGAGGCGCCAGCCACCATCGCTCGATTTATTGGGGGCCTGCGCCCTCATGCCGCGCTGGCCCGCTAGGCACTCCTGCCGCCAGGGAGCATCCCGCTGCCCGGGCGGGACTTGCCGCGCTCCACTCGTTTATCCTTGCAGCTTGCAAGCGTTGTCATCCTGAGCCAAACGAAGGACCTGCGGCTTGACCTCGGCACCTGATCGCGCCGCGGCCGGATCGCAGACGGTGAACAGACCATGGACGTAGCTGAATGGCGCCTCAAGATCGACGAGCTCGATCGCAGGATTGTCGAGCTTATCAGCGAGCGCGCCCGCGCCGCTCAGCAGATTGGCCGGCTCAAAAAGAGCACCTCGCTGCCGGTCTATGAGCCGAATCGCGAAAGCGTCATCTTCGCGAACGTGCGTGCGGCCAACCATGGCCCTCTGCCCGACATCGAGCTCACCCACATCTACGAGCGCATCATCGACGTGATGCGCGCCCTTCAGCAGGAAGAGCTTGCCTCGCAGCGCGCTGCCGATGCCCAGAACGCAGCCGCCTCCAACCCAGGAAAGTAGCCTCACATGATCGTTGCCATGCAGGAAGGCGCCACCGCCGCGCAGATTGAACACATTGTCGCTCGCCTGATCGAGGACGGCTTCAAGGTCCATCGGACGACCGGGACCAACCAGACCATCATCGCCGCTGTCGGCCGCCCAGATTCGTTTGACGTCAAGGACTATGCGCTGCTCGATGGCGTCGATGAGGCGCATCGCATCTCGTCGCCCTACAAGCTGGCAGGGCGCAGCTTTGCTCCTGAGGGCACCATCATTCGATTCGCCAACGGAGTGACGGTCGGCGGCGAAGAGGTCGTTATCATGGGTGGCCCATGCGCGGTCGAGAGCAGGGACCAGATCATGCTTGTCGCTGCCCAGATCAAGGCTGCCGGTGGACAGTTCCTCCGCGGCGGCGCCTACAAACCACGCTCCTCGCCCTACTCTTTCCAGGGCATGGGTGTGGAAGGTTTGAAGATCCTTCGCGAGGCCGGCGACGCAGCCGGGCTGCTGGTCATTACCGAAGTGATGGAGATCTCGCAGATTGAGGTCATGCTTCCCTACATGGATTGCTTCCAAGTAGGTGCGCGCAATATGCAGAACTTCAACCTGCTCCGGGAGCTGGGCAAGGCCCGGAAGCCAGTCATGCTCAAGCGAGGGCCCTCGGCCACCATCGAGGAACTGCTGCTTTCGTCCGAGTACATCCTGGCTGGCGGGAACTATGACGTGATGCTCTGCGAGCGTGGCATCCGCACCTTTGAAACCTATACACGGAACACGATGGACATCTCGGCAATCCCGGTCGTCAAAAAGCTGTCGCACCTGCCCATCATCGGCGACCCATCGCACGGCACCGGCCGGCGCGACATGGTACCGGCAATGGCGCGCGCAGCCATTGCTGCCGGGGCAGACGGGCTGATCCTCGAGGTCCACCCTAATCCAGAAAAGGCCGTCTCCGACGGCGCGCAGACCCTGTACCCCGAGCAGTTTGAAAAGCTTGTGGCCGAGTTGCGCGTCATTGCCCCTGCGCTCGGGCGACGGCTTGCGGGGTAACACAAGCACATGGCCGAAGAGCAGGACGCAGCAACGCCAGCCACGATCCGCCGCATCGCCATCCTCGGCACCGGGCTGATTGGCAGCTCACTGGGGATGGCGCTCCGCCTGGCAGGTTTCCGGGGCAGCCTGTTTGGATGGGACCGTGAACCGGCAGCGCTGGCACAGGCACGCGCGCTCGGCGCAGTGGACCCTGCACCCGCGGATCCTGCATCGGACGACCCTTTCATCTACGCGCTGGCTGCAGACCTGATCATCCTCGCCGGCCCGGTTTTTGCCATCAGCGAATGGCTGGAACAGCTTGCCCCGGTGCTTTCGCCTTCACAACTGGTGACCGATGTGGGCAGCGTCAAGAGCTTTCTGGTCGAACGCGCCGGATCTCTCTACAACGGACCCGGCAAGCCCGGCTACCTGCCCGGACACCCCATGGCGGGCAAGGAGCAGTCTGGCGCCGCCCACGCGGATGCCACCCTGTTCGAGGACGCCGTCTGGCTCTTTACCGGGACACCCGTCGCCCATACCGTGCAGGAAAGCGGCAACGGGAGCAATGGTAGCGTCGAACGCGTGGAGCACCCCCTTGCGGCCGAATGGCGTCGTTGGATCAGCCGCATCGGCGCGCGCGCCATCGACGTCTCGCCTGAACGCCACGACCTGCTCTGCGCCTGGATCAGCCACCTTCCCCAGTTTGCCTCGACTGCCCTCAGTGCGCTGCTCGAAGAGAGCTTTCGCAAGACCTTTGCCGATGACCCGGAGTTGCACGGCATCGGCGGCCGGGCGCTGCGCGAGATGACCCGCCTCGGCGCAAGCCCGTACTCGATGTGGCGCGATATCGCACATACCAACGAGCCGGCGATCGCCGCTGCCCTGCTCGCGCTCGAGCAGGAGCTGGCGCATCTCCGGGAGAACCTGAGGAACCCGCAGCTGCGCGAGAGCTTCCACAAGGCGAACCGATTCCGCGCGACTGAGACTTGAACGAGCAATGGGGCGCCAGTCTGGTCCCTCATAGGTCGTGGTAAATAAGCTGAGAGAAACTTAGCGCGAATGAGCCAGTAATACCCGAAGATAACCGTAGAAAATCACAAAACAACTGGCGCGGTTACCGTTAGCGCCGAAGTTTGCCCGATGTTACCAAGGTGCTACCGTTGGTCCCTACACTGTGGGAAAGTGGTGCAACGATGAGCCTTGGAGGGCGTACGTGACAGGAGCCAGAGGCTTTCGCGGCTTTCTGCAGAGGTTTTTCTTCCCGGACGTAGAGACCCTGCTGACGGCGAGTGACGAGCTCGACCAGCGTCTCAACCGGGTAGATCAAAGCGTCAGCCTGCTTGATACCAACATCGGTGCGCTCGGCAAAGGTGTCGGCTCGCTCGACGCAAGCCTGGCCCTGCTGGTCGACCAGGGGCTTGCACGCCTCAATGACGGCATGCGGCAGCTGGACCGGAACATGGGCCAGATTCACCGGGGTATGGTCCAGCTCAACCTTGGCATGGACCAGCTGAACAAGGACACTGACGAGCGGGAGAAAGATCTCTCCACGCGCCTTACGCTCCTCAAAGCGAAGCTGCAGGACGACCATACCCGTGCCATGGGCGAGATCGCCGCACTGCTTGAGGAGCATGCCTATACTGAGCGGCAGGAGGCAGCCGAGCGGGAAGCGCAAGCACTCGCGGAGTCAGCGCCGTCAAAGGCGCCTCTCAGCCCGCAGCTCCACTCCGCGGCGACTGCCGCTGCGCAGCCAGCGTCCAAGTCGTCCATGCCGGGCATTGCGCAGGAGACCCTACCGGCGCAGGCAGCCTTCACCGCAGCACCGGCACCGGCGCCGGCGCCGGCTGCCGCTGCACCCGCCGCGCCTGCCTATCCTACGTATGCGTCGTTAGCGGAAGACGCTGAGGAGCCGCCTCCCAGCACACCCTCTCGCCCACCGGCCGCCGCAGTCTCACAGGCGCCCACGCCCGCGCCGCTGCCCTTGCCCACGTACGCGCAGCAGCGGGAGGAGGAGCTTGCCAATCGGGCCGAGGCTCTGGCCGATCCGGTCGCGACCATCAACCGCCTCTCCGCGCTGTTCGGGCGCCCCAAGGGCGCAGCCGACGCATTTAACGGCGCGCCAGCCCTCGAGAGCGCGGAAGACGCTACGCTCGACTTCGCCGCCATCCTTGAAGGCATCAAGCGCTCTGGCATGCGCGAGGCACAGGCGCGGGGCCGCTAAGCAGCAGCCGGGAACGCAGGAACCCGGACGCAGGACAATCTCACCCCTTCGCCCTGGCAGCCTGCGACGGTCGTCGCTTGACCGAAGACCCTGGCGAGGTTCGTCCGCCAACCGCTAAGATCAGCGCCATGGTCTCGCGTGCGCTCTTCCTCCTCCTGCTGCTCCCCCTGTTCGCACTGCCCGCCCTGGCTGTTGAGCCTACTGTTCTCGTTGACGTGGATCATCGCGCGCAGCAGTCGCTAGCCGGGCCCTGGCACATCATCCTCGATCCATATCGCGCAGGCTTTGACAGCTGGCTCGATGTGAAGAGCCTGCCTGGCGCGAGCGGCTACATTCGTGATGCGGCGCCTGTGGCGGGCGGCGCGCTGCAGGAGTACGACTTCGCAAAATCGCCTACGCTGGCTGTGCCCGGGGATTGGAACTCGCAGTCCGACAAGCTGCTCTACTACGAGGGGCTGCTCTGGTATGAGCGCCATGCAACCTTCCACCCGGCGGCCAATACGCGCACATTCCTGCACTTCGGCGCGGCGAGCTATCGCGCAAATGTAGCGGTGAACGGCACAAACATCTGCGAGCACCAGGGAGGCTTCACCTCCTTTGACTGCGACGTGACCACGGCGATCAGGGACGGTGACAATTCGATTGTGGTGGGCGTGGACAATGAGCGCAAGCGTGAGCGCGTGCCTACCCTCAAGACGGACTGGTGGAACTACGGCGGCCTGACCGGCGAGGTCTCGCTGGTCTCGGTACCTGCGAGCTATATCGACGATTTCGGCCTTGCGCTACGCAGGGACTCGCAGGATCAGCCCGTTCAGCTACCAGTGGTGCGACGCACAACGGGTGACCGGCACCCGTCCGGCGCAGCATTACCCGCCACGTTCGAGGGCTACGCGCACGTGGTCGGTGCCGCGGCCGGCACCCAGGTGACGGTACGCATCCCGGAGCTGCACGTAGAGAAAACCGCAACCGTCGACGCATCCGGCCGCGCAGCGTTCGCCTTTGAAGCCAAGGGACTGGAGCGCTGGTCGCCCGGGCACCCGAAGCTATACCCGGTTGAGTTCTCGTCAGGCGCGGACACCCTGAAGGATGAGATTGGCTTCCGGACCATCGAGGTGCGCGGCGACCAGATCCTGCTGAACGGCAAGCCAATCTTCCTGCGCGGGGTCAGCCTCCATGCGGAGGTGCCGCGGCCGGCAGCCGACGGCCACCCCGCAACGACGGGCCGTGCCTGGTCAGATGCCGATGCAAAAGAACTGCTCGGCTGGGCCAAGGACCTGGACTGCAACTTTGTGCGACTGGCGCACTATCCCCATCAGCAGGCGATGACCCGCGCGGCAGACCGCATGGGCCTGCTGGTCTGGTCCGAGATCCCGGTCTACTGGTCGATCGACTGGACCAGCGATGCCGCGCTCGCGAGCGCTCGATCCCAGTTGACCGAGATGATCCGGCGCGACCGGGACAAGGCTTCGGTAATCCTTTGGTCGATGTCGAACGAGACGCCGCAGGGCCCCGAGCGCACCGCTTTTATTCGCAGGCTGGCCGAACAGGCGCGTGCCGAAGACCCGACGAGACTGATCACGTCGGCCTTTGTCACCACCTTTCACGGCAACCAGGCCGTGCTCGATGACCCGCTCGGGCAGTACCTCGACGTGCTTGGCTACAACGAGTACCTGGGCTGGTACGCCGGCCCGCCGGACCAGATCCCGGCGCACACCTTCACCAACCCGATGGGCAAGCCGGTCATCATGAGCGAGTTCGGCGCGGGCGCGCGGGCCGGGCTGCACCAGGACAAGGGGTATCGCTTCTCGGAAGAGTTCCAGGCCGAAGTGATGCGACAGCAGTTTGCCATGCTGGCGAAACTACCGTTTCTTCGCGGCACCACGCCCTGGTGCCTGATGGATTTCCGCTCGCCCACCCGCCAGCTGCCGGGCGTGCAGGATGGATACAACCGCAAGGGGCTGGTCTCGAGCGAGGGCGCGCGCAAGAATGCGTTCGACACTGTGCGAGAAGTGTACAAAGCGATGCCTGAGTGACAGAGCCGGACTCCTCTGCCCCGTAGAATGAGGGCTAGTTATGCCAACCTGCGTCCCTTCTTTCTGCAAGATCAATCTTGGCCTGTCGTTAGGCCCGGCTCGGGAGGATGGCTTTCATGCCCTGGCCACGGTCTATCAAACGCTCGCTGCTCACGACCTGGTGACGGTCGAAGCGCGGGAGCTGCCCCCAGGCAGCCAACATCGCCTCACGCTCACCTCAAACGACGCGCGCGTCCCGCTCGACGAAAGCAACACCGTAGTCCGGATGCTTTCGCGGGTACTCTCCTTCAAGTCGAGGGCGAAGGACTCGCCCTGCCTGGATGTTTCGGTGCACATCGACAAGCGCCTGCCGGTGCAGGGAGGCCTGGGGGCCGGGTCAGCCAATGCTGCTGCGGCGCTGATTGGCTTTGAGCGCGAAACTGGCTTTCTAGAGGATGGCGCGGCCCGCCTGCGCATGGCTGCCGAGGTAGGCTCGGATGTCCCGCTGTTTCTGGTGGGCGGCGCAGTGATGGGAACTGGCCATGGAGAGCAGGTTGTGCCGCTGCCCGACCTGACCTCGCCGACTGACGAGGTGGTCGTGGTGCTCGCTCTGCCAGGGATGGGCGTCTCGACGCCGGAGGCCTTCAGCGCCTGGGATGATGAGGCAGGGGCAGCCGGCGCCCGTGGCCAGGGCGGGTTCGAGCCTTTGACGGCCGGGACACGATGGGATAAGATCGACGAGTTGAGTCGAGCTCTCGCAGTTGCTTTCTGCGAGCCGCAAACCTCCTCCGGTGTCTCCGCTGCGCAAGCGCAGGGAGGCCTGGCCCGGCATCCACTGGCCGCGCTTGTCCGAACCGGGATTCGAAACGACTTTGAAGAAGTCGTCTTTCGGCAGCATCCCTCCCTCGGTACAATCAAGCGCGCACTTTTGGGTTCCTTGTCCGATAGCAGCAACCAGGCTATCGTAGCGGAGCACTCCGCCATGTATGCTGCCCTCTCCGGCTCGGGTTCGGCCTTGTTCGGGCTGTATGCAGGGAGCGATGCGGCAGAAGCGGCAGAGCATCGGCTGGCGGCTCTTGGCGTGCGCAGTCTGCGGACCAGCTTGCTGGGACGATCTGCCTACTGGGAGCAGATGGTGCCTTCAGAACCAGCCTGAACCGCGGAGGCGTCGATGTGTCTGCGGAACCAAAAAGCCGCAGACGCATAAGATTCAAGGCCGTACCAGGGCCGAAGTGTTGGGCGATCGACTAATGGTAGGTCAAGTGCCTTTGACGCACTTTGTCTAGGTTCGAATCCTAGTCGCCCAGCCAAACTGCTTCTGCAGCCGCGTACCGAGCGCGCGTTGGAGCTGTGGGGCGGTGGTTTCTTTCAAGGGTTGTAGATGGATGTAAGTGGCCGGCCGCAACAAGGCCGCGCTCAAGACGCCTGGGCAGCAGGAGCACCCGAGCCAACCAGCTCGAGGAGACCGACGATGACCGCACGCGACGACGAGCACCAGCAGCATAGCGGGAACGGTGTAATCACCGCCGTACAGCCTACGCCGGCAACCACCGGGCCAGGGAGTGATGGACGGGGCGATGGACGAGTAAAGGCAGCCTCAGAGCGGAAGCGCTCTCGGCACCTGGGTGAGGACAAGGGCTTTCGCATCTTCTGCGGCGGCGCCAATCGGCCACTTGCCGAGGAGATTTGCCGCCACATCGGCGCACCTCTGGGTGACACCAAGTTGCAGCGGTTTGCCGATGGCGAGATCTATTTCCAGCTGCTGGAGAACGTGCGCGGCATGGACGTATTCGTCGTGCAGCCCACGTGCAAGCCAGTGGACCAGAACCTGATTGAACTATTGATCATGATCGACGCGCTCAAGCGGGCCTCGGCCTCGCGTATCACCGTAGTCGTTCCGTACTACGGCTATGCGCGGCAGGATCGGAAGGATCGTCCGCGCGTTGCCATCACGTCCAAGCTGGTAGCTGACATGCTCGCTACTGCCGGGGCCAACCGTGCTCTCTTCGTGGATTTGCATGCGGCGCAGATTCAGGGCTTCTTTAACATCCCGGTCGACCATCTGTTTGCGTCACCGGTGATGGTGAGCTACTTCCGCGAGCTCGATCTTGAAGACCTGACCGTCGTGTCGCCGGACGCAGGCGGGGTCGAGCGGGCGAGGTTTTTCGCCACCAAGATGGGCGCCCCCCTGGCCATTGTCGACAAGCGGCGTACGGAGATGAATGTGACCGAGGTGATGCATGTGATCGGTGACGTAAGCGGGCGAACCTGCCTGGTGATCGACGACATAGCCGACACAGCGGGTACGCTGGTCAAGACCGTCGATGCATTGCTGGCCAATGGCGCGTCCGAGGTGTACGCCTGCGTGTCGCATGCCGTGCTCTCAAAGCCGGCCGTCGAGCGCATCATGGCCTCGCGACTGAAGGAGCTGGTGGTGACCGACTCGATCCCGCTCAATGAAGAAGCACAGGCCGCAGTAGCCGCGGGCAAGATCAAGGTGCGCTCGATCGCCGGACTGCTCGGCGCCGCGATCGAGAGCATCCACATGGAGACCAGCGTCAGCACGCTCTTCAGCTGAGGGTGCCGTGTGCAGCGTTTGTAACGATGGCTGTTGCTTATCTCAGGACAGTCTATGCAGGCCGGCGTGAGCCGGCCAGGATTCGCGAAGATGGCAGGAGCCGGTTCGTCAGGCAAAGGGAGCGGGATAAACATCCGTGCCCGAAAGGAAGAGGACAGACATGAGCACAGCAACAGAGAACAAGGGGCCTGAGGTCGTCGTGGGCACGCCCCGCGAGGGCAAGTTCAACAAAAATGCAGCGCGGCGCGTGCGCGTTAAGGGCAAGCTGCCGGCGGTGGTCTACGGCGCGAAAGAGCCCTCGATTGCGCTTGAACTCGATCCCAAGCAGATGCTGCGGATCCTGCATTCGGAATCAGGCCATAACACGATCTTCGATCTCGAGATCGCAGGCTCTTCCGCCAAAGCGAAGGCCATGATTGTCGACTGGCAGTTTGAGCCGATCAAGGACAAGCTTATCCACGTCGACCTGAAGCGGATCGCGCTGGATGTGCTGATGCGCGTCGATGTTCCGGTACAGCTTACAGGCACGGCCTTCGGTGTCAAGAACGAGGGCGGCGTGCTCGACCAGGTGCTGCGCGAGGTGAGTGTTGAGTGCCTGCCCTCCGACATTCCGAGCCACATCGATGTGGACGTGACGGAGTTGAAGCTTGGGGACGCAATCCGCATTGCAGACCTGCCGGGCGGCGTGCAGAAGGGCGGCAAGCTCAAGTTCCTGGACGAAGACGATGCGCTGGTGGCGCATGTGACCCTGGTCAAGGAAGAAGTGGAAGAGACCGCCGACGCCATAGCAGCGGTTACCACCGCCGAGCCCGAGGTAGCGAAGAAGGGCAAGGGCGATGCGCCGGCTGCCGAAACGCCGGCAAAGAAGTAGGCGGTGTTCCTGGTTGTCGGCCTCGGGAACCCCGGGATCGAATACCAGTTCACGCCGCACAACGCGGGTTTTCTGGCCATCGACCGCATCGCTCAGCAGCATAGCGTTGCGGTCGTAAACCGGCGAGGGCGGGCGCAGACGGCAAAGGTTCTGCTTCCCTCAGGCGGGTCAGCAACAGAAGTCATGCTGGCCAAGCCGGAGACGTTCATGAACCTGAGCGGGGTTTCGGTCGCCGCACTGGTTGCTGAGCTGGGCGTCGACCCGGTCACTCAGCTGGTTGTGCTGTACGACGAGTTGGCGTTGCCTCTGGGTTCGATCCGGATACGCCCGGGCGGCTCGGCCGGCGGGCACAACGGCGCCAGGTCGATCAACGGCGCGCTGGGTACCGAGCAGTGGCCGCGGGTAAGGATCGGGGTTGGCCCGAGCAGCGAGCAAGCCACCGGGCAGCATGGGCGGCGGGGCACCAGCTACCTGCTCGGTCCATTGCGGAAGATGGAGCTTGGGGTACTGGACCCGGCCTTGGACGAGGCGGCAGATGCCGTCGGAGTGATTGTGGCCGAAGGTGTCGCGGCTGCGATGAACAGGTTTAATCGCCGCGAGCGAAACAGCCCGGCGGGAGAGCAGTAGCTGTTAAAAGATTGCATCAGTGAGCGTGACGGTTGCGTAAACCGCGCGAAAGGAAAGAGAGCTAAAGTATGGATCGTTTCTACGAAGTGATGTTTATCGTGCGGCCAGATGTGCTTGAAGAAGATCTGGACAAGCTGGTTGAGAATTTCTCCGGCACAGTAACGGCAGGCGGCGGCGCCATCCGTTCGGTCGAAAAGCTTGGTCGTCGCAAGCTGGCCTACACGGTGCGCAAGTTCAACGACGGCAACTATGTGCTGTTGACCATTGATGCGGACGGTCCGCTGGTGGCGGAGCTCGAGCGTCGTCTCCGTGTCTCGGAGCCGGTGATCAAGTACATTACCGTGCGCATGGACGAGGAAGAAAAGCGCCTCGACAAGGTACGCGCGCTGCGTGCGAGCAAGAAAAAGCTTAGCGCGATGCCTGCCGGTGGCGAAGCACCAGCGTCTGTTCCTGCGCAGCCCGCGCCGGCCGCGATCACCACGCCGGTCGAAGCACCCGCAACCGCCTAGGCGCACACCCTGCAAACCGCGTCGGGCGCAAGCCCTGTAAACCACGACGAACAATACGTAACAGCCGCGGGTATACACGCCTGGCGGCGAGGCAAGGACAAGATCATGGCTGACGAAACAATCTCCACCCCGCAATCGAGCTCCGCACCGACCGAGCGCCCTGAGCGCACGCACTCAGATCGCCCTGCTGGCCCAGGCGGCCCACGCCCTGCTGGTGGCCCGCGCCCTGGCGGCGCCGGTGGGCGCAAGTTCTTCCGCCGCAAGAAGGTCTGCAAGTTCTGCGTCGAGAAGATCGAGGCAATCCCCTACCGCGATGTGCGTCTGCTCCAGCAGTTTGTCGCCGAGCGTGGAAAGATTACGCCCCGGCGCCTGACTGGCGTGTGCACGACGCACCAGCGCCGCCTAACCCGCGCCATCAAGCAGGCTCGCAACATCGCCCTGCTGCCGTTTGCCGCTCGCTACTAAGTTCACGGTTTATAGGGAACGTTAAGTAACCAGGCTTACCGGCGCGCTCACTCGCACATGCCGCGCCGGACGCAGCCGGACAACACCAGGAGTTTTGCCATGGAAGTGATTTTGAAAGAAGACGTCGAACACCTCGGCAACCGCGGCGAGGTGGTCAAGGTGGCCGACGGTTATGGCCGCAACTACCTGCTGCCACGCAAACTGGCCATGCAGGCCAACGCAGCGAACAAGGCTGTAATCGAGCAGATGAAGTCCTCTGCAGTTCGTCGCACGGCCAAGGAAAAAGCAGAAGCCGAGAAGCAGGTCGCGCTGATCGAGGCAATCTCGCTTGAGTTTGCGCGCAAAGTGGGTGAGAACGAGCACCTATTTGGCTCAGTCACGTCGGCCGACATCGCGCAGGAGCTTGAGCACAAGGGTTTTGTGCTCGACCGCCGCAAAATCCAGCTGGAGGAACCGCTTAAGCAGCTTGGCGAGTTCCATGTGCCGGTCAAGCTTCATCGCGAGGTGACCGCGCACGTCAAGGTAACGGTGACCGGCGACACAGCTGCGTAGGTAAGGGAGGCCGCCGCCTTCCAGACCAGCATCAAGGCCGCTCTCAAGTCCGGGGGCGGCTTTTTGCGTCCGCAGCTGCATCTTTCAGATATACAGCACGCAGCAGGAGCCACAGTGCCCAAGCCCATTGCTATCTACTACGAGCAGCCACACTGGTTCCAGCCGCTCTTTGCCGAGCTGGATCGTCGTGGAACCCCATACGTCAAGCTGCACGCGGCCGAGCATTCCTTTGCCATCGAAGATCACCCCGAGCGCGCATACGCGCTGGTGGTCAATCGCATGAGTCCCTCGGCGTGGAACCGCGGCCATGGCGACGCAATCTTTTACACGCTGGGCTACCTGGAGCACCTGGCGGCGCGCGGCGTTCGCGTGATCAACGGCCGCCAGGCCTACGCCTCGGAGCTGTCCAAGGCTGCCCAGCTCTCGATGCTTGACTCGCTCGGTCTTGGGTACCCCAAGGCGCGGGTGATCCATCGCGCATCGCAGGCGCCTGGGGCCGCAGCCAACCTGCGCTTTCCGATCGTGGTCAAGCCAAACATCGGGGGCTCAGGTGCCGGCGTTACCCGCTTCGACACGCCGGAGCAGCTGGCCCAGGCCTCTGCTGCAGGCGACCTGCGGCCGATCGTCGAGGGTGGGCTCGACTCGACCGCCCTGGTGCAGGAATTCATCCCGGCGCGCGGGCAGTATATTGTCCGCTGCGAAGTGCTGAACGGCCGGTTCCTCTACGCGATCAAGGTGCACATTACGGGCGAGACCTTTGACCTGTGCCCGGCGGACATCTGCCGCACTACCGGGGGCGTTGACCTGGCACGCGGGGCTTGCGCCCTGGATGCACCGAAGTCCGGCATTCGCGTGGAGGGTTACGAGCCGCCGCCCGCCATTATCGAAGACGTGGAGCGCATCATGGCGGCCTCCGGTATTGAACTCGGCGGGGTCGAGTACATGGTCGATGACCGTGAGCCGGACACGCAGCAGGTCCCGCTTTACTACGACATCAATGCGCTGTCGAACTTTGTGGCGGACGGGCTGAACGTAGTGGGCTTTGACCCGTTTGTCCGGCTGGTCGACTGGCTCGAAGCAGAAGCGGTGAGGGCGACAGCGGACCAGCACCTGCATGCAATGGTGGAAGCAGGCTAATGACGATGCGCTACGGTTTCTGGCTCCCTGTCTTCGGTGGATGGCTGCGCAATGTCGAGGACGAACAGATGGAGCCGACCTGGGAGTATGCCAGCCGCCTGGCTCGCCGTGCGGAAGAGCTCGGCTACGACCTGACACTGATAGCCGAGCTCAACCTCAACGACATCAAAGGGGTGGAAGCACCTTCGCTCGATGCCTGGTCGACCGCAGCGGCGCTGGCCGCAGTCACCCGGAAGCTGGAGTTGATGGTCGCGGTGCGGCCAACCTTCCACAACCCCGCCCTGCTGGCAAAGCAGGCGGCCAATATCGACCAAATCTCTGGCGGCCGGCTGACGCTGAATGTTGTTTCCAGCTGGTGGGCCGACGAGGCAACCAAGTACGGCCTGCAGTTCGACCAGCATGACGACCGCTATGCGCGCACGCGTGAGTGGCTGGATGTGCTGAACGGGTGCTGGAGCCAGCAGCACTTTTCCTACACAGGCAAGTACTACGCGGTGGCTGACAACGTGCTCTCGCCCAAGCCCGTGCGTAGGCCGCGTCCAACGCTCTATGCCGGCGGCGAGTCAGAGACCGCCAAGAACCTTATCTCGTCCAAGTGCGACGCGTACCTGATGCACGGCGACCCGCCGGAAACGGTCGGGCGCAAGATCGCCGACATGCGCGAGCGCCGCGAACGTGCGGGGCTGCCGCCGATGACCTATGGGGTGGCTGGCTACGCCATCGTGCGTGAGACGGCAGAGGCAGCGCAGGCCGAGGTGGCGAGGATTACCGATGTGCAGCAGTCGGCGCAGGGATACAAGAACTACCAGCAGTGGGTCACCGGCTCCAAGCTCGAACAGACGATCTCGCTTGAAGACTACTCGGTCTCGAATCGCGGATTGCGGTCCGGCCTCGTCGGTACGGCTGACCAGGTAAAGGCACAG
>CAZZYO010000061.1:0-22206 GCA_964658255.1 Candidatus Babeliales bacterium
AAGTAGGGCGACAGGTAGCCGCGATCAAACTGCATGCCTTCGACCACTTCAAGCTGGGTCTCAAGCGTCTTCGACTCTTCAACCGTGATCACGCCGTCCTTGCCAACCTTCTTCATCGCTTCCGCAATGATGGTGCCGATGGTTGAGTCAGAGTTGGCGGAGATAGTGCCGACCTGGGCGATCATTTCGCCGGTGACGGGCTTTGAGAACTCGCTCAGCGCGCCGCCTACTACCGTGCCATTCTCGTCGCGCTTGCCAACGATTGCCTCGACCGCCTTGTCGATGCCGCGCTTCAATGCCATCGGGTTCGCGCCAGCGGCAACGGTCTTCACGCCTTCACGATAGATGGCCTGGGCCAGGACAGTGGCTGTCGTGGTGCCGTCACCGGCTACGTCCGAGGTCTTGGAAGCGACTTCCTTCACCATCTGCGCGCCCATGTTCTCGAGCGAATCCTTGAGTTCGATCTCCTTGGCGACCGTAACGCCGTCCTTGGTGATGGTCGGGGAGCCAAACTTCTTCTCGATGACGACGTTGCGTCCCTTGGGGCCGAGGGTCACCTTGACCGCGTCAGCCAGAAGGTTGACACCGCGCAGGATCGCCTGGCGGGAATCTTCTCCGTGCAGAATTTGCTTTGCCATGATTTCGTTTCTCCTTCGTACACCCGGCGGTAGCCGGGCTTGTCTCTGTGTTGTGCTGCAAAAGTACAAGAGCTTGAGGCCTACCGCAGATCCTTCGCTTCGCTCAGGATGACCAACGCTGTAGGTCTTGGATCAGTCGAGCCGTCGAGGGCGCAGTTGCCCGGACAGCCAGGTCTGCCGGGTCTTGCTAGGCGGACTTGAGGATGCCGAGGACTTCTTCCTCACGCATGATCAGGAACTCTTCGCCATCGATCTTGATCTCGGTGCCGGAGTACTTGCCGAACAAAACGCGATCGCCAGCCTTGACGTCGAGGGGGAAGGTCTTGCCCTCGTCGTTCGACTTGCCCTTGCCGACCGAGATCACTTCGCCTTCCTGAGGCTTTTCCTTGGCCGAGTCCGGAATGATGATGCCACCGCGAACAGTCTCGCCCTCTTCGACACGGCGAAGCAGGATGCGATCGTGGAGCGGGGTAAACGTGGTTGCAACGGAGGTAGATGCCATGTGCTGTGCTCCTTGAATATCGTGCAGGCTAAGCGCCTCGCACGGTTGTCGTTCGTGATTGTCGGCGCCCTGGCAAGACCTTGCTGGCTTTGCTAGCAGTCAGCGCCTTCGATTGCTAAGGTAGGGCACAGCACTGCCGCTTGTCAATACAATTTTCGCTCGATGTGAGTGCAAGTGACTCACATAAAGCGCGACTCACTTGCTGTCAGCTCGTCCTAGTCTGGCTGCCTTGTTCCGGCCAGCTGAATTTCCGGCCCGGCGGATACCTGCATGGCCTCAACAGACGACGCCAGCGGGATGGTTTCAATCGGCAGCACGAGCCGGAAGACTGTTCCGGAGGGCGCCTGTTGCTGGGTACGTACCTGGAGAAGGCCATGGTGACGGCTGACAATCTCGCGCGTCACCCACAAGCCCAGCCCGGTTCCGGTGATTCCTTTGGTCGAGAAGAAGGGCTCGTAGAGCCGCTGCAACGTGCCGGCCGACATGCCTGCGCCGGTGTCTGCGACCACAATGGCTACGGCGCGCTGCCCGGTTTGCCACACGCATGTCTCGCGCAGACGCAGCACCAGGCGCCCTGACGCCCCGGGATTGCTGACCATGGCATCGAGCGCGTTGCCGACCAGGTTGGCGAGTACCTGCCGTATCTCGCCGTCATAAACGGTAACCGGCGGGAGTGCGTCAAACTGACGGTCAATGGACACCGAGTGGTCGCGCAAACGGACCTCGTAGAGAGTCAGCACGGTCTCCATCAGCTCGGCAATCCTGGTCTCACTCGGACGCGTGCTCTGGCGGTAAAAGCGCAGCGTCTGCGTGGCGATGTGAGAGACCCGAGCCAGCTCCTGCTGGATCAGCTGGAGATAGTGCCGTGGCCTCTCGCCCAGTTCGCAACGCTCGAGCAGGTAGACGCAGTTGGTAATGGCCTCGAGCGGATTGTTGATCTCGTGGGCGATGGAGGCAGCAAGCCGCCCCGCCGCGGCCAGCTTTTCGGTACGCCGCAGGACCTCTTCGCCCCGCTTCTGCTCTCGCAGGTCGACAAGAAAGGCAGCGATCTGCCGCTCCGCGCAGGCGGCCTCAGGATTGAGCACAGCGGCGCCTAGCAGCACCGGCAGGGCCCTGCCCTCGCGGTCCCGGCAGATCTGTTCCACCGTGTGCCCGGAGTGATCCCGGCTGATTGCAAGCAGCGTTTCAAGCGCCGCCTGGTTGGATAACAGCGATCCATCCGCCCCTGGCATAAGCCGGTCAAGCATGAACAATCCCCGCTCCACCTCATGCGGGTTGAAGCCAAGCAGCAGCTCGACCGCGGCATTGGCATACACCACTCGCCCTTGCATGTCGGAGATGATCAGGGCCAGCGGCGTAGCCTCGACAAGGCGGTGAAAACGCTCCTCGGCCAGCACAAGCGCGCGCTCGGTGGCACGCTTGTTGCGGCGACCTTCGGCCTCGGCCACCTCGCGTTCGATGGCTGGCCCAAGCCGCGCCAGGTTTTCCTTGGAGACGTAGTCGTGCGCGCCGGCGCGCATGGCAGCCACGGCAGTGTCCTCACTCACAGCGCCCGACATCATGATGAAAGGAATGTCATGCTGCGACTTCTTGAGCAGGTTCAAGGCTTCGGGCGCGCTGAAAAGGGGCAGGTTATAGTCGGCCAGGACGACGTCATAGACGCGCGCCTCGGCCGCGAGCTCGTGCTGCATGGCCTCGGCTGTCTCAACGCGCGTGATCGTCGGACGAAAGCCAGAGCGCCGCAGGTGTCGCTCCAGCAGGGCAGCATCATCCAGGCTATCCTCAACCAGGAGCACGTTGAGAGCACGGACCGGTGGCGGCGGGGTAGGAGGCGGGGCGGCGTGATGGTTGCTGTCAGGGTGCATCGTCCAGGCCGAGGTGACGCTTCAACAGTGTTCCAGGAAAGCCAGCGAAAACTGAGAGCCGTTGCCTCTCGCGCGACCCTTACGCACGTTCACAGGTTCGGCGGACACTCGTTAAGCACCAGCCAGTACATGCCAAGCTTGCTGGTAGCCTCGGCAAAATCAGAGAAGTTAACCGGCTTGCGGATGTAGCTGTTAACCCCCAGCTTGTAGCTGCGCACGATATCGCTCTCTTCGTCGGACGAAGTCAGCACGACTACCGGAAGTGTGCGTGTCCGCTCCGACTCGCGAATGCGGCGCAGCACCTCGAGACCTTCCACCTTGGGCAGCTTGAGATCGAGCAGAACCACCTGCGGCAGAGAGAGCAGCGCGTCCGGCCCATCGCCAAAGAGCATGGCGATCGCCTCTTCACCATCGCGCGCCACGCGCACATCATTGGCGATGTTCGACTTCTTGAGGGCGCGAATGGTCAGCAGCTCGTGGTCGGGATCGTCTTCGACAAGCAAGATAAGCCGGGTACCCGTCATAGGTTCGTTCCAAGAGTAAACCAGAATGTCGCGCCGCTGCCTACAGTACCTTCAGCATGCAGGGTGCCTTGATGCCGCCGCACGATGCGTGCTACCGTGGCCAGGCCAATGCCCGAGCCGCTGAAATCCTTTTCGCCATGGAGTCGCTGGAAGGCCACAAACAGCTTGCCTGCATACTTCTGGTCAAAGCCTGCTCCATTGTCGCGAATATAGTAGGCCTGCTGTTCAGCCGAGTAGCCAAAGGCAATCTGCGCCTCGGCCACCTTGGCCGTGAACTTGACGGCATTGCCGAACATGTTCTCAAACAGTGCACGTAAGAGACGTGGGTCGCCCACGATGCTAAGACCGGGCTCGATATGAAAACCAAGCTGCCGGCCTGGGTTCTGCTGGGTCAGCTCACGGGCCACCTCGGTCGCCACAGCCGAGAGTGAGAGCGGCTCCGGCACCATCTCAGACCGCGTGACGCGGGAGAGCTGCAGGAGTGCATCAATCAGCTGCCCCATGCGCTGCACCCCTGCGCGAATCCGATTGAGGTAGTGCCTGCCGTCTCCTGTCAGCAAGTCGCCGTAATCTTCGGCAAGCGCGACCGAAAAGCCGTCAACCGAGCGCAGGGGTGCTCGCAGGTCATGCGAAACCGAGTAGCTGAAGGCCTCCAGCTCGCGGTTGGTGGCCTCGAGCTGCTCGGTTCGGCGTTGCACTCGCTCTTCAAGCTCTGCGTTCAGCGTACGTACGGCTGCCGCGGCCTCCTCTGAGAGCTGCCTGGCTTGTCGCTCGGCATCGAACAGGGTTGCGCGATCGATTGAAACAGCGATCCGGTCGGCGACGACCGAGAGCAGCTGCTCATCAAGCACGCTAAAGGCATCCTCTGCCTGCCGAGCGGCCACCACGAGCCCGATGACCCGGTTCGAGATAGCGAGCGGGAGGATAAGCAGCGAATGCCACTCCGCCCGGAAGGCGCGGATTGCCATGTGTTCAACTTGCTGGCCGTGGAGCTTGAGCGTGCGATTTTCGCGGCCACACTGGGCGAGCGGACCCTCGGGCGATAGGCGGATACGAGTGCCCGGGAGCAGGGACACCCCGTTGGCTGCCGCTACCTCGATCTCGGTCTCATACCAGTGGAACAGCGCGACTGCATCGATCTCTGCGATGCGGCGCAGGCGGTCCAGCATCTCTTCGGTCAGCTCAGAGACAGTCAATCGGGATAAGCCGACATCGCTGATAGCCTGCAGCTTCTCCAGCCGGCGAGCAGACTCGCTGGCCTCGTTGCGCAAACGGCGCTCGTAGCCGAGAGACCACAACGTGAGCGCGATGAACAGGATGTCAAGCACGCTGGCAAACGCAACGGCCGCACGCGCTTCAGTGCGGGCGTGGGCTGAAGCCTGCAGACGGGTCTTGAGCAGGGTGTGCTCTTCGTCCTGCATCCGCGCAATCAGGTTCCCGAGATGGTTCATCTCGGCGATGCCAGGGCGCTGGGCTGCCAGGGCGAAAGCGGCCTGCTGGTTCTGGCTCTTGCGGACGCTGATGGTCTGGTCGATGCGCGCCATGCGGCGACTCGCGGACTCGACGACAGCGGCAGCATTGGCCACTTGCACCGGGTTGTCTCTGACCAAACTCTGCAGCTGCGCAAGCGAACCTGGCAGCGCATGCCTGGCTGCATCTTCAGAGGTCAGGTACTCTGCGTCGCCTGTGATGAGGTATCCGCGGCTGCTTGATTCCGCATCCTTCACCTCGCTCAGGATGGCATCGAGCTGGGCCAGGACTTCCCAGGTATGCGCCACCCAGAACTCGGTATCAGCCAGCACCTGTTCGGCATGAAAGGCGATCCACGCGTTGGCCCCAACGACCAGGATGGCGGTAAGCAGCAGGGCCGAAATGAGGCTTTCAGACCGGGTTGACTTCAAGCAGCTAGGCTCCTGACCGACCTCATACAACGGCGCGCCTGTCTCTCGCGGCTGCTCGACAGATACGAATGCAGGCGCACGAACGTACAGTGGCCGACCTCTACAACCGATCGAAGTGTACGAGCGACTGCACAGGCCCTTGCTTGATCACGAGACCGGCAGGCGCTTGAGGGCTCTGAACGGCTCCATGAGTGTAACTACGAACGTGTGAGGCGTGCCAGTTACGGCAGAGTCTGCGGTCGGCTCTCATCCAAGTGGACGGCAGGCGAGGCGTGTCTATGAATGCTCGAGCGAGATCTCCGACGGATGCCCTTCGATGGCAGTGATCATCTCGGCCAGGTGCTCGCTGCTGACCGGCGCAGCAAAATAGAACCCCTGCGCTTCCTCGCATCCTTTGCTGCGCAACAGGTCTAGTTGCTCAGCGGTTTCGACCCCCCCAGCTATCACGGCGACCGAGAGCGCGGCACCAATCGCCAGGATCGACCCGGCAGTAGCACTGCTTTCTGCATCATGGGTCATGTCCCGGACAAGCGATCGATCCATTTTGATCCGGTTGATCCGGAAGCGCAGCATGTAGGCCATGCTTGAGCAGCCTGTGCCAAAGCCGTCGAGCGCCAGCCTGACGCCGCGCGCGCGAAACTCTTCAAGCATGGCAAGCGGCTCAGGCGACTCACCGAGCAGAACGCTCTCTGTAACCTCCACTTCGAGCGAACCTGCATCGAGGCCGGAGCGACTCAGGCTTTGGTCAAGCACGAAAGGCAGATTGGTGTCGTGGAGCTGGCTCGGAGAGATGTTGACAGCGATGGTGAGCTTTCTTCCGAGTGCGGCCTGGAGCCGGGCGCCCTCCATGCATGCATTCTGCAGCACCCACTCGCCGATCGGCCGCATCAGCCCGATCTCCTCGGCGAGGGGAACAAACTCGCCTGGCATCATGGTGCCCAGCGTCTTGCTGTGCCAGCGCAGCAGCGCTTCGACCCCTGTCACCACACCGCTGCGGAGCGACACCTGGGGCTGGTAGACCAGCGAGAACTCGTCGCCTGCGCGCTTTGCAGGCTCGCCTCTATCTGGCGTTTCCGCGACGCCTCGACATTCATGGCGTCGGTAAAGGTCCGGTAGCCGTTCCGACCCGAAGCCTTGCTGCGGTACATGGCCTGGTCTGCATTGCGCAGCATGGACTCAGGATCGGAGGCGTTGTCGGGATACATGCAGATGCCCATGGTGATCGTCGGCCGGATGGTCTGAGAGCCGATCGACACCGGGGTGCGCACAGCCTCGAGCAGCTTCTCCGCGACGTGCTCTGCCTCCGCAAGGTTGTGAATACCGTCCAGCACCACAACAAACTCATCTCCTCCCATCCGGGCCACCGTGTCCGATCCCCGTATGGTCGCCTGCAGCCTGTGCGCTATCACTTTCAACAGCTGATCGCCTGCATCGTGCCCCAGCATGTCATTGACTCGCTTGAAGTGGTCGATGTCGAGCACCATCAGGGCTGCCTTTGTCTGCTGACGGGCAGCATGGGCCACGCACATGCTGAGTCGGTCCTGAAGCAGAGTGCGCGTAGGCAAGCCGGTGAGCGCGTCGTGGTGCGCGAGGTGCGCGATGTAGGCCTCGGCGTGCTTTCGCTTGGTGATGTCATGGGCGATCAGGATGGCGCCCGAGAACGCACCGTCTCCATCGGTGAGCGCATTGGTCGAGATCTCAACCAGGAAGTGTGTGCCGCCTCGGCGATAGAACGTCCAGTTCGACGCGTCCATGAGGCCCAGCCTGGCCTTGGCAAGAAATACGTCCGTCCCGGAGGAGATTGGCTGGCGCAGCTCATCGCGCAGCGCCCAGGCGCGGCGCTCAATCTCCTGCGGGTGCAGGAAGAGCAGCGGCGTCTCGAGATCCACGAGCTCTTCCTGCCGATACCAGAGCATCCGCTCGGCAGCGACATTAAAGGCCAGGATGGTACCCTGCTGGTCGATCACGATGGTTGCGAGCGGTGAGCTGGCAATGATGTTTTTCTTTAACGTGGCAAGCCGGGCCAGGCGATCCTCGCTCTCCTTGAGTGCGCTTATGTCCACTGCCGTCAGCGCGATGCCGTCGTCCAGACGCACTACCTCCAGCCGGAGCCAGCTCGCTCGAACCGCAGGCCAGGTGACAGGAAACTCTCCTTCGAACCGTCTACCGGATCCGACCACCTGCTGAAACCTGGCGAACAGGCCTTCGATGCGGCTTAGAGGAAAGAGTGCGCACAGCAGCTCTCCTCGGAGGTGTTCGGGAGTGCTTGAAAGCAGATCGCCGGCACGCGTGTTTAGAAAGCTGAAGCGAAAGTCGATGATCCTTCCCGCTTCACCCCGGACGCTGTCAAGGATCATGAACGCATGCTGGCTGCTGGCCGAAGCTGCCAGAAAACGCAGCTCATTTCGGCGCGAGTTCCTGGCTGCCGTGAGCAGGTTGCTGATATCTGGAAAAAGGAACGGCAAAGCTACGGCGGTCGTCACCGATGCCACCGCCGTGATGAGTTTCAGGTCTCCCGCCATCCAGTAGAGCGGTCGCCACAGGACCACGATCTCCATCGCATGGGTCAAGCCGCAGGAGACGATAAAGAGACCGAAGGCACCGAGTATCCATCGGAACGGAAGCCTCTGACGCTCTCGGTGCAGCAGCCACCAGAGCGAAAGTGAGATGGCCACGTAGGAGAGGAAGATGAGGCCGTCCGAGATGACATGCAGCGTGAGCAGCTGCCTGTTCCACAGGTAGCAGTAGCCATGTGGCAGGAACCGCTCCGAAGTCAACTCGGTAAGCGGATTTGTCCAGCTTGTACCAGCGAGCGCGTGCATGGAGACCTGCATTTCTGCAGATCGGGGAAAAGGGGTGGCGATTCACGGCTTGGGCATTCCTCGCTCGGCTTACACCGGCGAACGAGAGCCAGGCAGACGGTGCAGGGCGCAGCGGGAATTGCTCTATGTGCGTCACGTTAGCACATCATGTCGGG
The DNA here is from genome assembly GCA_964658255.1 of Candidatus Babeliales bacterium. GTDB lineage: Bacteria > Acidobacteriota > Terriglobia > Terriglobales > Acidobacteriaceae > EB88. Next base: position 8,408 of record CAZZYO010000061.1, read on the forward strand.
AAGCTATGTCCGGTAGTCGACTCCAGGGCGTTGCAAAAAGCCGGACCGGTCCCTATTTCAATCTTGCCTTTTGCGGTGCGTGCAGGAGTTGGGCTGTTAGTCGACGCGGTACTTTGTCTCGGCCATACGCGTGAGCGGGCGCCAGAGCAGGCGGTTAATCGTGACTACGATCAGGGCCATGATGATGGTGGCCATCAGCAGGACTTGGAAGGCACCTGTGTCGGTGGCGTGCGAGATCTGCGATCCCAGGCCGATGGTCGAGAGGGTGCGGGTGCGCAGATGAAAGTACTCGGTGACAATCGAGGCGTTCCAGGCTCCGCCGGAGGCGGTGATCAGGCCTGTAATCAGGTAGGGAAAGATGCCAGGAAGGATCAGCGTCTTCCAGCGCTGGGCGGTGGTGAAGTGAAACAGCGACGACACTTCCTTCAGGTCAGACGGGATCGCCATGGCGCCCGCAATCACGTTAAAGAAGATGTACCACTGGGTCGCCAGCATCATGAGCACGACCGCGCCCACACCCAGGCCGGCCCCGGCTCGCATCAGCCCGATCAGGATGATGGGGAACAGCGCCGTTGCCGGGAAGCTGGCAGCGATCTGCGCGATCGGCTGGGCGATGCGCGAGAGCCTGGGGCTGAAGCCGATCGCGACACCTGCAGGGATGGTCCAGGCAGCGGCGAGTGCGAGCGCCGCGATGACGCGCAGGAAGGTAGCGCCCGCGCCGAGCAGCAGTTCGCGGTACTCCGAGCCTGGAATGCCGCGGAGCAGGTGCGACGCCTTCCAGACCGCAATCCCGGCGAGCAGCAGCATCAGCACGCCAAAGACGGCGAGCGCGAGCGAAGAGCGGCGGCCGGGATCGCGATCCGGCAGTGCGGCGAAGCGCTTGTCTTCGCCCCGGGCCAGGCGAGCATAGATCCGTTCCGCAAGAGGATCAATCGTGCGCTCGGCAACCGTGGCCAGGAAGTTCGATCGGCGCAGCAGGTCGAGGATAGGTGAGCGGGAGCGCTCGGCACTTTCCACATTCTCGAACTTGAACTTGTCAGACCAGGCAATCGCCGGTCGCCAGAGGAGTTGGTCGGTCGCGACAATAATCACCACGATGGTCAGCAGGCCGTAGACCATCGCCCGGTTGTCGCCCGCCGAGGCCGCGGTCTGCAGGTAGGAGCCAAGCCCAGGCAGGCGGAAGTTGCGGCTACCGACCGGGAACATCTCGCATACCATGAGCGAGAACCAGCCGTTGGCAACCGAGATCATCGAGTTCCACACCAGCCCGATCGCGGCAAACGGCAGCTCTAGCTGGAAGGCGCGTTGCAGGGGTGAGAAGCGGTTGATGCGGCAGGCCTCCTGCAGTTCGCGCGGAATGGACTTGAGCGAGGCGTAGAAGGAAAAGGCCATGTTCCAGACTTCGCCGGTGAAAATGACGATGATCGCACCCATCTCAATGCCCAGCTGGCGAGTAGGGAAGAGCGAAATCATGGCCAGCATCACGCCGGGCAAAAAGCTCAGCACGGGGATCGACTGCAGGATGTCGAGGGTCGCGATCAGGAGTGCCTCAACTCGCTTGTTATAAGCGGCCAGATAGCCGTAGCCGATTGAGAATGCAAGCGAGAGCAGGTAAGCGATAAAGATGCGGACGCAGGAGTAGAAGGCGTACTGCGGGAGCTTCGCCGGCGAAAGCGAGATGGCGACCTCGGGCACGGCGCCGCCTGACCAGTAGCGGCCGACCAGCAGGATGCCGTAGAACGCAGCCAGCAGGGCCGCGCCGATGCCGAGGTCCAATACAAAAGGCCAGCTACGCTCGAGGATCAGCGGGCGCGAAAAGGTGAAGCGCTGGTTCCGCTCGCTCACTCGGTGGTCTCCTGGGTCTCCTCTTCCTGCTCGCTTTCTTCTACCTCGGGCAGCATAAAGCGCCTGCGTCCGCCATCGAAATCAAAGATCTCGGCATAGCGGCCCCAGTTGATCGCCGTGTCGAGCTGGCGCTTGGTCTCCTCGTCCGAGAACTGCTCGTCGAGCATGTCGAGGAAGAACTCCTCAGGAACAGTGTGGTCGTTCTTGTTTGAGAGCGCGCGGGTAATCTGGCGTAGCAGCAGCACGTGCTCGATGGCTGCGTCGCGAAAGAGCTCCTTCTGTTTCAGGATTTCTGACTCCGCGTAGGCGCGGCCAGAAGGAGTGATGGTCACGTCCCCTTCCTCGACCTTGAGGAAGCAGAGCAGCTGCGCGGCGTCGACGATCGGGAGCAGGTCGTCGATCTCAAACGCCAGTTCGTCGGCCAGCTTGTAGATGTCGGCGCGTCCGGTTGCGTCTGACAGGTCGATGATCAGCTCCAGCAGCCCGGCGATGCCGCCTGGGCGAGCGTGCGGCAGCATCTCGTAGTGCATCTGGCGTTGGTCGCGCACCGGCTTGCCATCCTCGATCCGCGGGACGGCCGGGGTCACGTCCGGACGGGTAAGCACCTTGTAGATGTAGTCAACCAGCTGGGTAAAGGGGGGTGCCTTACGATCGCGCGGGTGGGTGAGCGTGACCTTGAAGTCGGTGCGGACATGCCCTGGGTTGCGCCCGAGCACGATGATGCGGTCGGCCAGCAGCACGGCCTCTTCGATATTGTGGGTGACGATGAAGACCGCCTGGGTCGGGATGGTCTTCTTCTCCCACAGCTCCAGAAGCTCCGAGCGGAGATTTTCAGCCGTGAGCACGTCAAGGGCAGAGAAGGGCTCGTCCATGAACAGGACCTCGGGCTCGACGACGAGGGCCCGTGCGAAGCCGACCCTCTGGCGCATACCACCCGAAAGCTCCTTGGGATAGGCAGACTGGAAACCATCGAGGCCGACTGTGTCGAGGATCTTGAGCGACCGTTCGCGGCGCTCGCCCGGCTCCATGCCGCGCGCCTTGAGGGGAGCTTCTACGTTTTCAAGAACTGTCAGCCAGGGGAAAAGCGCGAAGCTTTGAAAGACGATGGAGACGTTAATCCGCTGGCGGCTGATCGGCTTTCCATGCCACAGCACATCGCCTGCGGAGGGCTTGGAAAGCCCGGCCAGCATCCGGAGAAGGGTTGATTTGCCCGAGCCGGAGGGCCCGAGCAGTGCGACAATCTCCCCGGCAACGATCGACAGGTCGGTGGGCGCGATGACCTGGATCCGGTTTTCGCTCGGCTGCGCGTAGTACTTCTCGATCTTGTGCGCACGGATGATCGGCTCGGCCATGGGCGAGACTCCAGGGATAGCGAGGAGGAGGTTTGCCCCGGGTCCTGTAGACGCGTTAGGCCGCTGCGCCCCCTCGCGCAGCGAATCGGTTGGAAAAGAAGGGTTGGGCGAAAACTCTGTGCGGTCGAGCGCGTCTCAAAAGAAGCGTATCATCCGTAAGGAACGCCCTCATGCTGGCGGCAGCTTGAGCCGATCAGATAAGAGTGGCCGGAGAGCGCATCCAAGCGAGGAAGCGAAAAGTGAGAAAGAACGAATGCTAGAGAACTCGGGCAAGCCGAAGGTGCTGGTCGCCGATGACGAGCGCGTAATTGCAGATACGTTGGCCATTATCCTGAACCAGAGCGGCTTCCAGGCTACGGCCGTTTACAGCGGTGAGAGAGCAGTCGAGATGGCAAGGACGCTCGAGCCGGACATGTTAATTTCCGATGTCATCATGACGGATCTGAATGGTATCGATGCTGCGATCAAGATTCGCACGCTCCTACCGGCCTGCAAGATCCTGCTGTTCTCCGGCCAGGCGGCCACGGCTGATTTGCTGGACCGGGCGCGGGCCCAGGGGCACGAGTTTGAGATACTCGCCAAGCCCGTACACCCGCAGGATTTGCTGGCGCGCCTCCGCGGCTGATTCCAGGCGAGCAGCTTTTCGGATGCAAAGCCGACGTCGCATCAGTTGATCCGAGGTTTAGTTCCAGAGGCCTTGTTCACCGACAGGTGTGCAAGGCTTTTGTGTTTTCGGGCAGCTACAACTCGCGTCGTCCTTCCATGGCTTTGGCCATCGAGACCTCGTCCACATACTCGATATCGCTCCCTGCCGGGATACCCGTCGCAATCCGGGTCACGCGCGGTGGATGCGCCCCTGCCCGCAGCAGCGTCAGCAGGTAAGCGGCGGTCGCCTCGCCTTCAAGCGTAGGCGAGGTAGCCAGGATCACCTCGTCAAACGCGTTGTGAGCGACGCGGGCGGACAGGTTAGCCGTCCGCAGGTGCTCGGGGCCGACGCCGTGCAGGGGCGAGAGCGTGCCGTGCAGCACGTGGTATACGCCGTTGTAACCGCGGGTGCGCTCAATCGACTCAATCGAGGTGGGCTCTTCGACGACGCAGACGAGGCGGTGGTCGCGTGTGACGCTGGCGCAATAGAGGCAGGGGTCTACGTCCGTGATGTTGTTGCAGACCGAGCACAGGCGCAAACGCGCCTTGAGCTCCCGCACCGCGTCCGCGAGGGCCGTGGCGTCTTCTGCCGGCGAGCGAAGGATGTGGAAGGCCAGCCGCTGGGCGCTCTTCGCGCCAATGCCGGGCAGCTTGCGCAGCTCGTCGATCAGCCGGGCCATGGGTTGGGCGAAGCGGGACACTTCAGGGGTTCTCCGGCTGGCGGGGCTTGCTTGCGATGGTTGGGGAGAAGGACAACCGCAGATCCTTCGCTTCGCTCAGGATCACACTGCGCGGCTCGGGAGGACGCCCTGTTGCTCGCCATGACACCGCGCGGGATCGTGTCGTGACGCGGCAGGCCCGCGACTTAGATCAACCCTGGCGGCAGCCCGAGACCGCTCAGCATGCCGGAGGCGCTCGACTGGGCGGCCTGGTCGGCGCGGCGCCCGGCATCGTTCACCGCGGCAACAATCAGGTCCTCGAGCATCTCGCGGTCTGCAGGACTGGTGCCAAGACTTGCCACTGCCGCCGGCTCTATGTGGATCGACAGCAGCTGCTTTTGCCCGTTCATGCGGGCGGTCACGGCTCCGCCGCCGGCCGAGCCTTCCACGATGGTCTGGCCGAGCTTGTCCTGCATCTGCTCCTGCATCTGCTGGGCAGCGGCAAGCATCTGCTGCATCTGGTCCGGGTTCATGGTGATACTCCTTTTCATACGTCTAGGTTCAGCGAGTGGTATTGCATGCAACAGGCTCAGGATTTTCGCAGATCAAGCACACTTCGCACCTCGGCACGGAAGAGTTCCTGCGCCTGCTTGACCAAAGGATTGTCCATGGCGCGAGCCTGGGCGCTGCCGGCGAGAGCAGGCCGCTCCGGCGCCAGTGTTCTGCTGCCCGAGTCAGCGGCGCGACCGCCCTCGCCGGGGATAAAGGTGATAGGTCGAGGATGCCCAAGCGCAGCACGCATCGTCTCCCGGCAAATCTTGTCTGCCTCGGCGTTCATGGTCAGGCCAAGCATGGTCTTTTTGGCGGAGACCTCGACGCGGATCGCTCCGCCTGCCCCGGTCTCCGTCTCTGACCAGATCGCGTTCGCGAGCAGCGCCGCAGCCGTGTTGTGACCGGCTTGATCCAGGGCATCGCAGATGCGCAGGCGCAGGCTGGCCAGGTCGGCGCGCAGGTCGCTGGCACCCTTCGCAGGCGCCTGCGCCAAGGCTGCCGCCTCCGCACCAGCCATCCGGCTTGCGGCAGCAACAAGCGTTGGTTCGCCGCTGCCAGGCAGCTCAACAGGTGCGGGCTCTTGCTCGAGCTGCGCAGCAGCCGGGGACGAAGCTGCCGCTGCGGGGACTTCGGGACGAAACACGCTGGAGGCGGCTGCGGGTGGAGCGACGCCCGGCTCGACCCCCGGCCGAGGTGCTGCAATCTTTGCCGCCTCCGGACCTGGCTGTAGAGGGACCGCCGAGGGGGTCGGCGGAGGACCCTGCTTCAACCCCGGCGCGCTTTCGTAGGTCTTGCGGCGGCTGTCCTGCTCGAACGGAGAGAAGGCCGGGCGGTCCGGCTCAGGCGGCGGGACGGCTGCCAGCGTGGGAGCTTCAACGGCCGCCGCCCGCAACGGCAGGGAAGCCGCGGTGGGCCGTGAGGTGTCTGCTCCGGGTGTGTTCGCGCTGAGTGTCTCGATCGCAGGCGCCGAACGGTTCGGCAACGGGCCACCACCTGCCGCAGACGAGCCGCTGGCATGCGCGCCGCGCGCTGCCGCATTCGTCCCGCCAAGCTGCGACAGCAGCTGCTCGACCGGCAGCAGCCGTTGCAGGTGCACCAGCTTCAGCAATCCGAGCTCAAGATGAAAGCGCGGTTCCTGGCGATAGTTCAGCTCGTCAAAGGTGCGCAGCATGACCTGCAGAAAGCGTGTCAGGTCTTCTTCCGAAAACAGGAGCGCCGAACGTGCTGCGCGGGCGCGCTCGTCTGGAGACAGCTGCAGCAACTCGGTCTGCTCCCCTGCCAGCCTCGCCATCAGGGTGTTGCGCAGGTAGCGGGTAAACTGTCGCGCCAGCTGCGAGGCGCTGTTGCCCGCGTTGAGCAGGCGGTTCACCTCTTCTATTACCGGCGCAGCCTGGTTCTCACTGATCGACTCCAGCAGCCGCTCGAAGACCGCGTTCGGCACCGTGCCCATCAGCTCCCGTATCTGCGCTGCGTCCAGCTCAGCCCGGCCATCCACTACCTGCGACGAGGCGATGGCCTGGTCCATAATCGAGAGCGCGTCGCGCATTGAGCCATCCCCGGCCTCGGCCAGCAGCGCCAGCGTCTCGTCAGACGCACCGATGGACTCGCGCCCGGCGATGGCGCGCAGTTGCTGCACGATCGCTTCGAACTTGACCGCGTGGAAGGTGAAGTGCTGGCAACGCGAGCGGATGGTCTGCGGGATGTCCTCGGCCTGCGTGGTTGCGAACATGAAGACCGCCCACTCGGGCGGCTCCTCCAGCGTCTTCAGCAGCGCGTTCCAGGCGGCGTCCGTAATCTGGTGCGCTTCGTCCAGGATGATGATGCGGTACTTGCTCTTGTTGGTGGGGCGAGCCTGGATCTTCGAGGTCAGCAGGCGCGCGTCGTCTATGCCGCGGTTGGTGGCCGCGTCAATTTCTTCAACGTCAAAGCTGTGCGACTCCTCAAAGACGGACGACTCCTGCCGCGAGGCCGACGAAATCTCCCGGCAGTTGACGCAGGCCAGGCACGGTTCCTGTGTCGGGCGCTCGGCGGAGCCGACGGGCGTGCTGCAGTTAAGCGCCATGGCCAGGATGCGGGCGATGGTGGTTTTACCAATGCCGCGGTGGCCGGAAAAGATGTAGCCGTGGGCGATGCGGCCCTGGGCAAGCGCGTTCAATAGGGTGCGGGTGACGTGGTCCTGCCCGACGACGTCAGAAAAGCGCTGGGGGCGGTACTTGCGGGCTAAAACCTGGTAGGGCATGGGCTGGTCCTATTGTAGTTGGAGCGCGCGTCGAGGCAAGGTCGCGGAGTGGATCGGCGCGGCAAGCGACATCAAGGCACGCAGGCAGGCTCAGCACGCGCTGCAGCCCGGCAGACGCCGCTGAGCAGCGGAAAGCTCGATTTCGTCGGGCGCCTGGCTTCCGCTTGCTCTCATCGATCGCGCACGAGATCAGCCATCCTTTCGGAGCGGGAATGAACCTGATCTACCTCGTGGCTCTTCTCGCTCGTTGGGGAACAACATGCTACAGCAACGTGACCAATCGGGGTTGTAGTTCTTTCCCCTGTATTGCGAGCAGGCCGACTGACACAGGGAGCGAAAATCTTCGCGGACCGGCCGCGCCAGGGTTGAAGAACAGCACGCCCTTGCGATAGGCGATGAACGGCTTGTGCGAATGGCCGTAGATCACCGCCGCGATGCCTGCCGAGGCTGGATCAAGGTCGAGCGCATGCAGGTCGTGCAGCATGTAAAGGTTTGTGCCGGTGATGGTGACGTACTCTGTTGCCGGCAGCCTGGCGCAAGGGCCAGCCGTATCGACGTTGCCGCGGATGGCTGTTACCGGAGCGATCAGCGCGAGACGCTTGAGGATCTCAGGGTCGCCTACATCGCCCGCGTGCAGGATGTGCGTAACCCCGGCAAGCGCGGCGAGAGCCTCAGGCCGCATCAGTCCGTGCGTGTCCGAGATGATCCCGATGCGTGCAGACGGCAACGGCTCGCCCTGCAGCTGAGAGCCAGTCACAGGCCGATCGAGATGCGCGTGCGTGGATCGAGAAAGTCCCGCAATGCGTCGCCGATGAAATTGAAGGACAGCACGCAGAGCATGACGGCGATTGCCGGAAAGACGACCAGGTGCGGCGCGTCAAACAGGTGCGTGCGCGCATCGTTGAGCATGCCACCCCAACTGGCTGCCGGCGGCGGCACGCCGAGCCCGAGAAAGCTGAGCGTGGCCTCGGCTAACACGGCACCGGCCATACCTATGGCCACTTGCACGATGAGCGGCTGCAGAATGTTGGGCAGGATGTGGCGCGTGAACAGGCGCAGATCGCTCGCGCCAAGCGCACGCGCGGCCTCGACAAACTCGCGCTCGCGCACGGCAAGCACCTGCCCACGCACCAGCCGCGCGTAGCCGACCCATCCGCCGATTGAGAGCGCCAGCACCAGGTTGAGCAGCCCCGGGCCCAGAAACGCGACGAACGCGATGGCGAGCAAAATGCCAGGCAGCGCAAGAAACGCGTTCATGACAAAAATGTTGAGCGCCGTGTCGAGCACTCCGCCGTAGAAGCCGGCTAGCCCGCCCAGCACCAAACCCAGGGCAAGCGAGCAGGAGACGACCGAGGTAGCGACGACAAGCGAGATGCGCGCGCCAAAGATGATGCGGGAGAGGATGTCTCGGCCGAGCTCGTCGGTGCCGAACCAGTGCGCACGGCTGGGTGCGGTGAGACGATGCGCGAGATCGATGGCCGATGCAGAATAGGGCGAGAGCAGCGGCGCTCCCACTGCCAGCACAAAGAAAAGCGCGATCAGCAGGAGCCCGCACACAGCAAGAGGCTGGCGGCGCGCCGTGCGGCCCAGGCGCATAAGGCTGGTAGGGGGCGCGGTCAAGTGATCATCATCGCACATCAACGTGCGGGTTCCATCACCAGGCGACCATGCCCAACCATGCCCGAACAGTCACACCGGGCGGCCCGCGCCCGTTGAGGCCATCTTGTCAATTTTGACAGCAGGCTGTTTACCACCTGTTTACGCCGCTCTGGCACACTATAGACGGGCTACGCAACCTGCCCGGCAGGCAACGGAACACATACGGACCAGGCAAGCTCGCGAACGAGTAGGACCTAAGTCTTCCCCCCCAAACTCTTAGGAGAGTCAGCAATGTCGCAAAGAATCGTACTGGGCGCGCTCAGCGCCCTCGTATTCACCGTCGCCGGGGCAGCGCACCCAGCCCTGGCGCAGACAGCCGTTGATGGCGCCATCGGCGGCACGGTCGCCGACGCATCGGGCGCGGTGCTTGGCAACGCGCAGGTGGTGATCCACAGCGACGCCACCAACCTCCAGCTCACACTCACCACCGATGGCTCCGGCTTCTTCCGCGCGGTGCATCTGCAGCCTGGTGTCTACAACGTGACCATCTCCGCTCCCGGCTTTGAGGCGTATCGCTCAGAGAATGCCGAGGTGCAGGTAGGCGTGTTTACGACGATCAATGCGAACCTGCGCGTCGGCGAGGGCTCGCAGGTAGTCACCGTCACCGACCAGGCCCCGCTCGTCAACACCGTCTCGCCCGAGTTTGCTGACGTCGTGCCACAGGAGACCATTCACGACCTGCCCGAGAATAACTATCGCTGGTCGGCCTTTGCGCTGCTCACCCCGGGCGTGGTCAATGACACGAACGGCTATGGCCTGCTGAGCTTTCGCGGGCAGAGCACCCTGCTCAATAACGTAACCATCGACGGCACAGACGATAACCAGGCCTTCTTCTCCGAAGAGCGCGGCCGTACCCGGGCTGGCTACTCGACCATCAAGGAAGCGGTCCAGGAGTTCCAGGTCAACACCTCCAACTACTCGGTCGAGTACGGGCGGTCGGCCGGCGGCATCGTCAACTCGGTGACCAAGAGCGGCTCGAACTCCCTGCACGGCCAGGGCTACTACTTTGATCGCGACAGCGCCTGGGCGGCTATCAACCCGACCGTGACGCACCCGGTAGCGAGCGGACGGTCGTTCGTGATTGAGCCTTTCAAGCCGACCGACCTGCGTCGCCAGTACGGCTTCACCCTGGGCGGGCCGATTGTTAAGGACAGGCTGTTTTTCTTTGTTGCCGGCGACCGCTTCTACCACTACTTCCCAGCTGCTGCCACCATCACCAGCGCCAGCGGGAACGCCAACTTCTACACACCAGCCGACGCGACGCTGCCGGGCGGCAAGAGCTGCGGCACAACGAGTGGCGCGGCTGCGCCCTCCTACCAGGATGCGAACGTCTGCGCGATTGCAACCAACGCCGGCCTGAGCTATGCGGCGGCCTATACGCAGTACAACAACGGGATCGCCGGACTTACAAGCGAACTGGGTACGGTGCCGCGTACCGGCGACCAGACGATCTGGTTCCCGAAGCTGGATTGGCAGATAAACGACAAGAACCATGCGTCCGTTGAAGCGAATCGCGCTCGCTGGACCTCACCTGCAGGCATCCAGACGGCGCCTGCTGTCGCCTACGGGCGTAGCAGCTTCGGCAATGACTATGTGCGCGATAACTGGCTGGTGGGCAAGCTCGACACGCTCTTCACCCCCAAGCTCGCCAACGAAGTGCGCTACATGTACGGCCGCGACTTCGAGTTTGAAGACACCCAGGCGCCAACTGCCTATGAGCAGGCGAACCTGGTCAACAACACAAGCACTGGCTACGTGAATCCGCTGGGCCTGCCGCCCAACGTGTCGCTCAGCGGCTTCTTCCAGTTCGGCACGCCGCAGTTCCTTGAGCGGGCGGCGTATCCGGATGAGCGACGCTGGCAGATTGCCGACTCGGTCGATCTGCAGCTCGGCAACCACGACCTGAAGTTCGGCGAGGACTACGTCCACACCTACGACCTGCTCTCGAACCTGTACAGCGAGTACGGCTACTTCAGCTACACCGGCAACCAGGCGCTGGGCAGCTACATCTCCGACGCCTACCTGGCATCGCAGGGGCAGACGGCGCAGCACTTCAACTACTTCAACCAGGGGACCGGGCCTGCCGGCCTCCAGTTCACCACTGCCGACTATGCCGCCTTTCTCCAGGACCAGTGGAAGGTGAATCGGCGCCTGAGCCTGACCTATGGCGTGCGTTGGGAGTACGAGCAGCTGCCCAAAGCGCAGATTGCGAACGCGCTGCTGCCGCAGACCAGCTTTATGCCCGACAACAAGACCAACATCGGCCCCCGCGTCGGCTTTGCGCTTGACGTTGCCGGCCAGGGCAAGACCATCCTGCGTGGCGGCTATGGCGAGTTCTTTGCCCGCGCCATCAACTCCACCGTCTACCAGGCGCTGATCGGTACCGGGTCAAGCAGCGCGCAGAGTAACCCTAACCTCTACCCGGGCGGCACCTGCACGCCGTCGTTCCCACAGGTGATCTCGCCACAAAACGCCTCGGCATGCCTGGGCTCGACAAGCGGCAACGCGACCGCGACATACTTCGATCCCAACTTCAACGTGCCGGAGATTCACCAGGCGGACCTGACCGTCGAGCAGCAGCTGGGCAACTCGGACAGCTTCAGCGTTTCGTGGCTGGGGTCCTTTGGTCGTCGCCTGCCCGACTTTGTCGACACCAACCTGCCTGCGCCGACCCCGGTGACATTCACGATCAACGGAGCGGTTCCGCGTGGACTGCCGAGCGGGTCGACCTTCACGACCAATGCTTTCCTGGGCAAGCGGCCGAATGCGGCCTTCAGCTCCATCACCGATATCTTTAGCGGTGTGACCTCTAACTACCAAGGCGCAGTGTGGCAGTACCAGCACCGCTTCTCGCACTACTTCTCTGCCAACGCAAACTACACCTGGTCGCGCGCCATGGACTACGGGGTCAACAACACGACCGGGGCGAGCGCGACCGCGCTGCTCGACCCGACCAACATCCGCCTTGATTACGGACGCTCGCTCGAGAACGTGCCGAGTCGCATGGTGTTGTACGCGATCGGCGACTTGCCCTTCCACGTGCACGGACCGCTCGGCTATCTGGTCAATGACTTCGAGATCGCACCCGACTTCCAGGCACAGTCCGGGCTGCCCTACTCGGTGGGAATCAACAGCTCGGCCGCTCTCACGACAAACGGAGTGGCAACCACGCCGCTGGTCAACGCGGCGTCGTTCAATGGGTCGGGTGGTGCAAACCGGGTGCCTTACGTAAGCCGCAACCTCTACCAGCAGCCGCGGATCAACCTGCTTGATCTGCGCCTGTCCAAGAAGGTGGTCTTCCGTGAGCGATACCGGGTGGAGTTCCTGGGCGAGGGATTTAACCTGCTCAACCATCCGAACGTAAGCTCGGTGAGCTCGACCGCTTATTCGGTCGCGGTGAACAAGCCTACGGGGAGCAGCACGCTGGTCAATCAGCTGGTGCCGTATAGTTCGTCACCCTTCGGGTCGGTGACGGGAATCAACAACTCGAACTTCGCGTTCAGCCAGCGGCAGCTGCAGCTGGGGGCTCGGTTCCAGTTTTAGCTTGACGTTAAGTGCGGGAAGGGTCCACGTCTGCTGTTCGGGGCGTGGGTCTTTTTTCGTTTCGGCGCACGGAACACTCTAGGTGCGCTGTTATCCTGCGCGGAGCTGTTGTCATCCTGAGCAAGGCGAAGGGTATCTGCGGTTCGCTTGCAGGATCACGTAAGGTAAGGCACAACCGCAGATCCTTCACTTTGTTCAGGATGACAAGCCTGGTAGGAGTTGCTGACGAGCGATTTACTGGTTCGGAGTAGGGTTGGTCCCGGTGCCGCTGCCCGTGCCGGAACCAGTGCCAGAGCCAAAGCCCGTACCGGACCCGGAACCGAAGCCAGACCCTGACCCAGACCCAAAGCCGCTGCCCGACGTGCTGCCAGGGCCGTTGACGCTGTTACCCGCCCCATTGACGTTCCCGCCACTCCCACCCAGCAGGTTCCCGGCATACAGCTGCTCTTCGGTGGGGTCATAGGTAAACTCCCACTCGTTGTACTTCGATTTCAACTTGTAGAGCAGGATGGTCGCCCTGCTCACCGCCGGCATGACGCCGCAGATCGGCGCCCCGCCAAGCGTCGTGCTTGAGGTAAGCGAGGATGCGCCGGTACCCTGGCCCAGGCCGAGCGTTGTGCTGGTCTGTCCCATGCTGGAGCTGCCGCCGAAGGCAGAGTTGGTACCCGGGCTCGTGGTTCCGCTGCTGCCGGTCGCCCCGCCACCTGCGCTGGTCGAGCCATCTGCAGGCGCCAGGCCATAGCAGCCGCCGGCCGCACCCGGGAGCCCGGTAGCGCCAGCGCCCATAAGGCTGCCGCCAACGCCGCCGGCCGCTCCGGCCAGGCCGCCTGCACCGCTCCCCAACTGGGTTGAGCCAAATGCGCCGCCGCTGCTGCCAGATCCACTCGTTGTGTCCGAGCTCGAGCTGCCATCGGTCGAGCCCGACCCGTTCGAAGTGAAGGACCCGTTCGACACCGTGGATGCCCCGGCGAGCGACCCTGCACCGCCCAGCGGCTGGCCAAAGAAGCCGAGGGGCCGGACGTGGGCCTGACCCATGTGGATCAGTTTCCAGTCATCCTTGCCGGTAAGCGGGTCGAGATAGCGCTTGCGCAGGAAGCGCAGGTTGTTGGTCTTCTCTAGCTGGTCGATGGAAGTTGGATAGTTGTTGAACTTCTTGTAGTAAAGCCGGATGGCACGCTTGTATTGCTCGCCGCGGTGGATCGTCTCAAGCTCTTTGTCGCGCTGGATGGATGCCGCCACTTTCGGCGCTGCGACAGCCAGGCTGAGCACGACCAGCGCGACCATGAAGATCACGGCAATAAGAAT
>CAZZYO010000062.1:0-22054 GCA_964658255.1 Candidatus Babeliales bacterium
CAACCGTGCGAATGACCGGAAAGAGCGTCCCAGGACTGACCAGCAGGACATCGTTCTCCCAGGCCTCCTGCCACAGACGGCCGTCCTTGGAAAGCGCGAGCAGGTAGGCCGGCTCGATCGGCACAAACATGACGACGAAGTCGATGGACTGCAACTGGTAAAGGACCTGGTAGTCGCGCTTCTTCAATCCGCGAATATGGGCCCGCAGCGATTGAACGTGCTTGCCCAGGGAGAGCGCCCGGTTTGCCTCATCGGTGCACTCGCAGTAAGCGTTGTAGTCGCTGAGCGAGACCTTCGCGTCCACCACCAGGTGCTTGCCGCCGGGCAGGTCGATGATCACGTCAGGCCTTGCCCGGGTGCCATCGTCCCGGGTAAAGCTCTCCTGCACGCGATACTCCTGGTCCCGACGCAGCCCCGCATCCTCCAGCATGCGTTCGAGCAGCACCTCGCCCCAGTCGCCCTGCGTCTTGGAGGAGCCCTTGAGCGCCGACGCCAGGCTGGACGCCTCGGCGCTGAGGCGATCATTGAGTTTTGAGAGCGTCTCGATATGCGTCCGCAGCTCGGTCCGGCCGACCACGCCCTCCTGCTGCAGCCCCTCAACCCTGCTCTGAAACTCGCCGAGCTTTTCCCGCAGCGGCGCCAGCAGCGACTCCATGCCCGCCTGGTTCTGCTCACCGAAGCGCTTTGCCTTTTCGTCGAAGATGCGGGCGGCAAGCGTTTCAAACTGGTGCGAGAGTGCAACCCTGGCTTCTGAAAGCAAGGCCAGCTTTTCATCTGCTGACACTCGCTCCGCACGCAGCCTCTGCTCACCGGCTTCGCGCTCGGCAGCCAGCTGCGTGGTCGCAGCCTGCAGAGCTTCGCGCGCCGCACCTAGATCCTGGCGCAGGGTCCTGTGCTCCTCGAGTGCCTGGGTATGGCTCACTTCAAGCGGAGCCTGCCTTGCCCGCAGAGACGCATGTTCAGCCTCGATCCGCGCGTGCGTGACCCGTAGCTCCTCGACCATCCCGCGCAGGTTCTCACGCTGCTGGGCGACAGCCGCGTGCTCGGCCCGCAGGGCGGCCAGCTCTCCCACGCGCGCATTGTGCTCGGCTGCTCGCATCTCGGCCTGCTGGGCCAGGGCGGCACCGGCCTGTCGCTCACTCGCGCGGCTCGCGCGCCCCGCCAGCACCGTTGCGACCGCACCGATCGCCAGGCCCACCAGCAAGCTCAACAGGGCGAGAAGAAAAGGAGAAGCCATAGACATCAGTGTGCCACTTGATGACAGCGGCGACAATGGAAGCGCTGGCACCGGCAAAGCATCGGTAACTTTTTGCGGAAAACAGCCTCTTGTCCGTGGCGCCGGGCACCTTGCGCGGCTTTACACCCATCTAGACGCTCAGTAGACTTGAGTTTCCGGAGCAGGGCACGCGCGTGCCTCCCTGTGCAACTCCGCGACAAGTTTTCGTGCATGACAAGACCGACACAGATTTCGAGGAGAAGCGCATGGCAGCGGTAGAAGAGAAGGTCAAACAGATCATCGTCGAGCAACTGCAGGTGGATGAAGCGGAAGTGACCCCGGGCGCATCTTTTCAGGAGGACCTGGGTGCTGACTCGCTCGACGTGGTTGAGCTGGTGATGCAGTTTGAGGAAGCCTTCGATCTGGAGATTCCCGACGAGGACGCCGAAAAGATCAAGACCGTGAAGGACGCGGTCGATTACATCGAGAAGAATGCGAAGGCAGGCAAGTAGACATTGAAGCGCCGGGTGGTAGTCACAGGGGTAGGGCTGATCTGCGGCGTAGGCAACACGGCGCCCGAGGTCTGGGACGGACTGCTTGCCACCAAGAGCGGCATCGCGCCAATTACCGCGTTTGATACCACCGGCTTCTCCGTCACCTTCGCTGCCGAGGTCAAGAACTTTGACCCACTTAACTTCATCGACAAGAAAGAGTCCCGCAAGATGGGGCGCTTTATTCATTTGGCGATGGCCGCATCAGCCGAGGCGATGGAGCACTGTGGCCTTCAGGTCACGCCGGAGATCGCAGAGCGTGTCGGCGTACATATCGGCTCCGGCATCGGAGGCTTCGACGTAATCGAGCGTGAACACTCGGCGTTCCTCGCCGGCGGCCCTCGTAAGATTTCGCCTTTCTTTATCCCGGCGACGATCGTGAACCTTGCTGCCGGACACGTGAGCATTCGCTACGGTGCCAAGGGGCCCAACCAGTCTGCCGCGACCGCCTGCACTACCAGCGCGCACTCCATCGGCGACGCCTTTCGCATCATTGAGCGTGACGAGGCGGACGTGATGATTGCCGGTGGCACCGAGGGCGCTATCACCCCGATGTGCGTCGGTGGCTTTGCTGCCATGCGGGCGCTTTCAACCCGTAATGACAGTCCGGAGACGGCGTCACGCCCCTGGGACAAGGATCGTGACGGGTTTGTCGTGGGTGAAGGCGCAGGCATACTGATCCTCGAAGAGCTGGAGTTTGCCCGCAAGCGCGGCGCGAAGATCCTGGCCGAGGTGGTGGGCTACGGCATGTCCGCCGATGCCTTCCACATCACCGGCATGGCGCCCGAGGGTGAAGGCTGCTACCGTGCCATGCGGAATGCGGTCCGGTCGGCGCACATCGAGCCGCAGCAGATCGGCTACGTGAATGCGCACGCCACCTCAACGCCACTCGGCGACAAAAGCGAGAGCGCGGCGATGGAGACGCTCTTCGGCGAGCACGCGACCTCAGGCAAGCTCCTGGTGAGCTCGACCAAGTCGATGACCGGCCACCTGCTCGGCGGCGCGGGCGGGCTAGAGGCGGGAGTCACCATCTTTGCGTTGGTAAACCAGCTGGCGCCCCCTACAGCCAACCTGGTGAATGTCGACGTCGAAGATTGCCGGCTCAACTATGTTCCGGACACACCGATAGCAGCGCCAATCGAGTACGCACTGTCGAACTCGTTCGGCTTCGGCGGCACCAATGGCTCGCTGATCTTCAAGCGCTGGGTCGAGTAGGGCTGCTCCCAGGTCAGTCGGCTCCTACTGCCGAGGCGGCGTTTCCGCCGCCTGACCGGCGAGCGCCCGATACCGCGGCAACACGCAACCATTTACACTTGGCGCAAGAATGGCGAAGCCTGAGCTGCATGACACCCCCGAACGCCTGGTCAGCGCTGCGCGCGCGGATGAAGAAGACTCCTTTGAACTGAAGCTGCGCCCGCGGCTGCTGCGTGAGTTTATCGGGCAGACCAAGGCCAAGGAACAGCTTCAGATCGCGCTCGAAGCGGCCCGGGCACGCGGGGAGGCGCTCGACCATGTGCTGCTCTTCGGGCCGCCGGGGCTGGGCAAAACGACACTCGCTTCCATCCTTGCCAACGAGCTGGACGTCGCCTTCCAGCAAACCTCCGGACCTGCCCTGCAGATCCAGGGCGACCTGACCGCAATCCTCACCAACATCCGTCAGCGGCAAGTGCTCTTCCTCGACGAGATCCACCGCCTGCAGCCGGTACTTGAAGAGAAGCTGTACACCGCCCTGGAGGACTACAAGCTCGACATCATCATCGGGCAGGGACCAGGCGCACGCACGCACGTGATGGACATCAAGCCGTTCACCTTTGTTGCGGCGACGACCCGGCCCGGCCTGCTCTCTTCACCGCTCAGGTCACGCTTTGGCATCCTGCTGCGGCTGGAATACTACTCCGACGATGAGCTCCGCTTTGTGGTCGAGCGCTCGGCTGAAGTGCTTGGCGTACCGATTGATCAGGATGGCGCGGCCGAGATCGCGATGCGTTCGCGCGGAACTCCGCGCATCGCCAACCGCCTGCTGCGCCGCGTGCGTGACTACGCGCAGGTGCGCGGCAGCGGCCGCATCGATCGCCCGACAGCCGAGCAGGCATTGCAGCTGTTGGAGGTCGACGCGCACGGGTTCGACGAGCTCGATCGGCGGCTACTGCTTACCATCATCGAAAAGTATGACGGCGGGCCGGTCGGCCTGAACACGCTCGCGGCGACGCTGTCAGAAGAGCAGGACGCGCTTGAAGAGGTGTACGAGCCATTCCTGATCCAGATCGGCTTCCTCGACCGTACGCCGCGAGGACGAGTGGCGACCCGGCTGGCCTATGAGCACTTCGGCCTGACGCAGATCCGGCGGCAAGCGCCCTTGTTCTAGGCCCTAGCTTTGCAGCGCGCAAGCTCAGTCCGAGCTGAGTTCAGGCGCAGTCCAAACTTACTTCAGGCCCAGCCAGTCATCTCCTGCAAAGAGCCGAACGCCCGCCACGCCAGCCGCACCGGCAGCGAGGCACATGTGAGCATTCTCAGCGGTGACCCCGCCCAGCGCGTACACCGGCACACTCTCTGCGGCAGCGCATGCTGCCTCGAGCGCGGCCAGGCCTGAGCCCTCGAGAACGGCCTGAGGCGCAGCGCGCAGGCCCTCACCCCAGAGAGGTTTTTCAAACACGGGCGCAAACAGGATCACCGACGCGCCTGCTTCTCCCGCCCGAGCGGCGTCCTCTGGCGTGTGACATGACACGCTCACCAGCGCGCCAGGTCCGCACACAGCAAGCGCCTGGCCTACCTGCGGCGCAAGCTTGCCGCTGTCACGAAGGTTGGGCTCGATGCTTGCACCAGGCAGGTGCACGCCATCAGCCTGCACCGCCTGCGCGACGGCTGCTGGCCCGTTCACTAATATTCTGGTACGGTCGCCGGCAGCCCGCACTACGCTCACCAGCCGCCCTGCAAGCTCGCTCAGCGCGGGAGGGCCCAAATCCTTCTCGCGCAGCTGGACCCACTCCACGCCAGCTTCCGCCCAGGCAGCCGCCTGCGATAGCAGCCGCGCACACTGTTCGTCAGGCGATCCTTCATACTGCTTGCGATCGGTGATCGCGTAGCGGCGCATTTCCACCATCCGGAGCGCGCGTGACTACCGGTATGAGCGCTGATACGTCCGGGTCATCCGGTCATGCCAGCCCAGAGCGTCATCATCAAAGATGGCCCACACCAGCCCGAGCCCGAGCGGCACGCTGGCCAGCAGGCTCGCCCAGACCCGTCGGCGACGCATGCTCCGGGTCGGGTTCTCATCGTCAAAGGTGCACAAGGCAACCTGCGCATACCGCATGCCAAGGGTGTCGACTCCGTAGCTCAGCAGGAGCCATTCGTAGAAAATCGCCACGAGAGCAAAGACCAGACCTCCCGCGGCAAAGGCTGCCTTGTCGAGCGGCGGGTGAGCGGTGCACGAGGCAAAGACCAGCACAAACAGCAGGAAGGCAGCAGTGATCACCGCAAGGTCAACCAGCGCCGCCATGCCACGGTCTGCGAGCGAAGCCACGTGCAGCGGCAGAGTCGGTGACATCTTCGGCTCAGGCCTGCGCTGGCCAGGGATCTCCTCGTCCGCAGCGCCCAGGTTGGACGATGGATGCTCGCCCAGGCGGATCGAGTGCCACTCGGGTGCACGCGAGGCTGCCCCAGGCTCCTGCCGTCGCTGCGGCTCGCGGGCCGAGGAATCGTCCGACCTGGCCAGTCGTCCAGCCTGCCCGGCCGCGTCCTGCACCTCGAAGATGCGCAGGGCCGATGAATCGGCCGCTTGCTCGCCAGACACCGCCGCTTCAAACAGCCCGTCGGCCGGCCCCTCGAAAGGTTCGAGCAGCGCATCCGCCAGCGGCCCCTCGGCATGGCGAGGCCGCGACTTGCGCGCAGCCACCAGCTCCCGTGGAAACTCAATCAGTTTGGCCGGCAGCTGGGTCGCGGGAGGCACCTCGGCCTCGGCGAACGCGTCGACAATCATCGGCCGAGCGCCAGATGCAGGCCGCTCCGGCAGTGAAGCGCGTGGCGGCAAAGGCTGCGGATGCTCCACGGTCGCACGCAGGTAGCCGGGGCCAGCCTGTAGGGTTCGTGCGGCATCGTCCGCCTCCTGCAGCAACCGGTGGTCAAGCTCGCGCTCTTCCATGTCTGCGATGTCTGCGATCAGCTCATGTGCGGCCTGGTGAGCCGCATGGTGCGCTTCAGCCACGGCAGCAGCGGCAACAGCCATATCTGCCAGGGCGGCGGCGGCGGCGGCGTTCGCCGCCAGCACCTCGCTGTAGCTGGGAGCCTTCGCGTATCGCTCAGCCACGCGTGCGGCTACCCGGGCAGCGGTCGTGTGGGAGGCCCCGCTCGGCTCAGAGTCACGCGGCTCCGGCATCGCACGATCTTCAGGGAACGACGAGCCGAGCCCGCGCCGCTGGCGATGCGCCTCAAGCTTTGCGTTCAGCTCCGCCTTCCATGCAGGCAGTTCGGGCGGGTGCCCGGTTGGATGGCTGGGCAGGGCTGCAGTCGATGTGCTCACGTGGTCAATCCTCTTTCCTGAAAACGGCGCGTCCAAAAGGTGCGCCGGCAACGGCACTCAGTCAGGAGAGGCACTTGCGTGAAGGCCGCGGATACACTTCGCCTATCGCTTCCAGGCGCGATCCCCGGGCGGCAACAGGTTCAGGTTTTCGGCCAGAGCGGTGCGGCACTCGACGCGCAGGGGCTGCTATGCTGAGGATGCCCGCCGCGATGAGAACCCGCACAATTTGGTGTACCACGCTGCTCCTGCTCT
Organism: Candidatus Babeliales bacterium; assembly: GCA_964658255.1. Lineage (GTDB taxonomy): Bacteria > Acidobacteriota > Terriglobia > Terriglobales > Acidobacteriaceae > EB88. Next base: position 6,536 of record CAZZYO010000062.1, read on the forward strand.
GTCACCACGTAGTGTGGTCCCAGGCAGTAACGAAGCAGCTTCCCACGTCGCCCGATGGGGACGCTCAAAGACAGCCTGCCACGCCAGAGCCGGAGACCGCGCCTGACACTGCGCCGGGTTCCCTCACACTGCCCGAACCCGGTTTTGGGCTGGGTGGGACGGCAGACCCGGCCTTCACTCCTCCTGCGCTATCCTCGCCAGAGCCCTCGGCCTCCCTGCCTGCTGGCTCCGCTGACCAGTCCCTTCCGGATGCGCCCATCGAGCTGCCTGCTTCAGGCGACGCGGACGAGGCCATTGCGCAACCACTGCCTCAGCCGCCCCCTGGGGTCCCCGTGCACATCGAGGCAGACACGCAGGGCAAGTCCGGTGACGTGTATACCCTCGACGGCCACATCGTGATCGACTACAAGCAATACATCGTCCACGCCGACCACGCGACCTACAACGCGGCCACAAGCCAGGTCACCGCGCAGGGGCACGTCACGGTCGATGGCGGCCCTTCGGACGAGCACATCGTAGCCGATCACGGCACGATGAACCTGGACACCCACACCGCACACTATTACGTCATCACCGGCACGCTGGGGGTTAGTGCCATCACCCACGACCGCTTTGTCTTTACCGCGCCTAACCCCTTTTCTATCGCCGGGGAGGAGCTGCTGCAGCTCGGCCCTGGGAACTACCAGGTGATCCGCGGCACCATGACCAGCTGCCGCCTGCCTTCGCCTGACTGGAAGCTGCTGGCGCGCACCATCCTGGTACAAGACGGCGAGGCCAGGGCACGCAACAGCATCTTTGAGCTGCGCAAGGTGCCGGTTCTTTTCATGCCCTACGTCTCGCACCCGGTCGAAAGCGATCAACGACAGTCCGGTTTTCTGATCCCCATCTTCGGCAACAGCACTACCAAGGGCTTCATCTCCGGTGAGGAGTACTACCAGGTGCTGGGGCGTAGTGCGGACGTGACTCTGGGTACGCAGTACTTCTCCCGTCGCGGCTTCTCGCCCATGGGGCAGTTACGCTTTCACGGGGCAGGCGATGACTTTGCCCTGGTGCGCTTTCGTGCGCTCCTGGACCGGCTGCCTGCAGAGCCGGCCCCCGGGCAGCTGGGCAACCAGGGCGGCGTGGACGTAGTGGCGGACGCCCGCCGCGAGCTGGGGGCGCATACCAGGGCCGTCGCCGACCTCGAGTATCTCAGCTCCTACATCTACCGACAGGCCTTTGAGGAGAACTACACCGCCGCCATCAACTCGGAAGCCAAGTCGCAGGTCTACGTGATCCATGAGCGGGACAGCCTGGCAGCGAGCGGCCGCTTCGACCGCTACCAGAACTTTCGCTCTGACGCGCCGGGCGATGAGATACGCGTGCTGCACACCCCCGAGCTGCACCTGGACGCTCTCGACCATCCCCTAGGCCATACGCCGCTGCTCTGGGGTGGAGAGGCGACGTCTGCTGCCATGTCACGCTCGGAGCCAGGATTCCAGACCTCGCACATCATTCCGCGCGTTGACGTCTACCCGCACCTGGCTTTGCCTCTCAGCGGCGGCGGCTGGACGCTGCGCGCCGAAGCGGGCGTGCGGGAGACATACTACGGCCGCAGCCAGAATCCCGGACCTCTTGACCAGGTTCCTACCGAGCGGGATGCGAGCTTGAACCGGAGCGCCTTTCTCAGCGAGGTCAGCCTGCGCCCGCCCGTGGTCCAGCGCGACTTCAGCTCGCCTTTTCTCGATCGCTGGCTGCACGCGGACCTGCGTCACACGATCGAACCGGAGTTTCGCTACCGGTATGTCACTGGCATCAACAACTTCAATTCCATCCTGCGGTTCGACTTGACTGACATTCTGTCGAATACCAACGAGCTTGAGTACGGCCTCACGCAGCGGCTGTTCCTGCGCCACCTGCACCCGCAACCCTGCAAGGGCGACGAGGCGCTGGGGCCGGAGAAGCTGTGTGGCGGCGGTACCTTGGACTGGCTCACCTGGACCGTGGCGCAGAAGTACTTCTTTAACCCGAACTTTGGCGGCGCCGTGACCACCGGGACCCGCAACGTGCTTGAGAGCACGCTCGACCTGACCGGAACCGCGTTTGTCACGCGCCCCCGCAACAACTCTCCAGTCATCTCACGGCTTCGCCTGCGCACCACGTCAGCGACCGATCTGGAATGGGACCTCGACTACGATGTACAGCAGGGGCGCATCCAGGACAGCAGCGTCTCAGCTTCCTACCGCCGCGGACCCGCCTTCTTCTATATCGGCGACTACCAGATGCACAACCTGGGTGCAGACGCCACCTCCTCGGCCAATCCTACCGGCCTCTCTGACTTCAACCAGCTTCGTCTGGCCGCGATCTATGGCAGCCCGGTAAAGCATGGGCTGAGCGCAGGCGTAAACCTCGGCTACGACTTCACGCTGAACGAGATGCAGTACACCGGCTCGCAGCTTGGCTACAACCGCGATTGCTGCGGACTCAGCTTTGAGGTGCGGCGGTATGCGCTGGGCACGGTGCGGGACGACACACAGTACCTGTTCAGCTTTACGTTGGCCGGCGTGGGCGCGGCCGGTAATCTGAACCGCGCGCTGCGCGTGTTCTAGGCAGGTATCGTAGGCGCCCGGGCACTCTGGCCCGGGCGGGCGAGGCGGCTGCAGCAATCACCTACAGCTGGGAGCCGGGCCTTCTAAAAGGCTCAGGTCCTACGCCTCAATGGGTAACAAGTACTCGACTACCCGACCGCAAAGCCGCCTAGCATGCTCGTGGCAGTAGCTGACTCTCTACTTCCGATTCAGTGCGCCGGAGTAATAGTAGTTACGCCCAAATCGGTCTGCCGACAAGCACCTATTTAAGACAAACTCGATGTAGTTACTTGTTTATAGAAGGTCATTCCTACATGCTTGTGACGCAAAGTTACACACTTTCGCATTGGGCAGGTGCTCGCACGGTCTGTGATTAGGGCCGAGGCTGCGCCTCCATGAGGAGCGTCGCATGCAGCCGCATTCCCTTCGCCGCCTGGCAGCACTTGCTGCTGTCACCTTGACGTTTTTGATACCCGCCTGCGCCCTTGGCGCGGGAGCAGCCGCGAGCCCTGCCGTTCCATTCGGAGCAGCCTTGTCTTCAGTGGGAACGGGGGCATGTGTCGACGCTGCTGGAGCGAGTACAGCGACAGGCTTCGCGCTCACCCAGGCACCCTGCACGGTTCCAGCAGAGCAAAGCTTCAGCTTCCTTACCCAGGCCGATGGAAGTGTCATCGTCCATGCGCCCGGCTCGTTCAGTCTGTGCGTGGACGTGAACGACTCAGGCCTGCTCGTGCAGAACTACTGCCTGCCCACGGCTTCGCAGAGGTGGATGCCGAGCACCAACGGAAACGGCACGCTGTCGCTGGTCAATCAGCAGAAGAGCCAGTGCCTGACAACCTCGACCAGCGGGTACTCAATCGCGGTCTGTAGCCCAGGCACGACCATGCAGGAGTTCAGCTTTCTGAACTCGCACGCCTTTGCCATACCTGCGGCTCCGCTGAAGCCGATTGCGCCAGCCGCGCCTGTCGCTGCTGCCAGCGTTGGCCAGTGGCAGGCGGGTATGTTCCAGGGGCTGCCGTACAGAATTCTTTTTCCCGCCGGGTACGACCCAACCCGGTACGTCTACTCGCTGGCGCTGTTTCTGAGCGGTGCGGGTGAGCTTGGCACTGACAACCTGCTGCAACTCCGAAACGACATGGGTGCCCTGGCAACAGATATGGACTTTCGTGCCAAGGTACCGATGATCCTGTTGGCGCCACAATGCCCAAGCAGCGATTACTGGGGCTCGCCGTCGAACTTTACGCCCACGTCGACCGAGGCATTGACGATCAAACTTGTCCAGGCCCTGGCAAGCGCGCTGCCGGTGGATGCGACGCGGATTACGGTGACCGGGCTTTCGCTTGGCAGTATTGGAACCTGGGACATGATCAACCGTTATCCGGCGGTCTTTGCCGCTGCGGCCCCAATCGCCGGAGCCGGAAACATCCTGGACGCTCAGAACCTGCTGCGAACACCCATCCTCGCAGTACATGGGGGGGCTGATACTGTCATCCCACCAACCTATGACGAAGCCATGTATCAGCTCATCCATGCCCAGGGCGGTCCCATGATCTACTTCGAAGCGCCCGGTTATGGCCACGACGTTTGGGACGGGGTGTACCCGCTAACCAGCTTCTGGCAGTGGATGATGGCGCAGGTGCACTCCTAGAGCTAAACAGGCAGGCATCGGGAGCGGCGATGCGATAATGAGGTATCCCGCGCGAGGTGCTTTGCTGTGTCCCGTTGTCGCTTTTTCTCCTGCCTGACCCTTGCCGGCCTGCTCACGGCGTCTGTTGCTGGCTGCCACGCCCAGATCCCCGCACCGGCAAGCCCGGCGCAGGCAGCGCAGGACCGGGCGCTCGACCGCAGGATCGAGCTTGAGGTGCGCTCGCAGCTGAGCGTTCCAAATGGCTGGCAGGTCAATGTCGGCGCCCGCTCGGCGAGCCCGGTGCCCGGGTATGACACGGTAAGCCTGAGCTTTTCGCCCGCTGCAGACCCTGCCCGTCAGGAGAAGCTCGACTTCCTCCTGTCAAAGGATGGCGCAACGCTGGCCCGGCTCTCAAAATGGGACCTGACCAAGCTCCCTTCGGACACCATTACTGTTGCCGGACGACCAGCGCGTGGTGCCGAGCAGGCGAAGGTTGAGATTGTCAACTATGACGACCTGGAGTGCCCATACTGTGCGCGCATGCATGCCGAACTCTTCCCGGAGACGCTGGATCACTACAAAGGCCTGGTGAGGTTTGTCTACAAGGACGATCCACTGGTCGAGATTCATCCCTGGGCCATGCGTGCGGCGGTAGATGCGAACTGCCTTGCGCATGGGAGCTCGACGGCCTACTGGCATTACGTGGACTACCTGCACTCACACGGGGAAGACATTACGGGGCCAGATCGCGATCCGAGCAAGTCTGCGGCGCTGCTTGACAAGCTGGCGCGCGAGGAAGGCACACGCTCGGGCGTCAAGAAAGAGCCGCTCGATGCCTGCCTGGTGAAGCAGGATGAGACCGCCGTCCGCGCCTCCATGCAGGAGGCAGCAGGCCTGCACATCGATGGCACGCCGACCCTGTTCATCAACGGGGAGCGTGTTGCCGGGGCGCAGCCTGTCGCAGCGGTCTGGTCCGCCATCGATCGCGCCTTGCAGGCGGAAGGGATTCATCCGCCTCCAAATCCCCAGCCCGCAGCGGTGCCGAGCCCCGCAACTACGCCCGCGGGGCAGCCTCCCACGGGAGCCGCTCGCTAGAAGACGGACAGAACCAAAGAGACACCATTGCCTTGATTCGTTATCCTGAGGCTATGCGTACTTTGAGCAGGGCGCCAGCCTTGCTCGCACTCTAGTCAGGAGACGCTTGTTGCCCCTTCGCACTCGCACTCAACGCGTTGCCGCCTCACTTCTCCCGCTGGCTCTCTCGCTCGCGATCGCCGGTTGTAACCATGCGCACCAGGCCGATGTGGTCGCCCGAGTCAACGGCAAAAACATCCTCCAGAAGGATGTGGAGACGCTCTATCAGAACAACCTCGGCGAGCAGCAGCAACAGCCCTCGCGGGAGCAGGCTGACATTGTTCGGCTGAACATTGTGCATGACCTGATCGACCAGGAGATCCTGGCCCAGCGCGCAGCCAAGCTGAATTTGACCGCGACCGATGAAGAGGTAGACGCGCAGGTCAATGAGATCAAGGCACCCTTCACCCAGGAGGAGTTCGACAAGCGCCTCGCAGCCAAGCACCTGACGCTTGATGACCTGAAGCACGACATCCGTCGTAACAAGACCACAGAAAAGCTTTTTAACAAGGAGATCAACGCCAAGATAAACATCACCGATGGCGATATCTCGGGGTACTACAACGCCCATCGGGCTGACTACAACGTGGTCGAGCCGCAATATCACATGGCGCAGATCGTGGTGACCAACACCGCGCCACCGCAGCAGGCCGGCCCCAATCTGCAGAACTCAAAAGCCACGACCGACCCGGAAGCCAGGAAGAAGATCGACATGCTTCACACACGGCTTGAAAGTGGCGAGGATTTCGGCACGCTGGCGGCGAATTTCTCCGAGCGCTCTGACAATGCTTCAAGCGGCGGCGATATGGGATTCGTTTCTGAATCGCAATTGCATGGCGATATGGACGTCTACAACGCTATCCAGAAGATCAAGCCGGGCCAGATCACGGACGTCTTGCCGCTGGTCGACCCGAACCAGCACAAGACGATCGGTTATGCGATCTACCGGCTCATTGACAAGGAAGCCGCAGGCCAGCGCGACCTGAACGATCCCCGCGTGCAGCAGGCCATTCGGCAGCAACTGCGTGACACGCGCTCGCAGCTGCTCAAGAATGCGTATCTCGAGATGCTGCGCGACCAAGCGCGGATCGAGAATTACTACGCTGAGGACATTTTCAAGCAGGGCGCCAAGTAGCGGCCAAGCAGGCTACTGTTGACAAAGAAGCTTTCATACTGCCATCTTGTCCAGCAAAGGCAGGACATAGTGAGTCACTGTTCTCCAAATCGAGATCTACGCATCGGAAGCACGTTTCCTTTGCGTCACGGCTTGGACACGCACTCGCATTGGTGGCATTTACAGCTTCACCCTTACCGACGCCCGCTCAGTCTACCGCGCCCCCCGATCAAGGTTGACAAGCCCACGCTGCAGCCGACGGAACGCCAACTAACCGCATCGCAACTCAGCGAAAGACAGAGCCTGACCAGTGCACAGATCCAGCAGTACCGCACCGCAATCGCACCGACCCTAACCAAACTGAAAAACGACATAGCCGCACACCAGGTGCCAACATCGCCTACGTGGCAACAGCTGGTCCAAGGCGATACGGCAGGAACCGCCGGAGCGAACCGCTCTGTAGCGTCGTCGAGTTATAACTTCACCAATGCGACTGGAACCACCAGCGCCATTGCGCCAAGCGTAGTGGTGCAGGGTGCCACAGGCGCCATTGGCTGCGGCATCTGCGGCCAACCCCCGATACATGGAACCATCAATGCTGACGTAGACCAAGACGGCTTGCCCGACTCGCTCGAGAGCGCGGTGGCAGACGAGTTCACGCCTTATTACGGCTCTTCGGCAGGAGAGAAAGACCAGTTCGCAACCTTTGGCAACTATGTGCCGATGACAGTTGCATCGCTGGTCGGGACGGTTCCTCCATACAGCTACTACCGAGTTTCGCCGCTGGGCCTTGGCACAACGTCGACTGGTGCGCAAATGTATTTCCTCCGCATTGATTACTTAACCCTGTGGAACGCAGATGACGGGCTGGTCGGCGGCGGAGCCGCTTGTGATTACTCATTTGTTGGCCTTGACCAAGTGGTTCAACAGTTGACCGGTCACCCGCTCGACGCGGAACGCTCCGGCATGATCGTCGGCGCGCCGCCGGTAAATGGCGGCTACAATCCCACCGCGAGTGCATACGGCATCTACTACATCTACACAGCTGCGCATGAAGGAACATTCTTCGATCAAAGCGCAGGGGCTGTTTTCTCTCCTGCTATCCAAGCGGGGAACCACGTAGACTTAGCTCTTTCATTATCTAAGCACAGCACTTATAACTTCCACCCAGATTATTACCCCATCACGCCTGAATGGTTCGTCACGGACTATTACACCACCCTAACTACATTATGGGCTGACGGAGACATTTCTGACGCCTGGTATTACTTCTCGATCGCCGAAGGCAGCGATGTATTTTATGACTGTGCGGTAGAACGCTTTACTAATCAGGGCGGAAGCTATGCAGCAATAAGGACGAATGTGGGGGAACCTGCGCATCCTATCAACGGAAGCACTCTTATCCAAGACGACTCATCAAGGGCGTTAAACTTAATCGATAAGCTTACGAACCCGCTTCCATGATGCCGGATGACGTAACTCCTTCGGCTGATTAAACTAATATCCCCTTGTCATGAAACTCATTTGTAGGTAGATATGCAGAAACTTATTGCTCTCGTTCTGTCAGTCTTGATGATCGGGGCTCCGGGCGCCCGGACAACGCAGGCTAGTGCACAGGAATCCAGCATGCAACCTACAGGCTCGGTAAGTGGCCAAGACATCGAACAACCATCTGTTTTGCCAATAGCTGTAGCTCTCCCACTTGACGCAACATCGGCCATCTCAGAACACAAACCGCTCTCGGCCTTTGCAGTTGCAGTCGATCCTCAACGTCAAGGAACACCGGCACCTCAGCCGACGCAACCTCGGCATCATTACGTCCGAACCTTCATCATCGTTTTCATCGCCGGCGCGGTGCTGTATCTCCTCCTGGCCAAGGCAGCAAAGAAGTAGCGAAAGCCTATGACAATCCGCGTACCTTTCTTTCTTCTTTCAGCGCTGATCGCGGTAGGTTGCGGAGGCAGTGCACCCATGCAGCCAGTCACCCCGCCCATCACAGCCTGCTCGGGCGTTCTCGTCACCGGCACGATGGTTGACTCGCTCACTGGCAAGCCTGTCGCGCAAGGACTGGCCAGCCTGCAGACAGGCACGCAGCTTTCCCCCTCGCTAGCGATTGACAACTTCGTCCAGACGCAGCAAGCGACGGCAAAGGCGGATGGCTCCTTCTCCTTGTGTGCCTCCTCCATCACGCAGCCTGCTGTCGTTGTCCTGCTGGCGCTCGACGCCTCAGCCAAGAGCTACCCGGCGTTCGTCGGACCGGTGAACGGTAACACGAGCCTTGGCACAATCCCGATGGGCGCGTGTACCGGGGCCTGCGGCTTCCCCGGGCAACAACAGACCGCGGTCCCCGCGACCATACGCGGCGTCGTCACAAGCACGCCGCTCGCCGAGGCAGGCACGGTGACCCCTCAGTACACGCTGAGCGCGCTTGACGGTACAAAGGCGCTCTGGAACATCGCTCTCCCGAACTTCAACCCGAGCCAGGGAAACACATTCACGACAGCCGCGGGCAGCTGCCCCGGTGGTACACCGTACTGCGCGAGCTACAGCTTCAGCGTTCCCTCGCTCTCACCGGTAACACGCACCTCAACCGGGTATAAGCAGTCGCTCGTGACCCCGACGTACTCGATCTACGCCGCACTCAGCACACCCGGCGCTTGTAAGCCGCCTTTCGCGCTCACGGTATTTCAGAGCGACGGCGTCACCCCGCTCACGGCCGCACCCGGAGCACAGCTTACCGCAGCAAGCCTTAACTTTTCCGCGTGTCAGTAGAAGCGGCAGCTGCCTAGACGGGATAAAGCCGAAGCACGCCGAGGACAAACTCGCTAGACTCAACGCATGTCTTCCATCCGCTACGGCATCCTCGGCTTCGGCCACCATGCAGTCAAGCGCCTTGTACCCTCCTTCCGCCTGGCGCAGCATGCGACGCTTCAAGGGCTCTACCGGCGCGATGCGGTCAAGGCTGCTGCAAACGCGCGCGAATTTTCCATACCGCTCGTCTTTAACTCGGCCGAGGAGCTTTGTGCCTCGCCGGAGATTGACGTTGTCTTTGTCGTCTCGCCGGACGCTCTCCATCTCGAACACGTGCTCGCAGCCGTGCACGCCGGCAAGCCTGTTCTATGCGAGAAGCCGCTCGCGATGAGCGTTGCCGAGGTGAAGCAGATGCTGGCCGCTGCAGACAACGCGGGCGTGCTGCTCGGCGTCGCGCAGAACATGCGCTACAACGAGTGCCTGGCGCGGATGAAGCAGTGGATCGCAGAGAGTCGCATTGGTAAGCCGCAGCTGGCGCACGCGCAGTTCAGCTACGAGTCGACGCGCAGCCCGCGCACCTGGATCAACGATCCCACCCTTGCCCGCGGCGGCCCCATCGGGGATGTCGGTATCCACTGCATCGATGCGCTCTGCTTTGTGCTTGACGAGCCTGCGAGCGAGATCATTTCGGTGACGACCCTTGCCCATCGCGATGCAGGTTCCGGAGACGTTGAGTCGCATGGAGTCATTGCACTGGAGTATGCGAGTGGCGCCATGGCGACCGTGACCGTGACTACCCGCGCCGCTTACCGCAGCCTGGTCGAGGTAACCGGAGCGACGGGCGTTCTGCTATGCGAGAACGCGATGACCATCGACAACCCGGTCCACCTGGTGCACGCGGCCAACGGCGAGATCAAGGCGGACGAGCTTATCTCGAACGCTGATGCCTTCGCTCGCATGCTGGACAGCTTTGCACTGGCAGCGAGCGTGCAAGGCAGCCCAGCGTATCTCGCGCCTGCCAAGGAGGGCCTGGCAAACCAGAGAGTGCTGGATGCGGCATACGAAAGCTGGCAAGACCGGCGAGCAATCTCCCTACGCTGATCAGGGCGAGGCTTAGCTCCAGGCAAGAGAAAAAGCAAAAGGCCCCGGCTGATGCCGAGGCCTCTTTCTTCCACTACTGGAGTTATTTCGTGTTATCCATCACGATGCCACCGCCAGCCGCTGCAGCCTTCTTGGCTTCGTTGTCCTTCCGAGTGCCCATCGCTTTCTCGCGCCATGTATCCGCCTGCGCGATGTCGGCCTTGCGAGCGGCATCGTTGCCGCACTCCAGGTCAGCCTGCCGACGATACATGAGGTTCAGATAGCTCATTGCCTCGTCGTAGTTAGGACGAATCTGCACGGCCTGGTTCAGGTACTTTAAACCCTCCGAGACGGGAGGCGTGTTCTGCTTCTGGATGGCAGCGCAGACAGCCTTGGGCGCTTTTGGATTGCCATCGCCATTGTCCTGCATGCCTACACCCTTCAGCAGGGTCACGGCATTCTTGTACGCAAGCCGCCAATCGACAACCCCGATGGTGTAGGCGGCTTCGGCATCCTTCGGATCTACCTGGATGACCTTAAGCTGCCATTCCTTGGCTTCGTCATATTTGTCGGTGCTGAGATAGAGACTGGCAATACCCTTCAGACTGTTGATGTCGTTCGGATGCTCGTCGAGAACTTTCTTGTAGCTGTCAATGGCTAGCTGCGCGTTCTTCATGTTTTCTGGTGTGGTCAGGTCTGGCACCACGTTTTGCGCGTAGGCCGTAGCCAGGTAGATCCGCGTCATGGGGTAAGTGGGGTCAAGATTCACGGCCCGTTGGAAGTGACCGATCGCCTCTTCGTACCTGGCCGCCTTGTATGCCTGGACGCCCTTGTTGAGCTGATCGCGGGCCTCTAGGCGCTTGCACCCGGCCGAGAGAAGCATCAGCGACAACGCTGCTGCGGCCAGCACCGGAACACGTGCGATTCGATTCATTCTGATTCTCTTCTCCTTCGATCGCCAGGTCGGGCCTAGCTATGGGCGGTACGCCAGCAGCAGGTTCGGGGAAATACTTCTCCGCGAGGTGATTGTAATCGCTTTCAACCGGTGCGCAATCTCCGTCTTGCCGCCTGAGCACGATGCAGAAGAAAGCGGGCCTACTGGCCCGCCTCAATCTTCGGCGTGATCAGTCCAATATGATCTACTCCGACCGCATGACCGATGTCTACTATCTCGGCAATGGAGGAGAAGTTCAGATCAGGATCGCCCTTCACAAACATGATCTTGGTTGCGCGCGGCGCATAGATCGCATCGAGCCGGCCACGCAACTCTGTTTTCTGCACCGAGTCTTCGTTGATCTTGTAGGTCGGCACGCCTGCTGCCCCGCCCTGCACCTGCACAACGATGGTCGCGTCGTTTGGCTGCGCTTCCTTCGTCTTTGGAGGCTGCGGCACCATCGCATCCAGACCCTTGGGCGTGACCGGCACAATGACCATGAAGATGATCAGCAGCACCAGCAGCACGTCGATCAACGGCGTCACATTGATATCAGCGTTCAGTCCACCCGGACCACTTCCGCCACCCATTGCCATACGTCTGCTCCCTCTTGGACCATTGAACTGTTGATACTACGCTGCATGGAACTGGTTGTCAGTCACGCGCAAAAGCTACGCGCTCGCCTGGCTCTGAGCCGGCGAGCAGCGCAGGGTTACTGCCCTGCACCGCGCTGCTCGGTCAGCAGGCCGACTTCTTCCACGCCTGCCGTACGTACGGAGTCAATGGCGTCTTCCACCGTTCCGTAGTGGGCGCGTGCATCGGCACGGAAATAGACGATCTTTGACGGCTTGTCGCCCAGGCGATCCTTGACCTGTGACCCAAGCTGCTCAAGCGTTGTCTGATCCTGGCCGAGGAAGATTTTGCTGTCGCGGGTCACCGCGATAATGACCGCGTCTTCCTTGTTTGCATCGTCCATCGTGGTCGCGTTTGCCGTGCGCGCGAGCGTTACATTGACCTTGTTCGTGAGCATGGGGGTGATGACCATGAAGATGATCAACAGCACCAGCATCACGTCCACCATCGGCGTCACGTTAATGTTGGAGTTTACTTTCTTGCCTTCGTCTCGGTGTACCAATGCCATGGCTGCACTCCCTGCTGGCGTTCAAATGGCGCTGCCTGTACCCTGCAACCGCGCCCGGGAGACCGGGGCCGGCTGCAGGGAACTCTCGCTGGTTCTCGCAGTGAATGCCCGGTCTAGCGACGGTTCTGCTTGATGAAGTAGTCGAGCAGCTCGGAGGCCGAGTTATCCATCTCGACGTCGAACGCCTCAACCTTGGAGGTGAAGTAGTTGAAGGTCATAACCGCCGGGATGGCGACCAGCAGGCCAAACGCGGTCGTAACCAGCGCCTCAGAGATACCGCCGGCTACCGCGCCGATACCAGGGGTCTTCTGAGTGGCGATCTCCTGGAAGGCCTTGAGGATACCAGCCACCGTGCCGAAGAGCCCGACGAACGGCGACGTCGAACCAATCGTCGCAAGACCGGAGAGTCCGCGCTTCAGCTTGGCGTGCACAATCGCTTCCGAGCGCTCGAGTGCGCGCTTGGAGGACTCGATCTGCTCAACCGAGATGGCGCCACCGGAGCCGTAGTTGCGGAACTCCTGCAGGCCAGCCTGGACAACCTCGGCCAGGTGCGACTTCTTGTTGCGATCCGCGACCTTGATGGCCTCGTCCAACTTGTTCTCACGCAGGGCGCCCGCTACCTTCGGGGCGAACTCGCGGGACTGCTTACGGGCGGCCGAGAAGTAGAGGGCGCGGTCGATGATCACGGCAAGCGACCAGATCGACATGATGAAGAGCAGGATGACGACGCCACGGGCCAGCCAGCCCATGTTGCCCCAAAGATCCATGGGCGAGAAACCGACGGTGGGTGCTGCCTGATCCTGGAAAAAGAAGCCGAGGGCAGCCGGGTTTGCTACGAGGTGTGCAACGTGAGCGAGAATCACTGAGGTCGTTCCTCCTGGGGTAAGTAAGTGCGAAGCGCCGAGGCGCCGGTTAACTGGGAGTGGAAGCAAGACCAGCCCAAGGCCGGGTCGCCGGAAGTCGGGCCGGGCAGCGAGAGAGCGAGCCTGCCCGGCTTGAACGCATGCCTTGCCAAGAGACTAGCGCGCCTCTCGCAAGGTGGGAATTTAGCCGCCCAGGGTAAAGGTCACGTTGACCTGGGTCTGCACCTCGACCGGCTCACCATTGAGCAGGTAAGGCTTGTAGCGCCATGACCGGACCGCGTCGAGCGCCGACTGTGCCAGCATTTGCGGACCGCTGACCACCTGCAGGTTCTCAATCGCCCCCGTCTTCGAGATAGTTGCCGAAAGGACGACGGTGCCCTGGATGCGGGCGGCCCTGGCGATCGCCGGGTAGGTTGGCGTCGTCTTGACCAGGATGTTGCCGGACATCACGCCCGAGGAGACAGCAACCTTTTTCGGTGCGGCTGCCTTGACGACTGGTGTAGGACCGGTGCCCATGCCGCCGAGGATGCCGCCCGGGGCGCCACCAGGGCTGCCGCCCATTCCTTCCATGCCGGCCACGCCTGCAGTTGGCGGAGGAGGCGCTGGATCTTCATGGGTCATCTTAATAACTTTTGGAATCTTGGTAGGCGCCGACATCGGGTCCATCTGCGGGACGACCTTCTGCGGGATGATCTTGACCTGCGGCGGTGGGGGTGGCGGCGGAGGCGGCGGAGGGGGCGGCGCGACCAGCATCGTCGACATCGCAGCCTTTGGCAACGCCTCAGGGTACAGCAGAGGAACCAGGATCAACGCGGCAAGTATCGAGAAGTTAAACAGCATCCCGATGATTGTGTAGTACTTGCTCTTCGTCTTGATCCTGCCACCTGATTCCATCAGGGAGTCTTCAAACATGACCTAACCTCGGCGAGAAGCACTTGGAGCGAGAGCTTCTGTTGTTCTGCTTAGACACCGGCACTGGGTACTTTTGTTCCCGAAATTTCCTCGGTTTTTCACACGGTTGGTGCGAAGTGCGAGAAGATGTCCCGGACAGCCAACCCGCTGCCAAACCTGCAAGCTTTCGAGTTGTAACACACGGGCAGAAGGACTGGGAACCAGGGTGGCCCCAAACGACACACGCGGCGCCCTCTGCTCCATCGAGCGGGCGCCGCGTGTCTTGTTCGGTGCGGGGGAAGGAGCGTTAGCCGCGAGCCCGGCGTGCGGCGGGCAGGGCAGCAGTACGCGGCGTAGCGGCGCGCGACTGTTGCCAGGCAACCAGCATCGGCGCCGCGACTGCAATCGACGAGTAGGTCCCGATCAGGATGCCGATGACCAGCGCGAACGAGAAGCCGTGCAGCACCTCGCCGCCGAAGAGGTAGAGCGAGAGCGCGGTGAGAAAGGTCAGGCCCGAGGTCAGCACGGTTCGCGAAAGTGTCTGGTTGATCGAGCGGTTGACGACGTCGGCAAGCGACTCGCGCCGGTGCATGGCCAGGTTCTCGCGGATGCGATCAAAGACCACGATCGTGTCGTTCATCGAGTAACCGATCAGGGTCAGGATGGCCGCGATGACCGTGAGCGAGACCTCCTGGTTGGTCAGCGAAAAGGCGCCAACGGTGATCAGCGTGTCATGGAAGACGGCGACCACGGCCGCGACGCCATAGATCAGCTCAAAGCGAAACCACAGGTACACGAGCATGCCGGCAAGCGAGTAGAGCGTCGCCAGGATGGCCTGCTTGCGCAGCTGCGCGCCCACCTGAGGTCCGACGATCTCCACATTGCGGACGGTGAAGCCCGAGAGGTACGCACCCTGCTGCAGCGCGCCCACAACCGGGGCGTCGGCCACCGAGGAGAGCCCGGCAATCGAGTCGATCAGCCCTCCATGCGCCTGGTCGCGATAGTTGAGAATGGCTTCGGATTGCTGCAGGTACTTGCTGTTGGCCCCGGCCGTCGGGCTTGCGCCGCCGGTGCCGAGATGCTCCGGATCCTGCTGTTCGAGGAAGGCCACCAGTGTGCCGCGACCAGCGTTGTCGAGGTCGAGCTTGCCCTCGCCAGCGCCGTTGCCGCCCGTCGAGTAGTTGCGCTCCAGTGTTGAGACGATAGCGGCGCGGCCCTGGTCGAGCGAGGCCTCCGACGTTGCGCTCTGGGCAAGCGTGATCAGCACCTCGTGGTTGGCCGCAGGGCCATAGGCCTGGATGCGCGCATCCTTCAGGCCCGCCCTGTCGGCAGCCGAGCGGATACCGTCGATGTTCGGCTGGCGGTCGAAACGAATGCGCACGACCGTGCCGCCGCGGAAGTCAACATCGAGCGGCAG
>CAZZYO010000063.1:0-22010 GCA_964658255.1 Candidatus Babeliales bacterium
ACGCTCGCGCTTCCAAATTACATCAGCAGCCTGGACTGGTTTTGCTGAAGCCGCGCATAGACCGTCTGCAACCCATCGACGCAACTCTCAAACGAGTTGCTGAGGCGTGCGAATAGCGGCGCCTCCCGCTCATACTCGAACAGGTTGAACTGTGAGACGACCCAGTAGCTCTCCTGCCCGTTGCGCACCATCTCGTCGCGACGCTGCGCAGACGTGGCGCGCTTAGGCGCCATGCCAGCCGAGAAAAGCAGGTAGTCGCCAATGTACTTGCGCAGACGCCGTTCCGCGTCAAACGAGGTGGCGGTTCCGTGCACAGGGTCGGCGGCTACAAGCAGTGCTGCAAGCTCGCACACCGGCTTGCCCTCGGCATCACGCACCGCGTACAGCGTTTCGGTGGAGGAGAAGTCGGTCAGCATGTCGGCCACGTAGGCCGCGATTTCAGAGTCGCGATGGGGCAGGGTCTCGCGAAAGGATTCGCGCACTAACTCGTGGAAGATGCGGCGCAAAGGGTGGTCTGAGGAGATCATAGGGGCTCCTTGTCCGTGGTCTGTCTGCTTGCCGAGTGTCGTATAAGCACCATGACACTCATGCGATGCAGAGACAAGTACCTTTTCGTCACTTATCTGGAATTAGCTGGCAGTCGAGCAAGTAGTCTGCGAACCCCTGGCATGATGCAGGGGAACGCTATGGGAGCAAGAACACAGTAAGCCGGCGCGGACCGTGCACGCCGCGGATACGTGTCATCTCGATATCCGCGGTGGCCGAGGGGCCGGAGATAGTCGTGATAGCGTGCGCCTTGTTCGCGCTCAGAAGAGCAAAGCCTTCGCTCACCGTCTCGACCACCTGGTCGCGTCGCAGGACGCAGAGGTGATGATCGGGCAACAGGGTAAGTACGCGGCGCCCTTGCCGCGGGCCGTGATCGAGAAGGATTGTGCCGGTCTCCGCGATCGCCCCGGCGCACGCGGTAAGTACGGCCTGCCCGCGAGTAAGTGCTGCGAGGGGAACAGCGTCGGCACCCGGAACGTCTCGCACAAGTTCAACGTGGAGCGGCAGCCAGCTCTCCGGCAGGTCACCTGGAATTAGGAGAACAGACTCCAGGTGACGCGCGAGCACGTCGGCGATTGCTGCCGCAAGCGCTGGCTCGTCAAGCTCGATCACCTCCGCGTCGTAGTCCAGCAACCGGTCCAGGAGCTTCTCGACCGCCACGTGCGACGAGCTTTGTCCCCGCCGGCGATATGTGCGCGGCAAGTTGCTGTATGCGCTTTGAGCATCTGCTGGCGCCGATGCAGGCCGTCCGAGTTCCTGGCAGATGCGGTCGAGGATCTCCGTGCGCGCGTCAGGCATCCGCCGCTCCAAGGCCCGCTCGCCGGGCGCGCTGCCGGTGCCACTCGCGGAAGGATTGTTGCGGGATGGGTTTCAGGTCGCGAAACTTTGTCCAGCCACCGGCCATCCCGGGCAGGTTGCGCAGTTGGTCCCCGCGTTTGAAAACAAGCTGCCCCATACGCGCAAGTCTCTGCGCAGCCACGTACCGCGACTCGCTCAGGAAGATCTTCGCTGCGGCCTGCATGGCAAGATTTTCAGGGCCGAGTGCGCCGAGCAGCGTGCCCTGGTCTTCGCGCACGATACGGCCGCGAAGGTGGATCAGTGTCTCCGGGATATTGATCTTCACCGGGCACACCTCGTAGCATGCGCCACACAGTGAGCTCGCGTACGGGAGGCTGCGCGAGTGCTCGAGTGCCTGCAGTTGCGGCGAAAGGATCGCGCCGATTGGCCCCGAGTAAATCGACCCGTAGGCATGACCACCGGTCTCGCGATACACAGGGCACGCGTTGAGACAGGCGCCGCAGCGGATGCAGTCCAGCGTCTCACGCTCGCGCTCGTTCGCGAGCAGACGCGTGCGGCCGTTGTCGAGCAGGATGATGTGAAAAGCGCGCGGACCGTCGCCCGCATGTACGCCGGTCCAGATCGAGTTATACGGGTTCATCCGCTCGCCTGTTGCCGAGCGTGGCAGCAGCTGCAGGAAAACTTCCAGGTCCTGAAAGCGGGGGATCACCTTCTCAATGCCGGCTACGGTAATCAGAACGTCCGGCAGGGTGAGGCACATACGGCCATTGCCTTCTGACTCGACGACACACACGCCGCCTGTCTCTGCAATGAGGAAGTTGGCCCCACTCACCCCTATCTTGACCGACAAAAACTTTTCTCGAAGGTAGGCGCGGGCTGCGTCGGTAAGGTCTTCCGGGCGGTTGCCGAGCTCGGCCAGGCCCATCTCGCGCATGAAGATCTCGCGTACCTGGTGACGGTTCTTATGGAGCGCCGGAACCACGATATGCGATGGCTGGTCGTGGCCCATTTGCACGATCATGTCGGCCAGGTCTGTCTCGTACGGCGTGATGCCGGCCTGCTCAAACGCATGGTTCATGCCGATCTCGTCGGAGGTCATGGTCTTGATCTTGATCACCGACGGATGCGTTTCCGTCCCGCACTGGCGCACCAGGTCGATCGCGATGCGATTCGCGTCATCTGCATCGCGCGCCCAATGCACACTACCGCCTGCTCGCGTGCAGTTGGACTCAAACTGTTCCAGGTAATGATCGAGAAAGAGCAGGGTATGTGTCTTGATCGCATGCCCTGCATCGCGCAGCTGCTCCCAGTCGGGCAACTCAGCGACGACACGCGCGCGCTTGCCGCGGATCACGCTCGTTGCGTGGTGTACATTGCCGCGGAGCTGCGTGTCCCCGAGCATGGCGCGAGCCGCGACAGGGAACGCAGGCGCCTCCGCGGTCTGGCCTATGCGTACGCTCATCGCGTGACTCCGTCGCTGCTGCGCGTGTTCAGGATCTCCGCCAGGTGCATCGTCTCGATGGCAGAGCTGCCCCGGTGCAAGCCGCCGTAGATCTGCATCAGGCAGGAGTTATCAAGCGCTGCGCAAACCTCGGCGCCTGTACGTCGCACGCAGGTTGTCTTCTCGCCCAGCATCGCGGCGGAGACATCTGCGTTTTTTACCGCGAAGGTTCCACCGAACCCGCAACACTGTTCCGCATCGTCAAGTGGGACATACTCGAGGTCACGCACTGCCTGCAGAAGCTCAACAGCCTTGCCGCCGTTGTGCAGCATGCGCAGGGAATGGCAGGATGGATGATAGGTAACGCGGTGCGGAAAGATGGCGCCCACGTCGGTCACGCGGAGCCGGTCAACTAGTAACTCGGAAAATTCATAGATGCGCGGCAGCAGGTCTTCTACCTCTGCGAGAAACTGCGCGTCACCCGAGCTGCGCGCGACCAGCTCATAGTGTTCCCGCATCATCGCCACGCACGATGCAGACGGGACGCAGACAACCTCCGCATCACGGAAGATCTCGATGAAGCGGCGGATGATCGGCACGGCCTCGCGATGGTAGCCGGTGTTGTAGTGCATCTGTCCGCAGCAGGTCTGCGCGGCAGGGAAGTCAACCGTGTGGCCCAGGTGCTCGAGCAGTTCCGTGACGGCAACGCCCGTCTGCGGGAAGAGCGTGTCGTTATAGCAGGCGACGAACAGCGAGATACGCATGCGTAGACAACCCCTCCCTTGCTCTACAGTAACGCGGCCGCTGGTCTTTGCCACGTCGCACGTCAATTCAATGCGACGCAATCAACCAGGCAGGGACGATAGGTAATTGCCGTAGCCAATCATCAAGGTGGAGACGACAAGCATTGTCAGCCCAAAGATCATCAGCGTGTAGGTGCGGCGGCTGGTGCCGCGCCACTCCCGGAGCACCAGGCTCCACAGCGTGGCAAAGATAATGATGCTGGCCATGTGCAGCGCCCAGGACGAAAACGCGTACCGGCCCATGCGCGTGTCGCCCATCGAGTAGAAGAAGAACTGGAAGTACCAGATGACGCCGGCCAGCGAGGCAAGCGAGTAGTTGCGCAGCAGGGCCGATGGCGTGAGCCTGTCGAGCAACGCGCGTGGGTCATAGAGCAGCGTCTCGCCCGTCGTAGGGGCGGTGCCAAGCGGGTTGCTGCCCGGCGCGCCCAGAAACTGGTCAGCGGAATGATTCTTCAAGATCAGGTAGATCGACCACAACGCATTTGTGAAAAAGCCGCCCCACAGCACAACCACCAGCACTGGCAGGTTCTGCCACAGGTCGGCTCCGCCACTCACCAGCAACTGCTGCCTGGCAACCTCGGCAATCGGCTTGCCCGCATCCAGACCGTAGGCAAAGCAGGCGCTCATGACGCCTGAGAATGTCGCCACGGCGATGCCCTTCACAAAGGAAAAGTCGCGTTCGCCCGAGGCTGCCTTGTCTTCGGCAGAGGTATCGCGTTCCTTGTAGTAGCCCGCGGCCCCATTGATGACGATCGCCAGCAGGCACACGGCAACGCCCCACAGGATCGTGCGGCCGCCACCCGTCGCCGCGATTGCGCCCAGCTGCCCGCGAAAGAGCGGCGGCAGCAGCGTGCCAAAGGCGGTGCAGAGTCCAAGCGCAATCGCATACCCGAGCGCAATCCCGAGGTAGCGGATGGAAAGCCCGAAGGTCAGCCCGCCCACACCCCACAGCACGCCCCACAGCAACGATGCATGAAGGCTCCCCGTGGGCGAGTTGTGCAGGACGGTAAACAGGTGCGGCACCAGCAGCAAGCCAAGCACGAGCGGCGCCACGATCCAGGCGGCAAAGCCCTGCACGATCCAGTAGATCTCAAACGACCAGCGCTTGATCGGGCGGAACGGGATGAAGTTACTCGCCGACGCCAGGCCGCCGATCCAGTGGTAGATCACGCCGATCAGTGGGGATGAACCCATGAACCCTCGTCGCCCGGGCCGTCGCGCGCACCGGGCAAAGCCATCCTAGCTGAGGCCAGTGATATTGAGGAAATGATGTCGGTATTGAAAGCAGAGGCTAGACTGGAGTACAAGTGCTGGAGCGCAGGAGACGAGCACCATGGGCGACACGATAGAGCTTGCAGCCGGGCAGAAGGCGAAGATCGGGGAGGCCCTGGATGCGCTGGCTATCGAGCTGCCCTCCTGGGGTTTTGCAAACACGGGCACACGCTTTGGCAAGTTCATCCAGCCTGCGGCTGCCGCGACACTGGCAGAGAAGTTTGCCGATGCAGGCGAGGTCAAGCGCCTGACCGGCTCGGTGGGTAGCGTGGCGCTGCACGTGCTGTGGGACCTGCCCGGCGGCGAGGCCGACGTTGCAGAGGTGCGCGCGCTCGAAACACAGCACGGGCTGCGCGCAGGGTCTATCAATCCCAACCTGTTTGAGGACCAGGCGTACAAATTCGGGTCACTCTGCAACCCAGACCCCAACATTCGCCGCAAGGCACTGGCGCACGTACTGTTGTCCGTCGATATCGCCAAGCGGCTCGGGGTACGGGATGTTTCCGTGTGGCTGGCCGACGGGTCCAGTTATCCGGGCACCCAGAGCATCGCGCGCCGCATCGATTGGCTGAGTGCTGCGCTCAGCGAGGCGCATGCACGGCTCACGCCGGAGCAGCGACTGCTGATCGAGTACAAGCCGTTCGAGCCGTACTTTTACCATACGGACCTGGCGGACTGGGGCATGGCGCTCGAGATGGCGCGCGCGGCCGGCCCGCAGGCGCAGGTGCTGGTCGACATGGGCCACCACTATCAGGGGCAAAACGTCGAGCAGATTGTCGCCTGGCTGCTGCATCTTGGCCGCCTGGGCGGCTTCCACTTCAACGATCGCCGCTACGCAGACGACGACCTGACGCTTGGTTCGATCGACCCTTACCAGGTCTTCCGCGTCTTTCACCAGACCTTCGCGCATGGCACGAGCAAGCATGCACACGCGCCGATCGCCTACATGATCGACCAAAGCCACAACATGAAGGGCAAGGTCGAAGCAGCGGTGCAGACGGTGGTGACTGCGCAGGAGCTGTATGCGCGAGCCGCGCTGGTTGACCTGGAGGAGCTGGCCTGGTTACAGGATCAGTGTCGCCTGGTTGAGGCCGAAGAGTTGTTCCGCGGAGCCTTTTTTACCGATGTGCGGCCGGCCGTGCGAGCATGGCGCGCGCAGCACGGGTTCGCAGAGGATCCGCTGGCAGCGCTGCGGCAGAGCGGGTACATGTCCAGAGTGGAACGGGAGCGCGCCAGCAGGAATGCTGCAGCTGCGCTGCAGAGCAGCTACGCCTAGAGAGAGCGTGTATACGCGCCGGGCTAAAGGAACGAAAGGAAACGAATGAACGCGCGCAAGGGTATGGGATTGAAGTTTTTAGAAGACAAGTGGGATGAGCAAAAAGCTTCAGCGATGGACGAGCCCGAGAGGCTACGTTACCGGTCCAACCTGCTCGGCTCTGACCTGCGCCTGACAAACTTCGGCGGCGGCAATACCAGCTCGAAGATCGTGGAGAAGGACCCGCTCGGCGGCGGGGAAGCGACGGTGCTCTGGGTCAAGGGCTCTGGTGGCGACCTGGGCAGCATCAAGCGGGCGGGCTTTGCCACGCTTTACCTGGACAAGCTGCTGGCGCTCGAGAAGATCTACGCCGGAGTAGACCGCGAGGATGACATGGTGGGGCTCTATCCGCTGTGCACCTTCAACAACAACCCCACTGCGGCCTCGATTGACACGCCTCTGCACGGCTACCTGCCTTTTCCGCATGTCGACCACCTGCACCCCGACTGGGGGATCGCACTTGCGGCCTCGGCCAACGGCAAGCAGAAGATGGCGGAGTTCAACGCCGAGTTCAACCACACGCTTGCTTGGCTGCCGTGGCAGCGGCCAGGCTTTGAGCTGGGCATGATGTTGCGGCGCATTGTTGAAGAGACACCGGGCTGTGACGGCGTGGTGCTGGGCGGCCACGGGCTCTTTACCTGGGGCCAGACCCAGCGCGAGAGCTATCTGAACACGATTACAATCATCGACCAGATTGGCCAGTTTATCGAGGCGCATGCCACGCGCAAGAGCAATGTGTCCTTTGGGGGCGCGCGCTTTGCTCATCATGCTGAGCGGGTGCGCATAGCCGCCGCGCTGATGCCAGCGATCCGCGGCAGGGTCTCGGCCAGGCAGCGGATGATCGGCACCTTCTCTGACAAGCCGGACGTGCTCGAGTTCGTGAACTCGCATCACGCCGCGCAGCTTGCGCACCTGGGCACCAGCTGCCCGGACCACTTCATCCGTACCAAAATCCGCCCGCTTCTTGTGGACTGGGATCCGGCGACAGAAGAGAACGGGTTGATCGCCAAGCTCGATGACGCGCTGACAACCTACCGTGCCGAGTACGCCGACTACTACCAGAAGCACGCGTTGCCGGAGTCACCGGCGATGCGCGACGCCAGCCCGTCGGTTGTGCTGGTGCCAGGCGTGGGCCTGTTCAGCTTTGGCAAGAACAAGACCGAGTCGCGCGTGACGAGCGAGTTCTACACCAATGCAATCCACGTGATGCAGGGTGCGGGCTCGATGGATGAGAATGCCTGCCCGCCAGAGCTGCCACAGGCCGGCCCGGCGGCGGCAACCTCCGCCTTCTCGACCCATGCAAACTATGTCGCGCTGCCACCCAGCGAGGCTTTTCGCATCGAGTACTGGGCGCTCGAGGAGGCGAAGATTCGCCGTCAGCCGGCGGAGAAGGAGTTGAGCCGGCAGATATTGCTGGTGGTTGGCGGGGGCAGCGGCATCGGCCGCGAGGTCGTCCTGCTAGCCGCCGCGCGCGGCGCACACATTGTCGTCGCCGACCGGGATGAGGCCGGGGCGGGTGCTGTTGCAGAAGAGGCGCGCGCCATTGCCGGGAGGGAAGCCGTCACCTCGACCCGCGTCGACATACGCGACCGTGCCTCGATCCGCGCTGCGCTCGACGCTACCGTGACTGCCTTCGGCGGCCTCGACATGCTGGTCAATACCGCGGCTATCTTTCCCACCTCGCCTGATGGTGTGATCTCGGATGCGCAGTGGGCCTCGACGCTCGAGATCAACGTGACGGCCAACTACCTGCTCGCAGACGAAGCCGCGAAGCTGTTTACCACGCAGGATCTGCCTGTCAGCCTGGTGCTGACAAGCTCTGCCAACGCGGTTGTGGCCAAACGTGGCACTGAGGCCTACGACGTGAGCAAGGCTGCCTTGAGCCACCTGATTCGCGAGCTGGCGGTGGCGTATGCGCCGCGCGTGCGGGTGAACGGGATCAGCCCGGCTACGGTCGTCAAGGGCTCGACCATGTTTCCGCGCGACCGGGTCAAGGCTTCGCTTGCGAAGTACAAGCTCCCCTTTGAAGAGGGCGAGACCGACGACCAGCTGCGCAACACGCTGGCGGCTTTTTATGCGAAGCGCACGCTGACCCATGTGCCGATAGACCCGAGGGATTGCGCCGAGGCGATCCTGTTTCTCGCCGGGCCGAAGACGCCGGTCACTACCGGGCACATCATCCCGGTCGACGGCGGCCTCACGGAGGCGTACCTGCGGTGAGCGCGGCTCTTCCCGCAGATCGCCGGGCCCTTGTGGCCATTGACCTGGGTGCGGAGAGCTGTCGGGTCTCCCTCCTGCGTCGCGAAGACGAGACGCTTACGGGCAAGCTGGTGCACCGGTTTGCGAACGGGCCGGTGAACTCGGCCGACGGGCTGCACTGGCCACTCGCGCAAATCGAGTCCGGGGTGATGGCCGGGCTGCGGCAGTGTGCCGCACTTGCTCCAGAGGGTATCCGGTCGATTGCGGTCGATGGCTGGGCGGTCGATTACGTGCGCCTGGCCGACGATGGAGCGCCGGCAGCGCCGCCCTTCTGCTATCGCGATGAGCGTACGTTGGCTGCTGAGCAGGCGGTGCACGCGCGGGTACCACTGGCCACGCTGCGCGCGCTCTCCGGTATTCAGATCCAGCGCATCAACACCGCCTATCAATTAGTGGCGGACCAGCAGGCTGGCTATGCCCCCGCTCGCTGGCTCAACCTGCCGGAGTACCTGCTGTACTGCCTCGGTGGCGGGCCGGTGGCTGAGCTGACCAACGCGAGCCATACGCAGCTGGTCACGCTGGGTAAGGCGCAGTGGTGCGATGAGAGCTTTCGCATCATGGGGCTTGACCCGCAGTTTGCGGCCGAGCTTGTGCCGCCCGGGTCGGGATTGGGCCGGATGCAGGGACCGCTCGCGCAGCTTGCTGCCTATCGCGATACAGAGTTGATAGCGCCGGCCTGCCACGACACCGCTTCTGCGATCGCGGGCATCCCTGCCGATGATGACGAAGGCGACTGGGCCTACATCAGCTCCGGCACCTGGTCACTGGTCGGCGCTGTGCTCGACGCGCCGGAGAACCGCCTGCAGGCCTGCCTGGGCAACTACACCAACCTGGCCGCGGCCGGCGGGCGCACGCTCTTTCATAAGGGGCTCAACGGCATGTGGCTGCTACGCCAGTGCACGGCTCACTGGGAGGCGGAAACGGGTGAGGTGCTCGACCTGGCGCAGCTGGTGGAGGCCGCGGCGGTGCTTCCCGCGCCGGAGCGGCTGCTTGATATCGACGACCCGGAGCTTCTGCTGCACGGCGACATGCCGGAGCGGCTCTCGCGGCAGATCGCCCGCCGTGGCGGCAAGCCCCTGGCCCACACCGTTGATGCTGCGGCGCAGTATGCGAGCCTTATCTTTCACAGCCTTGCGGCGCGATACACCACGGTCCTTGCGCAGATCGAGTCCATGACGGGCAAGCACTTCCGGCGTATCTACGTTGTGGGCGGAGGCAGCCGCAACTGGTTCTTAAATCAACTTGTCGCACGCTCGACGGGCCTGGAAGTGTTGCGAGGACCGGCCGAGTCGTCAACGCTGGGCAACTTTGCCGTACAGTTGGCCTTGCTTGAGGATGGCGCGGCACGTGCGAAGGCAGTGGCGCGGTGGGCCAGGACCCTGGCAGGTTCCTGCGGCAAGGATGGGCTTTAAGCGCAGATCTACATGCACGCCGCATCGTTTGACACGCAGTTGATAACGCTCCCCGGCTTGCATAGGATGGCAGACACATGGAAACGCTAAATCGTGCACGACGGAATCTTTTGCAACTGGGCAGCCTTGGCATGGCGACGCTGGCCGTGCCTGCAATCTCCTACGCGGCCTCACTTCCTGCAGCCGGAAATGCGGCAGAGATGGTGTATGACGTAAGGAAGTATGGCGCAACCGGTGACGGGAAGACCGTCGACTCGCCCGCCATCAACCGTGCGATTGAAGCGGCGGCCTCGGCGGGCGGCGGCCTCGTCGTCTTCCCGGCGGGCACCTATGTCTGCTTTTCTATTCGACTCAAAAGCCTTGTCCACCTTGAACTGCTGCAGGGCTCGGTCATACTTGCGGCGGACTCGCCTTTACCCCACGAGCAGACCGGTTACCGCGGCGGCACCTACGATCCTGCCGAGCCGAAGACTGCCTGGGATGCCTACCAGGATTATGGTCACAACCACTGGCACAATTCCCTTTTCTGGGGTGAGGAGATTCACGACTTCAGCATCAGTGGTCCGGGGCTCATCTGGGGCAAAGGGCTTTCACATGGCCGCGGGCCCAAGTGGGACGGCGCGCCCTTCATTGCTGAGCAGCCTGGCGTCGGCAACAAGGCCATTGCCCTTAAGAACTGCCACAACGTACTGCTGCGGGATTTTTCCATGTTGAAGGCGGGACACTTCGGCCTGCTCTTGACCGGGGTCGACAACGTGACGGTCGATAACCTGAAGATCGACACCGACCGCGACGGCATGGATTTTGACTGCTGCCAGAATGTGCGCGTGTCCAACTGCACGGTCAATTCGCCGTGGGACGATGGCATCTGCCCCAAGTCGAGCTATGCGCTGGGATACGCTCGCCCCACCCGCAACATGACCATCACCAACTGTTACGTGACCGGCTGCTACCTGCTTGGAGCGGTGCTCGACGGAAGCTTTAAGAAGTGGGAGCCCGGGGTTGGCCCTCGCACTGGCCGCATCAAGTGCGGGACTGAGTCCAACGGCGGTTTTATCAACATCACTATAAGCAACTGCGTCTTCGAGGGTTGCCAGGGCTATGCGCTTGAGACCGTCGATGGTGCACTACTTGAGGACATTACCATCACCAACACAACCATGCGCGACCTGAGCTCGGAGCCTTTGTTTCTGCGTCTGGGAGCCCGTCTGCGCGGCCCAAAGGAAAGCACGAAGGTAGGAACGCTGCGCCGCATCCTGATCAGTAACCTTGACTGTTACAACGCCCCGGTGACTGCATGCTCGGTGCTGAGCGGGATCCCTGGCTACGCGATTGAAGATGTCAAGTTATCAAACATCTACATTCAGTCGGCTGGCGGCAGCACCCAGGCTCAGACCGGTGCGCTGCCGGAAAATATCGCGAAGTATCCTGAGCCTGACATGTTTGGCGCAACGCCCGCCCACGGCTTCTTTTTGCGGCACATGCGCCATGTCGAGATGAGCCATGTTGAGATTGCGACCGCTGCTGCGGATGCGCGTCCAGCGTTTTACCTCGAAGATGTGGAGCGTGCTGATTTCTTCGCGATCACGGCTTCACGTGGCACTGCGGGTGCGTTCTCACTGCACGGGGTGAAGGATCTGCGCGTAGGCTGGAGCCGCGCCGCAGCGGACGTGACGCTTGCGAGCGCGGATGGAAGGATGCTGTAATTACCCTCGCTCGACCAGAACGAAGGGATGACCGGAACAACAGGATTGTTATCCTGGGCGCAGTGACGGATCCGCTCTTCCGTTCTCAGCCAGCCAGCAAACCGCAGATCCTTTGTTGCGCTCAGGACGCCACTGCACGCACGGCGAGCGGTGGCGGTGTGTAGCCGAATGCGTCATCGACCATTGCAGCCACAGCCAGCACCACTTCATCCGCAAAGGGGCGCCCTGCGATCTGTACCCCAATCGGCAGCCCCTCAGCAGACCGGCCAACAGGAACGACAGCTGCTGGCGCGCCGAGCAGGTTGAACCACTGCGTGTAGCGCATTGCGTCCAGGTAGTCGACAGGCTGTCCTTCCACCATCCAGCGGCGCTCTCCGTGGCGAAACGCGTGGATCGCGCAGACCGGCGTCAGCAGGATCGGGCAGGCGCGCATCTCTTCCAGTAACTCGCCCCGCACGCGGTCGCAGTCCATCCAGGCGTGCAGCAACTCGTCACCGGTAAGTGGCGGCTCGCTGTGCGCGATGGCAACAAAATCGCGAAAGGTTGCGCTGAGCTGGTCTTGGTGCCCGTGGACCAGTGGGTCAAGCAGCATGGCGCCGCCGCGCACAAAGAACTTCCACCACAGCTGACGCGCTGCCTCAAGCGACTGCGGACGAAACGGCTCCACCCGAAAGCCGCGCGCGCGGAGTGCCTCGACAGCAGCGCGCACGGCCAGCCGCGTCTCGGGCGTGACGAAGCTGTTGTTTCCTCCATCATCCTCAAGGTAGCCGATGCGCGTCGAAAGCAGTTGCTCCTGCGAAGGCTCGCGATAAGCAACAGGAGCGCCTGCGGGATCAGTCAGCTCCGCTCCTGCGAGCACGCGAAACAGCAGGCTCACATCACCGATGGTGCGCGCCATGGGGCCGAGCGCGCCGAGGATCGAGAACGGTCCAGCGCAGGGTGGCAGGTGGCCGCGCTCAGGAATGCGCCCAGGCGTCGGTTTAAGCGCGCAGATGCCGGTGAAATGCGCCGGCTCGCGTACCGACCCGCCACTATCCGAGCCGATGCCGGCAGCCGAGAGCCCCGCCCCAATGGCCGCCGACTCACCGCCGCTTGAGCCGCCCGAAGTGCGCTCCAGATCCCAGGGATTGCTGGTGCGCCCATAGAGGCGGTTGTCTGTTTCATACGCCATCAGGAACTCAGGACAGTTGGTGGTGCCAAGAATCATCGCGCCCGCACGGCGTAGCCGCTCGACGACGACTGCGTCGTGCGCCGGCCGGTGACCACGGTGAAGCAGGCTGCCGATTTCGCAGAGATGCCCTGCGACTGAGATCGACGACTTGATCGTCACAGGTAGTCCGTGGAGCGGACCGCGCGCTTCTTGTGTGACAGCGTCGAGGGCTTGCGCCTGGGCGCGCACTCGCTGCGCGTCGAAATCAACCAGCGCGTGCAGCGTAGGGTTGAGCCGCTCGATCTGCGCGATGTGTGTTTCGGCGAGTTCAAGCGCGGAGACCTGCGAGTGCGCGACCAGCGCGAGCTGTTCGATTGCTGGTCGAAATAAGAGGCTTTTGTCAGCAGGCATGATTATTTGCAGCAAGCCATGGCAGTGCGCAGAGCAGACGCGACCTGCCCTACCTCATCTTCGGTGATGCGGTTGAAGAAGGGCAAGGCAAGGGTGCGCGTTGCCTGCTGCTCGGTCACAGGCAGAGCGTTGCGCAACGGCTGGTCCTGGTAGCAGGGCTGCAGGTGAAGAGGCGCAAAGTATCTCGCGCAACCGATGCCCCGTGCCTGCAGGTAGGCGAGCACGGCGTCGCGACTGGTCGCGCAGGCCGGTGTGAGGCGCACCACATAAACAAACCAGCTGATCGTGGCATGCGGAGCCGTAAGCGAAGGCAGTTCGAGGCCCGCAACATCGCCAAGGTGCGCATCATAAAGCCGTGCCACTGCTTCGCGCCGAGCAAGCATCGCGGGGAGGCGCTTGAGCTGCTCGATGCCCAGCGCAGACGCAAGCTCGGACAAGCGATAGTTGTAGCCAACCTCTTCGTGCTGCAGCCAGTTGTCTGAGGCATAACGGCCCTGGTTGCGCAGGGCTTGCAGCTTCCCCGCCAGGGAGCTATCGTGCGTGACGATCATGCCGCCTTCACCGGTGGTCATCTGCTTATTCGGATAGAAGGCAAACACGCCGGCGTGGCCAAGAGTGCCGGTCATGCGGCCCTGGTGCATGGCGCCGATCGACTCGCAGGCGTCTTCGATCACGCGCAGGTTGTGCTGCTCGGCGAGCGCGAGCAGGCGATCCATGGACGCAGGCCGACCAAAAGTGTGCACGGCCATGATGGCGCGGGTACGCGGAGTGATCGCTCGCTCCACGGCATCGGGGTCCATGTTCAGCGTGTCTGCTTCGATATCGACAAAGACTGGCGTGGCGCCCTCGTAGCGGATCGCATTGGCCGCAGCGATGAAGGTGAACGAAGGGACGAGCACCTCGTCTTGAGCGCCAAGCCCGAGCGCACGCACACACAGGTGCAGCCCTGCTGTGCCGGAGCTGACAGCGATGGCGTGCGGCACGCCAAGATAATCAGCAAACGCCTGCTCGAACGCGCCCAGTGCCGGCCCAAGCGAGAGCTGCGAGGTGCGCAGCACGGCTGCGACTGCGTCGATCTCGGCATCGGTAACGTCAGGCGCGGAGAGCGGGATCCTCATGCGATTGGCTGTGCGCGTTTGCGCAGCAGTCGCTCACGCGGCACTGTGGCGAGCGTGCTGGTGAGCACGTCGACAATCTTCTGTGCTGCATGGCCATCGCCGTAGGGGTTCGGCATGCCCTCAAGCGATGCGCGGAGGCCTGTGCTGGCCGCCTGGCGTATGCAGGCGAGGATGGCAGCGGAATTTGCGGCTGCGTCGAGGATGTTCGGTGCACGCTCGCGACCATATTGGCGCAGGCCCACGTTGACAACAGGGAGCGCGAACGAGGCTGCCTCCATGATGCCGCTCGATGAGTTGCCTACCAGCATCTGTGCGTTCGCGAGCAGGCTCCAATACTTAACCGCAGGCAAGTTGACGTAGAGCCTTGCCTGCGAGTGTCGCGCGCAAAAGGCGCGTGTCCTATCGAGCAGCACGTGCGAGCCGGCATCGGCATTCGGGTAGCAGAACAGGATGGGCCGCGACTCCCTTGCCATCGCATCGAGCGCGGCAAAAAGCGCGTCCGCCTCGGCAGTCGTATCGTCAAGCAACGTGACCGGATGATAAGCCACAACGAGAGGCGCGGCGCCAAGCGAGAGGCCGAGGGCGGCCTCCAGTTCTTCGCGCGGCAGCAGGCGGCTGCGGCGCAGGTGATCAAGCGAGGGTGCGCCGGCGCGGGTGACGCGCCATGCTTCTTCACCCATCGCGATCACGCGGTTGCGCGCGGTCTCGGTCGACGTGAAGTGAAGGTGCGCCATCTTCGTGATCGCGTTGCGCACCGCGTCGTCGATTGCTCCCTCGCTGATTTCGCCGCCCTCGATATGCGCTACAGGAATACGCAGGGTTAGCGCGACCGTGGCCGGTGCAAGCATTTCATAGCGATCAACAATGAGCAGCAGCAGGTCGGGGCGCATCGCCGCCAGCGCATCAGCAAGGCTCAACGTTGCGAGGCCAAGCGTCTTGGCCATGCCGAGGTCGGTGTCCGAGGCGAGCAGGCACTCTATCCGGTGCGCGATGGGAAAGCCGTCGCGCTCGATCTCGTCGACAGTATGGCCGAAGCCGGGCGCCAGGTGCGCGGCGAGCGCAATGATTCTTAGGTCGACCGCAGGGTGCGCGGCAAGATCGTGCAAGGGCCAGTAAAGGTGCGAGTAATCCGCGCGCGATGTGGTCACGACAGCAATGGTGTGTTTGTGTGTCATGCGTGTTTCGTTTCAGCAAGCAAGCCGCTGGGTCGGTAGTCCGGGATGATCGCCCGCACGGTGGCGAGCAGCAATGGTAGATCGTGGTCGCTGACCGCAACCCGCAGTGCCTCGAGCGCGCCAGCCATCTCGGAGGCCATGGGGACGGGGCTGCGGATGGCGCGCAGACTCTGTGAGGACCACTCCGGCCACGCCCAGGTCTCGCACTGACTGATCAGCGATTCGTCTTTCCTGTCGGCCGGGCCGAGACCAGTGTAGCGAATGGGGTGATCGGGACGCCCCGCCTGGCTGCTCAAAAAGCGGGCAAGATCGGTGATGGCGATCGGCTCTCCGGCATAAGCGGTCAGCAGGTTCTCCTCGCAGGTGAGCGCCTGTGTGAGGGCATGCACGCACTCGTCTATGGTGATGAAGTAGCGTCGCACATCGGGGCCGGCAACTGTGAACGGCAGGTCCGCTCGCAGTTGATCGAGGAAGAGCGGAACAACGCTGCCTCGTGATCCGAGTACATTGGCCAGGCGCACGATTTTGACCCGCGTGACGGCCGTAACGCTTGAGAGCAGGGCAAGCTCGGCGATGCGCTTGGAAGCGCCCATCATACTTACCGGGTCAACAGCCTTGTCCGTTGAGACAAAGACCAGCTGTTCCGCGCCATGGCGGAATGCAGCCTCGGCAAGCGTGGCCGTGCCAAGCGCGTTGTTCGCGATGCCGGCAAATGGATTCCGCTCAACAATGGTTACATGTTTGTGCGCCGCAGTATGCAGGACGATCTCCGGGCGATGCTCGCGGAAGAGCGCTTCGAGCAAGCGCGCGTCGGTCACGCTGCCGAGCACGGAGGTATGCCGAGCGCTGATGTCTCGGTCCAGCGTGTAGAGCGCGTGCTCAGCCGTGTCCAACAGGACCAGTCTGGCAGGCGATGACCTCGCAACGTGCTCAGCAAGTGCTGTCCCTATGGTGCCGCCCGCGCCGGTGATGAGCACGCGCATATCTGTAAGCGCAGCGGTACTGTGTTCCGGAGCGCGCGTGGAGCGTTCAAGCAGCAAGCTCCAGTCCACAGGCTTGCTCATCCGCAAGGCTGCTCGCGGGTGCTTTGGCGTAGAAGCGACTTAGTTCGGGTAAGCATCGCCAGCCCGTACCACCCGAATCTGGTGATCAGTAAAAGCCAGGTGGTCGCCGCTGCTCGGCAGCACAACCTTGGGCATGTGACAGCTGACACAGTTTGTCTTGGCCACCGGGCAAGACTTTGGCGTCTCCTGGGCCGGACCGGATCGCTGCGAAGCCGCAACGACATGCGGCGTGCCTGCATGGCAGGCCAGGCATTTGCCATCGTAGAACGCTGCGTCGCGCCGCACATCCTCGTGCGGGTTGTGGCAGGCCACACAGCTGATCCGCGCGTCGGTGCCGTTGTAGCAGCGGCTGTTTGCCAAACGATAGGGCTGGAAGCGCACGTTCATCTGGCCGCGCCAGTGGCTGCGCACCACCATGTCCCACGTGCGATGGCACTGTCCGCAAAACTGCGACATGTCTTCTGTCGTCAGTTTGCCGAGTCGCGGCGGAACAGTGGAAAAGTTATCCTGCGAAGCATCAAGCAGGTGGCGCGCCGCGCCCAGGTGGCAGTGCTCGCAGTTGACCCCGGCCTGGACCGAGTGCGGGTCGGGCGCCGTTGCAGCAGGGCTGGTGGTAGGCATGCTGGTCGCAGTCGTCCCCGGCGCAAGCGGATTGCTGGCGTGGCAGCCGAAGCAGGTCTTGACGTCAATCGCACTCAACTCGCGGCCAAGCGCGTCTTCAAGTGTGGCGGGCTGCAGGCGATCGTCTC
Organism: Candidatus Babeliales bacterium; assembly: GCA_964658255.1. Lineage (GTDB taxonomy): Bacteria > Acidobacteriota > Terriglobia > Terriglobales > Acidobacteriaceae > EB88. The sequence continues at coordinate 17,220 of CAZZYO010000063.1, forward strand.
CCGTGGTGATGGCAAGTCCATTCACCACTGGATAGTAGCTCACCAGGCTCTCGTACATTTTTCCGTCGTGTTCGAGCATCCAGGTCTGGTTGTGCGCGCCAAATCCCCAGATGACCGGCACGGTGATCGTGCGGCTGCCATCAGTCACGCTGTACGTGCTGCCCGCAGCGCCCGTCTGGACGGTGTAGGTGTACGCACCCCGTGTCAAGGTGAGCGCTCGATGCGTGTTGAGAGCGGTGTTTGCAGCAGGCAGCAACAGCGCTCGACCCATCGGGGTGCCGGGCTGCGTGTCAGTGATGGGAGAGTGGCAGTCTGCGCAGGTCGGCGCTGGTTTGGAGGCGTGCTGCGCAAACCCGGCCCGTGCCGGGGCCGAGCAGAGCAGGCAGGCGAGCAGCCATAGGACTCGCGCGGCTAACGAGACATACATCGGCCGGCTGCGATCAGCGTGAGGGCGCATGGTCCTCGGCAAGTTGGAGCGAGAGCAGGCGTTCGCTCCGCGCCTCCTGGGGGCGGTTGGCGCTGGAGTAAGCGCGCGCGAGTGCCAGGTGCGTCTCGAGGTTGTTGGGCTCGAGCTTGCGCGCCTGCTCGAGGTGCGCGATGCCAGGAGCGAGCGCGCCCGTTTCAATCAGCGCGCGGCCCAGGGTGAGTTGCGCAAGTGGCAGAGCGAGGTCGTCTGCCACGGCTTGTGTGCCGAACGGAATCGCTGCGGCTGGATCGCTGCGCATCAGCCAAGCCCAGGCCAGCATGGCGGCGGCGGCCGCGCTGTGCGGGGTGACCGTAAGCTCTTCGCGAAACTCGGACATGGCGCGGTCTGGGTCACTCGCAAACAGCAGGTAGCCGCAGAAGTAGTGCAGGTTGGCAGCGGTGGGATACCGGGCGAAGAGCGCGGTAAATTCCAATGCTTTTTCTTTCGATGTGGCGGCAGTGGAGTTGGAAAGCGCAAGCGCTGCCTGCCCGGCGGCGAAGGCCAGGTCCTGCTGGTCGGCTGGAACCGCTGCCGGCAGCGCCGCAATCCGCAGACCCGCCAGGCCAAGGCCGAGCGTTGCAACAGGAGGCGCGGCAGGGTCGCGAGCTACCAGCATCCAGACAGGAATGGCGCGCTCGAACTGGCCGGCGCGCGTAAGCAGGAGCCCCTCATGCAGGCGGAGCAGGAGCGCATTGCGGGGCTCGTTCGCGGCCCCGAGAGCGAGCGCCTGCTCTATATCGATCAGTGCTGCATCGTAGTCGGCCGCCTGGTACGCAGAAAGTCCGCGTAGGGCAAGCGCCGGAGCAGCGTTGGGCTTGAGAGCGAGATAGTGGGTCAGGGCTTCGCGCGCGGTTGCATAATCATCAGCACCGTAGGCGGTGGAGCCGAGGAACCACCAGCCGTCGGCCCATTGCGGGTTGGCGGCCACTGCCTGGTGGTAGAGGGTGAGCGCCCGGGGGATGTCGTTCGCGTCGCGGGCCTGGGCTGCCGCGGTGGCGAGTTCGTCCGGGGATTGGGCTCGCAGTATGGAGCCGGGCGAGAGGAGGAGCACGCAAAGCAGCAAAACGATGGGAAAACGATCATGACCGTGGTATGCAGTGCTGCGCAAGGTGGCTTGCGGGTGAGTGTCCAATCCCAAGTGACGGTCCTGATCTATTTCGCCGCAAACATCAAAAGACGCGGCATCCTGGCCACGGCGCGACTTCTGAAATGCAGACTTAAGATGCCTCATCTTACCATGCGAACATGTGCTTCGGCCGGTGCTTACCGGGGATTGCAGTGGCTTGAACAAGGGCATGTAGCCCCATCCATTTTGGGCTCCACTTAGCCTGCGAATCGATTGGCGTATCCATCGCAACTTCTATTCCGCTTTCTATAATGAGTTATGCCCATGCGCCGTTACTCGAGGACGATCCTGCTGGCTCTTGCTTGTGTAGGAGTTACCTGCGCCAGCCTCCAGCTTCACGCCGCTGAAAGCGGGTCAGGCCTGCGCTTTGAGTGGAAGAAGCTTGGCTTTCACCTTGAGAATAATGAGTCAGCGGCGCGTAACGCGCCTGAGACCATGCTGGGTGGTGTGGCTGTTTTCGATTACGACGGGGACGGCAAGCCGGACATTTACTTCACTAATGGCGCCAATATCCAGACGCTCAAGAAAGATGCGCCGAAGTATCGCAATCGCTTGTTTCACAATGACGGCAACGGCCGCTTCAGCGATGTGACAGAGAAGTCCGGACTCGCAGGTGCCGGGTACGACATCGGCGTCGCCGTCGCAGACTACGACAACGACGGCAGGCCTGACGTGTTTGTCGCTGGCGTGCATGGCAACGCGCTCTACCACAACAATGGCGACGGCACGTTTACCGACGTAACCGCCAAGGCGGGGCTTGCGCAGGCGAACGATCCTGAGTACGGCCCACTGTGGTCTGTGACAGGCGTGTGGGTCGATGTCAATAACGATGGATTGCTCGACTTATTCGTCGTGAATTATCTCAACTGGACTTACTCCGACAAGGCCCTGTGCTCTTTCAACGGAGTCTCTGACTACTGTCATCCACGCTTTTACAAGGGTCAGCCAAACCAGCTGTTTCTCAATAAAGGCAATGGCGTTTTTGAGGACGTCTCAAAGAACTGGGGCGTGCGCGACCACGTGGGCAAGGGCATGGGCGGCGGCATGGCTGACTATGATCTTGATGGTCGCCAGGACATCTTCGTCCCCAACGATGCAGGCTACAACTCGCTTTTCCATAACACCGGCACCAGGTTTGAAGAAGTAGCATTTGACGCGGGCGTGGCGCTGCCCGAGGATGGCAACTTTATCTCTGGCATGGGCCTGGATTTTCGTGACTTCAACAACGATGGCCTGCCTGATATCGCCTTCGTTGCGCTCAACAATCAAACCTTTCCGCTCTTTGCCAACATGGGCAAGGGGAGCTTCCGAGAGGTCACAACCGAGACCGGCATGCGCAACCTGTCCGGGCAGATGTCCGGCTTTGGCGCAGGGCTCTACGACTTTGACAATGATGGCTGGAAAGATCTGTTCGTCAGCCGCGGGCATGTCGAGTCGCAGCCTCTGCCTGGCACCGACATCGACCAGTTCAACACGGTCTTTCGTAATCCAGGAGCAACCGGCAAGTGGACCTCACTTACCGCCGAAGCAGGCTTTACCCAGGGACCCGCCGCGCGCCATCGCGGCTGCGCGTTTGCTGACCTCGATGGTGATGGGCGTATCGACATCGTCGGTACCGCGATCAACTCCGACGCCGAGTTATGGATGAACCGCAGCGAGTCGGCTGGTCACGCGAACCACTGGCTGGACATCGCGCTGCAGGGGACAAAGAGCAATCGCGACGGCATCGGTGCCCGCATCAAGGTGGAGAGTGCGAGCCTCACCCAGTACAACCACATGACCACCTCGAGCGGTTATGCCTCTTCAAGCGATGGTCCGGTGCACTTTGGCATGGGCGCGGATAAGCAGGCGGACACGGTTGAGATTCACTGGCCTTCCGGTGTCGTGCAGGTGCTGCACAAGGTGGCAGCCGATCAGGTGCTGAAGGTCGTCGAACCAAGGCAATAGTCTTCTCAGCGAGCAATCCAGGCGCGACAGGCCTTCGCCGGGCACAGGCCTGCAGCGCTACTCGCGCCGAGGACCGTCAGCCTCCTGCGCTGCCGTCAGCTGCTCCACAATGGCGCGCTCCTTTGCGCCCTGCTCCGGCTTGTGCAGCTTGTAGTAGAGCGCCGCCAGCTCTACATGGGGGTCGAGCCACTTCGGATCATCCGCAACCAGCTTCTCCAGTTCAGCCACGGCCGCGTCGTACTTGCCGTCCGCATTCTTCAGCCGAGCATCTTCATATCGCGCCATCGACGACGCCGGGTTGATCGCCAGCGCCTTTGCAAGATAGCCGCGGGCCTCGGCCAGCTTGCGCTGCTTGTAGAGGATCGCGCCAAGGTAGAGGTTGGCGTTGAAGTCATTCGGATCCTCACGCAGCGCCTCGTGAAATGCCGGCTGGGCTGCATCGGAGTCGCCGGTCTCATCACGCGCCTGGCCCAGCAGGCTTGCGAGGCCAGGCTGCGCTGGAGTGAGCGCATATGCTGCTTCCAGCTCCTTGCGTGCGCGCACAAACTCGTTCAACGCGAGCAGGGTCGAGCCGGCAAGGAGATAGGCGTCCGCGCCGTGCCCCTTCTCTGCGACTTCCTCGACCAGCGCGACGCCCTCGCGTCGTTCGCCATGGCGAATCAGCGCTGAGCCGTAAACAAAATCGAAATCCAGGTTGTCGTGATTGGCAGCCGCGAGTGGCGCCATCAGCGATACAGCGGCTGCGCTGTCGTCGAGCCGGTTGTCCGCTTCGCCGAGTAGCGTGGCTATGCGCGCATCACCAGGGTGCTCGGCGTAAAGCTGGGTAAGCTGCTCCCGCGCATGCGCCATGTCGCTCTTCTTGAAGTAGGCAAGCGCCAGGTTCATCTGCACGTTTGCGGCTGCATCACTGCCTGCTGGCAGCAGCCTAAGCGCGGCCTGGTACTGCGTGACCGCCTCGTCAAACTGGCCGGTGTGCGCGAGCGCCGCGCCAAGATTTGCATGCGCCTCGACCGACTTGGGCTGCGCGGCGAGGAACTGCCGGTACGCGCGGATCGCAGCTGGATAGTCTCCCCTGGACTGCGCGGCGACGGCCTGGTCAAAAAGCTGCGCCGGGTTCTGCTGGGTGCCAAGATGCTGCGCCCCGGCGGCGCAGGGTGCAAGCAGAGTCACCCACAAGAGGGTAGGGAGGAGGAGAGGAAAGCGCATGGTGTCGTATCTAGTTTCCCGGTGCGACTTAGAAGTTGGCAAGCGG
>CAZZYO010000064.1:0-18089 GCA_964658255.1 Candidatus Babeliales bacterium
AAGACGAACCAGAAGACCGGCAGAAGCGCGGTAAGGATGAAGCCTACTGTACCGCCAAGCACGGGAAGCAGGTGGCCGAAGGGGCTCGACCAGCCGCCGAAGAACAGCAGGGTGGCGACGCAGGCGACCGTGATCATATTGGCGTATTCAGCCATGAAGAACATAGCAAACTTCATCGAGGAATACTCGGTGTGGTAGCCGGCCGCCAGCTCACTCTCGGCCTCCGGCAGGTCAAAGGGTGTGCGGTTGGTCTCGGCGTAGGCAGCCATCAGGTAAATGAAGAAGGCAACAAACTGCAGGCCGCCAAAGAAGTTCCAGCTGAGGAGCCCGTGCGTGGACTGGACGTTGACGATGTCGCGCAGGCGGAGCGAGCCGGCACGCATGACCACGCCAACCAGTGACAACCCAAGTGCGAGTTCATAGGAGATCAGCTGAGCCGAAGCGCGCAACGAGCCCAGCAGCGAGTACTTGTTGTTCGAAGCCCAGCCTGAGAGCGCGATGCCGTAGACGCCGACCGAGGTGACGCCGAGGATGACGAGCAGGCCGATATTCAGGTCCGCGATCTCAAACATGTCAACGCCGTGGAAGGTGATGCGGGCACCGAACGGGATCACCGAGATCGAGATGAGCGCGCAGGCGAGCGCGATGATCGGTGCCACGATATACAGGGGCCGGTAGACTGCATCTGGCAGCAGGTCTTCCTTGAGGAAGAGCTTGGCGCCGTCAGCGAGCGGCTGCAGCAAGCCGAAGGGCCCAACCCGCGAAGGCCCCCACCGGTTCTGAATGCGACCGACTACTTTGCGCTCCAGCAGCACCGTATAGGCGACCGCGGTCAGCGTGATGACCAGGACCACGGCTATCTTGAGCAGGCTGAGGAGTACAAAAATCAGGATCGTCGTCACGCATACACCTTTCGTTCTCGTTCTGGTCTTCCTGCCACTCTACGCTTGTTCGCGGGTTCAGTGTCAGTCTGCAGCAGCTTCTGTGGGGCGCGGAGCCTTGCGCGATTCCATCACAGAGCTCAGCACCGGGCTGTACCTGCTGAGGGACCCGGAGCTGAAGAGCGTGTCGTTGGACGGCAGCACCAGGTCTGCCCGGTCGGTTGCCGCCTCAAGCTGCACCCGGTCGGCAAGCATCGGGCTCGAGCCTCCGGCAAGCAGCGCAAGCCGCGACACCTGGTAGGCAGGCACCAGCCGCTGGATCTCGTCAAAGGTGGCGAACGGATCAAAGGGGCTGAGCTTGGGCTCGAGATTGTTGGCCGTGAGCCAGACCGCGTGCCGATCCGCCTCTCCCATCTGTGCACCCCGCGACTGGCCGAAGTCAGCGCGAAGACCGTTGCCAAACGGCACCAGCGACTTGGCCTTGACGCCCATCTTGTCCGCAATGCGCACAATCAGTTCGAAGTCCGAGCGTACGTTTGCTCCATCCGCCGCCTTTTTGGCCAGCTGGATATCGCCGTAGGTATTGGTCATGCTGCCCGACTTCTCATAGAGGTTGGCTGCGGGCAGGACAACGTCTGCCAGGAGCGCGGTCTCGGTGAGGAACATATCCTGGACGACCAGGAAGGTGTTCTGGAGCGCAGCGGGATCGACACCGAAGCGTGCGACCGGGTTCGAGCCGACGACGTAAAGCGCGCCGAGCGATCCAGCCTCGGCCGCGTCGAACATCTCGACCAGGTTTTTCCCCGGGCCAGTCGGCATGGCTGCGCCATACTCTTGTGCAAATGCCGTGGGCGCGCCAACGGGTACGTAGCCTGGCAGCAGGTCAGGGAGCAGGCCCATGTCAGAGGCACCGCGAGAATTGGTGTAATCACCGAGCGCGGCAAACTTGACGTTTGGCCGCTGGAGACCCCAGGCAAGCAGCCGGGAGATGCTAGCCCCGTGCAACTCGGAGCCGAAGGCCACCACCAGTTGCTCCTCAGCCACGAGGGCAGCGCGAAACTTGTCCGTGCTTTCGTCGGCGACGAAGTCAGACTGCTCACCGGAAAGATAGGCGAGCATATCGCTGTAGCCATCGGCGGGTATCTGGAGGGCGGCCTTGGCCTGGCGCCGCAGCTTGATCTCCATGTGGTTGGCCAGATACAGCCGTGCGCGGTTGAGGCGTACGTTGGTGCGGATTGCATTTGCCAGCGCTGGATGTTGCTGGGTCGGGTCATTGCCGATGACCAGGATGGCAGGCGAGCTGGCGAAGTCAGCCAGGCTTGCCGCTCGGCCTGGCTGGTCGCGGAGACCGGCGGCCAGGGTTACGTAGTCGGCGGTGCGGTGGTGGTCGATGTTGTTGGTCCGCAGGATGGTGCGGGCAAACTTCTGCAGCAGGTAGTTCTCTTCATTGGTGGTGCGATTGGAGCCGATCACGCCAATTGCCTCGCCACCGCGGGTGTCGCGGACTTCGGCGAACTTTTTGCCGACAAGGTCGAGCGCTGCGTCCCAGGATGCAGGCTCAAGCCTGCCGTCGGCCTGGCGCACCAGCGGCTGGGTGAGGCGATCAGTGTGGTTGGCGAAGTCAAAGGCGTAGCGTCCCTTGATGCAGAGGAAGTCGCCGTTGATGCCGCTCTTGTCGCGGTTGTCGCCGCGAACAATCTCGGACCGATCTCCTGTGCGTCGGGTGCCGAGGGTGGTTTTGCAGCCGTCGCCGCAGTGCGTGCAGACGGTCGCCACGTGGGTCATCTCCCAGGGGCGCGTCTTGTAGCGGTAGGAGCCGGAGGTGAGCGCGCCGACAGGGCAGATGTCGATGCAGGCGCCGCACTCCTCGCAATCCAGGTGGTCCTGCTCATTCGGAGCGATGACCGCAGCCGAGCCGCGATTCTGTACACCAAGCGCGAAGACGTCCATGCCCTCGCCGCAGGCACGCACGCATCGATAGCAGAGGATGCAGCGGGGCCGATCAAAGAAGACGACCGGCGACCACTGGACCTCTTCGCGGTGATTCTTCACCTCGACATAGTTTGAGCCGGACGCCCCGTACTTGAAGGTCATGTCCTGCAGTTCGCATTGACCCCCGGCATCGCACACGGGGCAATCGAGCGGATGATTGCCGAGCAGCAGCTCGAGTGTCGATTTGCGCGCTTGCGCGATTTCGGGCGATTCGGAGACCACGACCATGCCTTCTGTGACCGGGGTGGTGCAGGCGGTCTGGAGCTTGGGCATCTTTTCAATGCGCACCACGCACATGCGGCACGCTGCCTGGAGCGAGAGGCCGGGGTAGTAGCAGAAGGAAGGGATCTCGATGCCGGACGCCTTGCAGGCCTCGATGAGGAGCGTGCCTGCGGGAGCGGTCAGTGTCTTGCCGTCAACGGTAAAGGTTACGTCAGCCATGGTGTCCTTGGTGGTGCGTGTTGCATGCGTGGAGGGGAATCACGACTCTGCCTCTGCGATGTAAAGCGAGGCCATCTTGCAAAGCAGGCGATTTCAACTCCCCAAGCCCTCAGTGTGCGCCGATCTGTACCAGGTGCGGCGGCTGCTGCAACACCAGCCCCGGCGTCGGCACCGATCCGGCAAGATAAGCCTCGAACTCGTGCCGGAACTTCTTGATGAATCCGATGGTCGGCATCGCCGCTGCGTCGCCGAGCGGACAGAAGGTCCGGCCCATCATGTTTTCGGCCAGGTACTGAATGTTGTCGAGGTCCTTGGAGACCCCGTGCCCCTGGTAGACGCGGGTGATGGTCTTCTTAAGCCAGTCCGTGCCTTCGCGGCAGGGGATGCACCAGCCGCAGCTTTCATGCTGGTAGAACTTGATGGTCCTCAGCGCGAATTCGACCATCGACACCGTCTCATCGAGCACGACAACCCCGGCCGAGCCGAGCATGGTGCCGGCCTTGGCCAGCTGGTCAAAGTCCATGCCAACGTCGATCTCGTCCGCGCGGAGAACGGGGGTTGAGGACCCGCCGGGAACCACTGCCTTCAGCTTTTTGCCTCCGAGGATGCCGCCCGCCACCTCGTAGATAGCCTTGCGCAGGGAGTAGCCCATGGGCAGCTCGTAGACGCCGGGCCGCTCTACGTGGCCGGAGATGCCGAAGAGGCGCGTGCCCCCGTTGCGCTCGGTGCCGATCTTCGCGTACTCCGCCCCGCCGAGGCGAAAGACGTGAGGCACGCTGGCAATTGTCTCCAGGTTGTTGATCACGGTTGGCCCGCCATACAAACCCACCACTGCAGGGAAAGGTGGCCGGATGCGCGGCACGCCACGCTTGCCTTCAAGCGACTCCATCAGCGCGGACTCTTCCCCGACCTCGTAGGCGCCCGCCCCGGTCTGGGTCATGCAGTCAAAATCGAGCCCCTCGATGCCGAAGATGTTCTTGCCAAGAAAACCCTTTGCATAGGCCTCCTCGATGCACTTGTCCATGATGTCGAGCAGGTAGCGGTACTCGCCGCGCATGTAGATGAAGCCCATCTTGGCGCCGACCGCAAGGCCCGCAATGATCGTGCCCTCAATGACCGAATGCGGATCATACTGCGCGATGGGACGATCCTTGCAGGTGCCAGGCTCGGACTCATCTCCATTGATCAGGATGTACTTCGGCTTTTCAGAGGTCTTGGGAACAAAGGACCACTTGAGCCCGGTAGGGAAGCCCGCGCCACCGCGGCCCCGAAGGTTGGACGCCTTCATTTCGGCGATGATCCCATCAGGCCCCAGATCGATGCAGCGGCGCACCTGCTCATAGCCGCCAAGCTCCATGTACTTCTCGATCTTTTCGGCGCCCTGGCCGAAGCGGAACGAAATCACCTTCACTTCATCTGGATGCGAAACAAGATACATGGTGCCTCCGGTGGTGCGGTGTTGCCCTGGTTCTTTGGTGCTTGCGCTGCGCGATCAGGCGCTCAAGGCTGCGATGAGATGAGCTACTGTGGCTTGGCCGCGTAGCTGGCCAGCACCTGGTCCATCGCTGCCGGCGTCACGTTCTCGTGGTAGTCGTAGTTCACCTGCACGGCAGGAGCCCAGCAGCATGCGCCGATGCACTCCACTTCTTCTACCGAGAAGAGCTTGTCGGCCGTCACGCCTTTGTTCTCGTGGATGCCGAGCTTCTCGCGGCAGTGATTGAGGATCTCGTAGCCTCCACGCAGCATGCAGCTGATGTTGGTGCAGACCTGAATGTGATACTTGCCAAGCGGCTCGTTGCGCAGCATGGAGTAGTACGAGAGCACGTTACGCACATCGAGTTCGGTGATGCCGCAGCGCTCTGCTGCTTCTTTGACGACCTCTGCCGAGCAGTAGCCGATCTCGTCCTGCGCGTACATCAGCATCGGGATCAGTGCAGAGCGCTTGACAGGGTAAAGGGTCACCAGCTTGTCGAGCCGAGTGGCGAGGGCGGGCGAAAAAATTGTTGTCTGCGTGCTCATGTGGCTTTCCTCAGTACCCGTTTGCTGCGGCTACTCCAATACCAGTGTAGCCAGTGTTTCCGCGATTGCATCCATCTCCTGCCGACCCTCGATCCCACTCCATTCGATCCGGCTATCAAGCCCGATGCGGAATGCGCCCTCGGCTACCAGCGTGTCCTGCGCGGCTGCGGCGGCCGGGTGGATGGACCAGTAACTGGTGGACTGGGTTGGCTCAGCAAGCAGCTTGATGGTTCGGGTTGCGGAGACCAGTTGGAGCTCGTCCTGGTCCGGCTGCGCGACCAGAGCAAGAGGCACGTCGCTCCCAATCTGCGCCGCCGCAACGTAGAAGCGTACCAGCGAGCAGAACGAGAGCCAGAGTTCACGCCGCACTGCTTCTTCGTTGATTGCCGCCGGTGCCGCGGGAAAGCTGGTCATCAGCGATCAATCTCGCCCAGCACAATGTCAATCGAGCCAATCACGGCGACTACATCTGCCAGCAACCTGCCCTTGCACATCGTGTCGAGCGCCTGGAGCGTGGCAAACGACGGATTCCGCATATGCACCCGGTAGGGCTTGGCCGTGCCATCGGAGACAACGTAGTAACCCATCTCGCCACGCGGCGACTCGATCGCCTGGAAGACCTCACCCGCCGGGACGGGAAAGCCCTCGGTGACGATCTTGAAGTGGTAGATCAGCGACTCCATCTGGGTCTTCATCTGCTCTCGTTCAGGCAGGACGATCTTCGGCGCATCGGCTTGGATGGCACCCTCGGGCATGCCGTCAAGCGCCTGCTGGATGATCTTGACCGACTCCCGCATCTCTTCGAGTCGAATGACGTAGCGCGCCCAGACGTCGCCCTCGGTTGCGATCGGCACCTTGAACTGGAACTTCTCGTAGGAGGAGTACGGCATGTCGCGGCGCAGGTCCCAGTCCACGCCTGAGGCGCGCAGCGGGGGTCCGGTGACTCCCATCCGGATACCATCTTCCGGGCTCAGGTATCCCACACCCTTCAGCCTATCGACCCAGATGGGATTGCCGGTGAGCAGGTTCTGGTACTCGTCAATCTTCGACGGCATGCGCTTGATGAAGTGCTGGATTCGGTCAAACAGGTCGATGGGCGGCTCAAGCGCGATGCCGCCGATGCGGAAGTAGGAGGTCATCATGCGCTGTCCGGAGAAATGCTCGAACAGTCGCAGGATCTCTTCGCGCTCACGGAAGGTGTACAGAAACACGGTCAGCGCACCGATATCCATCGCGTGCGTGCCGAGCCAGACCAGGTGCGAGTTGAGCCGGGTGAGCTCGTTGAGCATGACCCGGATCCACTGGGCACGATCGGGTATCTCGAGCTCCAGCAGCTTCTCGACAGCCAGGCAATAGCAAAGGTTGTTGCTGAGCGGTGACAGGTAATCAATGCGGTCGGTCAGGGGCACCACTTGCTGGTAAAACTTGGCCTCGCAGGTCTTCTCGATGCCTGTGTGCAGGTAGCCTATGTCGGGCACGACACGCAGCACGGTCTCCCCGTCGATCTCGACCACAAGACGAAGCACGCCGTGGGTCGACGGATGCTGCGGACCCATGTTCAGGATCATCGTCCTGTCTTTGGTCGGATCCTCGGGGCGCGGTGCGATGAGAGTATTTGTTTCGACAAACTGGCTCATGAAATACTTCCCCGTCACTGCTCTGTGATCAAGCGTTATGTAAGGCGACATCCGCATACAACAACTGCGGGGATCTAGCGATAGCCTTCAACCGGATAATCCTTGCGCAGAGGATGACCCTCGAACTCGTCTGGCATCATGATGCGCCGCAGGTTGGGATGGCCGTTGAACCGCACACCCATCAGGTCGAAGACTTCGCGCTCGTAAAAGTCCGCGGACACCCAGACCTGCGTGATCGAATCGATAGAGGGGTCGAGTGAGTCCACGATTGCCCGAAGCCGAACCCGCTCCTTAAAGTGGTACGACAGGATGTGATAGGTGATCTGGAAGCGCGGCTCAGCGGGAAGCCAGTCGACCGCGGTCACATCCTCAAGAAAGTTGTAGCCGGCCTTCTGTACCGCTGCTGCTGCAGCAGCGATGTTGGCGGCCGCTATTGTCAGCGTGAGCTCGTGGCGATCAAATCGTGCGTCTTCCACCAGGTTGGCGCCCTGCGGGCCGAGCGCAGCCACAGCCGCATTGCCAGACATCTGGTCCAGTACCGCGTCTTTTTCCAGCGTCGGTGAGCCCATGCGTTACAAATCCGCCTTATCAGAAGACCAGTCGAGGATGCCTTTTTTCCAGATGTAGAAGAGCCCGACGATAACAAAGCCGAGATAGACCAGGATCTCCCAGAAACCGAACATCCGGGACCCGGTAATGGCCGGCAGCTGCCTGTAGATCACCGCCCAGGGAAGCATGAAGACAGCCTCCACGTCGAACAGGATGAACAGCATAGCGACCATGTAGAAACGCACCGAGAAGCGCCCACGGGCGTCCCCCTCGGCCGGGATGCCACACTCGTACGCCGCGAGCTTGGCCTTGTTCTGCTTGTGCTTGCCGATCAGCCAGGAACCAGTGGCCATCGAGCAGCCCATCCCGACGGCGATCACAATCTGGATGAGCAGCGGCAGATAGTTCCAGAAGTAATGGGGCGTGTCCATAGCGTTGGCGCTCACTTTTGCAGGGAAGTTCCTCCTTCAATCTAGAGTTAAGCCCCTACTGCGTCAAGACGAGGCAGGGCATTGATGTTGCCATGCTCGACACACGCCAGCAACGCAAGGCGCGATGCAGAGATGCGGTGACCAAGGAGTGCCGCCGAGGGAACGAAGTGCAAGCAGTTTCGAATCGGGACTGGCTCCGCAATCGGGGCGCACTCTCTCGCGGAAAAGCGCTCTCGCGTCGATAGAGTCGTCAACGGGAGAACACCGCTATGCAGACCTTGATCCTTGACCATAAGAAATCAGCAAAAGGAATGAGCCACATCCTGGCGGACCGTACCCCGATGACGCAGCCTGTCGCCGCACCCTGGATCGCGCCGCCTGCCTCGTCAGCAGCCAAGGCTGAGCCCGCGCAGACCGCTGCCTACGCGGAGCTGGATGCGATGCTCCGCGAAGATCCCAGCTTTGGTGCGGTCCATGGACTGCGCGTCGCCCTGCTCTTCAACGCCGGGCTTGCTCTTTCCGGGCTGGTCGCCTGGGAGATTTGGACACTGCTTGCCCACTAAGCTCGGCCACTTCGTATGCCGCGCTCCATCGCACCGCCTCTGAGCATGCCCCGCGTCGCAGCAGCGTTGAGCAGCGCGAAAGCTCTCAGGGCCCGGGTGGGCTGGCCGGTGGAGTAGGGCGGCTCCAGGACCTCGAACGCTGGCGAGTCTGGCGCGGGACCATCCAGACGACCTGGAACGACCTCGAGCCGGGCTTGAAACAAGCTCAGCCCAGGTTCAGTCATGGCTTTCCCTTTTGCCGACAGTTCGCTCCTGGGGATGCCCCAAAAAGACTGCTGCGGCACCGCGGGCCAGCGACAAGGGCCAGCCCTAGCCTGCTGTCTTCGCAGCGGAGGTTTGCTCCGCGAAGATCTGCTGCAATGCCATGGCACAGTTCCGCATTGAGAATCGCCGCTCAAAGCAGGCGTTTGTGCGCAGGATCATCGCGCGCCGATCGTCCGAGCCAAGGGCGAGCCATTGGCGGAGGAGACGTTCGGTACCATCCACCGTATCTTCCTCTACAAAGCCGACCGCATCTTCGGTGACATAGTGCCAGATGTTGATCTTGTTTGAGATCAGCACGGGCTTCGAGCAGCCGATCGCTTCGGCTATCGCAATCCCGAAGTTTTCCTGGTGGGACGGCAGGATAAAAGCCTCGGCGGCATGGAACGCGCCCCATTTCTCGTCGCCGCTGAGCATGCCAGGCCAGTGGACGCGCTCCGCAATGCCGTGCTCGCGTGTGGTCTGCTCGAGCCGTTCCCGCAGCCCGACCTGGTCCGGCCCGGCCATGACAATGTCGAGGCCAGGGGCTTCGGCAGCCACGCGGGCGAACGCTTCAATGAGCAGATCGCAGCCCTTCTTCTCGTGGATCCGCCCCAGGAACAAGAGAAAGGGCCGACCCTTCACCGCCGGACAGATCTGCCAGAAGGCCTGGCGCTGTTCTTCCAGGTTCCCTCCCGGACGGTTTGTTCCGAGTGGCACCACAACGCCGTTCCAGGCGTGTGGTGAAAAGCTTTTGGTCGCCAGCAGCGCTTCTTTCTCCGTAGTGAAGACCACCCGGCGTGCATCGCGCAGGACCGCATACTGGCATGTCAGCCAATAAACATACTTCTTGAGGTGTTTGCCCGGGTACTGGTGCTGAAACCAGGGGTCGAGCATGCCGTGAGTAAACACAAGGTACGGTACGCGGCCTAGTGCAGCCTGGCGGACTGCGACTCCATTGAATTGCCAGACGCCTTCAAGGACGATGCCATCGTATGCGGACACATGCTTCCTGAGCCAGGTAAGCAGTTGCCAGCTAAAGCCATAATGCGAGGCAGGGCCTACGGCGTGCACGCGAAAGGGATAAGAAGCGAGGTAGGGAGCCTCGGGGGCGTCTTGCGAGAGAACCTCGAGATCGACGCCAATCTCCCGGTAGGCGTAGAAAAGCTGGCGCAGGTTCTCAGGCGGACCGCCGTCGGCAGGGGACAACCCGTGAATGACATGGAGGAGGCGCATCGGTGATCAGCTACCGCAGGTCCGCAGCGAGCCTGACTGCGGTGGTCGAACGCAATATGCGCATGCCCTATGTCTCATCGCCTCTCCCTGAGTCGCACCAGCGTCCGCGCGTTTAAGCCTAACCCAAGCGCAATCCTCCCGCCTTGTCCGGCGTGAGAGGCGCTCGGGATGGGATGCTCGACTTTGCCTCACAGGTACTTCATACCCCCGGTGAGATGAACATAGAGTGAACGTGGCGCGCAATCTGCAGATCCTCCTGTGCGGGCAGAACCCGGATCACTGTGCGGCTCGCGGGGGAGGAGAGCCTCGGCGCATGCTCGCGGTTCGCTTGCTCGTCAAGGTACAGCCCCAGGGGAGCCAAGGCCGAGACCACAGCCGAGCGCAGGGTAGCACTGTGCTCTCCTATCCCTCCGGTAAACACCAGCAGGTCGATCCCGCCCAGGATGACGAGGTAACCGGCAAGAGTCTTTGCAATAGCTGTAGCAAAGATGTTTATCGCGAGCACAGCGCCACCTTCCGCGCTGCCGGGCACCGCCGCTGCCTCCAGCTTCTGCATATCGCTGACGCCGCCGGAGAGAGCGCTGAGACCGCTCTCATGGTTCACGACCGCCTCGAGTTCATCAACGCTGAGCGTGCCTGAGGATGCGCCCCCGTTTCGCAACAGGTAGATCAGCACGCCGGGGTCAAGATCGCCGGTGCGGGTCGCCATAGGAATGCCCCCTGTTGGGGTGAAGCCCATGGAGGTATCGACGGACTGGCCATGAAGGAGGGCGGCGAGCGAGGACCCACTGCCGAGGTGCGCAACGACGATGCGGTCAGGGACGGCGCCCTCGGCGCGAAGCTGGTCCACGATCGACTCGTAGGAGAGCCCGTGAAAGCCATAGCGGCGCACCCCGGCGGCGGCATAGCGTTGCGGGATGGGCAGCCGCCACGCCTTCTCCGGCAGGCTCTGGTGAAAAGCCGTGTCAAAGCAGGCAAACTGCGGCACCTCGGGATAGAGCTCTTGCGACTTGCGAATGAGCTCCAGTGAGGCGGGAATGTGCAGGGGTGCGAAGTGCACGGCCTGCTCCAGTTGCTGGAGCACGTCGGGGGTGAGCGGCTGGTGGCGGGTTAAGTGCATGCCTCCATGCACGATGCGATGGCCAATGGCCAAAGGCGGCGCGTCGGCGTGCTGGCGGAGGCTCTCGGCGATCTTGTTCAGGGCTTCGCCCTGGGAGTTGCAGTCGTGCGAGTCGTCCGCGAGCGACTTGCCGGCGGCATCACCTCGAAAATCCTGAATGCTGAGCTTGCCCTGAGCCTGGCCGATGCCCGTCGCGTTGGCTTCAAGGAGCAGACGCGGGGGGATGGTTGCTTCTTCGTCGGTCACAAAAAGGGCGGCCTTGAGCGAGGAGGAGCCGCTGTTGATGACGAGGATAGAGGTGGATGGGTGCGAGAGGGTGGGCACAGGGTGATTCTCCGTTGCCAGCTTACTGGAGTAGCGGAGTCTGCGCGTAGCGCGTCATGGTCGTGGCAGGCCAGGTCGGGGGCGTTGGTGGTGCGATCAGCAGGGGCGCGGGTGGCTTTGAAGCCGGTTTCGCTTGTCGATGACGGCTCCAAAGCGACGCGACCAGGCTTGGAGGTAAGAGCCTGGCCAAAGACAGCCGCAGATCCTTTGCTGCGCTTAGGAGGACAACCAGCAATTCGCACGTGTCGCAGCATATCCATTGCTGCGCGCAGGGGTCGAAAAATTTCGACGACGACACCTTTGCTGCGCGCAGCTGAAAGCTTTGGTTTATGAGTTATCACCCCCGGTATCTTCCCCGGAGCTGGCCTCGCTTTTATCCGGGTGGCCCCAGCGCCAATCTCGCACCGCGGGCATGTCTTCGCCGTACTCGGACACGTAGAGCTTGTGCTCCTGCATCCTTTCTGAGTGCCACTGCTCGGCCCGTGCGACATGCTCAGCCATGCGCGGCACACGGCGAATCGCATCAAGCGCGAGCGTGTAGCGGTCGATGTGGTTAAGCACGCACATATCAAAGGGCGTGGTGGTCGTGCCCTCTTCCTGGTAGCCGTGCACGTGGAAGCTGCGTTCGTTGGCGCGCCCGTTCACGAGCGAATGGATCAGCGTGGGGTAGGAGTGATAGTTGAAGATGACGGGCTTGTCGGTGGTGAAGAGCCGATCAAAGTCCTCATCGTGGATGCCGTGCGGGTGCTGGCTCGGGCGCTGGAGCGTCATCAGATCCACGATATTGACGACGCGAACTTTCAAGTCCGGCCAGTGGGCACGGAGCAGGGAGGTGGCAGCCATCGTTTCAAGCGTCGGAATATCGCCGGCGCACGCCATGATCACATCGGGGCCTCCTGCCAGTTCTGCGTCGCTTGAACCATACGGCTCCGAAGTGTTGCCTGCGTGCACACCTGCCTGGCTACCATCGTTTGAGGCCCAGGCCCAGACGCCCAGGCCGACGGTGCAGTGACGCACGGCTGCTTCCATATCCAGCCACACTGGCGCAGGTTGCTTGCCGGCAATAATCAGGTTGACGTAGTTGGTGGTGCGCAGGCAGTGTGCGCCGACCGAGAGCAGGCAGTTCGCGTCGGGCGGAAGATAGATGCGGACCAGCTCTGCCTTCTTCTGGGCGACGTGGTCGATAAAGCCGGGGTCCTGGTGCGAAAAGCCGTTATGGTCCTGCCGCCAGACGTGCGAGGTGAGCAGGTAATTCAGCGACGCAATCGGTTTCCGCCAGGGCAGTTCGCGCGTGACCTTGAGCCACTTGGCGTGCTGGTTGAACATGGAATCGATGATGTGGATGAAGGCCTCATAGCAGGAGAACAGCCCATGTCGGCCGGTGAGCAGGTAGCCCTCCAGCCAGCCCTCGCAACAGTGTTCAGAGAGCACCTCCATCACCCGCCCATCAAGCGAGAGATTTTCGTCCACCTTCTCGTACTCGGCGTCCCACCGCTTCGGTGTGACCTCGTAGAGCGCCTGCAGCCGGTTGGACGCAGTTTCGTCCGGGCCGAAGACGCGGAAGTTCTTCGTCGCCAGGTTCGCCTTCATGACGTCGCGCAGGTAGTTGCCAAGCACTCCGGTCGCCTCGGCCTGGGTCGTGCCTGGGCTCTCAACCTTCACGGCGTAGTCTTCAAAGGTCGGCAGCTCGAGCGGTTCGAGCAGCAGCCCGCCGTTGGCATGCTTGTTCATGCCCATACGCAGGTTGCCTTTCGGGGCGAGGCTGGCGTACTCCTCGCGAAACCTGCCAGAGTCATCGAAGAGCTTTTCAGGCTCGTAGCTGCGCATCCACTCCTCGAGCATGCGGAGGTGCTCCGGGTTCTCGCGCATGCCTTCAAGCGGCACCTGGTGAGCGCGCCACGTCCCTTCAACCTGCTTGCCGTCGACAACCTTGGGTCCCGTCCAGCCTTTGGGCGTCCTGAGAATGATCATGGGCCAGACCGGGCGGGTCGTGTTTCCATCCTCGCGGGCTTGTCGCTGGATCGCCCGGATCTCGGCATACACGGTCTCAAGCAGTTCGGCCATCTGCCGATGCATGGTCATCGGATCGTCGCCGGCGAGCAGATGCGGGTTGTAGCCGTAGCCCTTGAAGAGCGAGAGCAGCTCCTCCTCCGGGATCCGTGCAAGCACCGTCGGATTGGCGATCTTGAAGCCGTTCAGGTGCAGGATTGGCAGCACCGCGCCATCGGTCTTTGCATTCAGAAACTTGTTGGAGTGCCAGCTGGTCGCGGCCGGGCCTGTCTCCGCCTCGCCGTCTCCCACAACGCAGGTGACGATCAGGTCAGGGTTGTCAAACGCAGCGCCGTAGGCGTGCAACAGTGCGTAACCCAGTTCGCCGCCCTCGTGGATCGAGCCTGGAGTCTCAGGCGAAACGTGCGACGGGATGCCGTACGGCCAGGAAAACTGGCGGAAGAGCCGCTTGATGCCATCCTTGGACCGCTCGATGTTCGGGTAGATCTCCGTGTAGGAGCCTTCAAGGTAGGTATGCGCAACGATACCCGGCCCGCCATGGCCCGGGCCGATGACGTACATCATGTTGATCGAGTGAGCGCAGATGAGGCGGTTGAGGTGCGTGTAGATAAAGTTCAGCCCGGTGGTGGTGCCCCAGTGGCCTAGCAGGCGGGGCTTGATGTCGTCCACCGTCAGCGGCCGCTCCAGGAGGGCATTGTCCTTGAGGTAGATCTGCCCGACGGTCAGGTAATTGGCCGCCGACCAGTAGGCATGCATACGCGTCAGCAGTTCGTCGTTGATCGGAGTAGAGATCGGGGCAGAAGCTTCTGCGCTCGTTTCGGTGGATGCTCCCAAGGCGATGGCCATGCGGTGGTCCTTCCTGGTTGTTGACGAGACGCTTGTCGGGCGCTTGGTCTGTGTGCGGTTGGCTGAGCAGACTTTTCCCCTGCGGGACGTAGGCCGCTGTGCCAGGATGTGGTAGATTTCTGAGTGGAACGATTGTGTAGAACACGCTTGTTCCTGCCGCGGAGAGATGGCAGAGTGGTTGAATGTACCGCCTTGGAAAGGCGGCGTACTCGAAAGGGTACCCAGGGTTCGAATCCCTGTCTCTCCGCCACACCTACCCGTAACGCTTCGGGGATCAGCATAAGCTAAAGCCGTGAAATGATTTACGGTCTTATCAACTCAGTCTACTCCCCGTCGCCTGGCACATCGCTTTAAGCGGCCTTCTCTTCGCGGCAGCGCCACCCGCCTGCCTACCCTGACTTAGCCCTCTTTGATGGGCTTCGAGTACGAAGCGGGCGCCAGCCTGCTCAGGGATGCCACGGGCAATCAGTACATCTGAATCCAGACTCCATAAACGCCAGGTACTACAGCTCTACTTGGTGGCGGGTAATGAGTCCTGGCTGGGCAGAAAAGTCAGAAGACATACCTATGCAGAGTTAGACAACCCACAAAGCCTTAACCTCTATAGCTAGCAGGTTACAACCCACCTACCCGGGTGGTGGTAGAAGACGCCTTTTCATGATGGATGCGCACTCTAGGTCGAACGTCGCCTTGGTCGTGGGCGCACTCGCAACGGGCTCGGGCTATTAGGGACCTTGTCTGGACAAGCTTAGCAGGGAGACGGTCGAACGGTATCTCGTCGTGAGGCCCCAGGGCATTTTGGAAAGCGCTCGCGATAAGCTATCTGTCTGGTGTTGCCGTGCTTAGATACTTCCTGTATGAGAACTTTGGCAATTGAAATAAATGTTCGCACGCGCCAACGGCTCCGAGGTGACGTACGATCCGCGCCAACAGCGGGTCGTCTCCCTCTACCGCAACCAGGAAAAGGTCTTATCCGTAAGAGATGGCATGCAGATACGATGTTTGCATGGTTTCGGAATGCGCCGTTACAGGAGTAGTGACCTCATCGGTGATACGCATGCGGTGATTGATACGGAGACTGGGGCCGTCGTCGATGACCATGTGGATAGATAGAGCCCAGTCTGACGTCTAAGCCGCCGGACAAGAAGTCACGTGCGTTGAGATGAGCGGCAGGGGTTCTATCGCTGTGAGCGGGAGCATCGTCTGTTCTTCTCGAGTCTTCTTCATGCCCGGCCTTCAGCGGGCCTCGGGCAGCAGCCCTCGCTCAACAAGCACAGGGGGATGCCGGTGGTGGGTGGCCTGCTCGTACGCGTAGGCGTATCCCAGCAGGTCGCCGTCCCTCCAGGGCCGAGCGGAAATTTCCAGTCCAAATGGCAGGCCACTCGGATAGAAGCCGCCCACCACCACCACCGCGGGAACGCCCAGCATGTTTACCCAACCGGTGTCGCTGTGTGGCCCCTCGCTCAGCTTGCCCTCCTGCGGCATCGTCTCGTCTGGGGGCGGCATTTGTGTGGCAGGGTAGACGTATCCGTCGAGATGAAGCCGGTCAAGCGTCTCGACGTATGCAGCCAGAGCACGCCGGCGTGGCGCATAGAAGTTTGCTTCCGCTTGCGGATCGCCCTCAAGCGTCCGCTGCGTGATGGCAGAAGCGGTCTCTCGGTATAGCCCCTGCGCGCCGCCGCCGATGATGGTGGCCGGCAGAGGTGCGCCAACAGCCTTTTCGTACTCAGCCGGGGAGTGATATTGCGGTGGGCCAAAGTTCTTCAGGAAATTCTCTGTACCTTCACGAACATAGGGGAGTGTGCCAATGCGACTTGCAACCGCAACAAAGGTGTCGGGCAGGATGCTGTCATCAAACACTACCGTTGCGCCCGCTGCACGCAGCCCCTCGATTGCTCGCAGAAACGCGGCGCGAGTCTCAGGACGCAGGGCGAGCCGCGCGTCAGCTTCCTGCTTCTGCGCCGCAGTCGGTGGAACAGACGAGTCAATGCCCTGGAACGGAGTGTTGGCGCCGTGCAGGATGAAAACGGGTACCCCGAAGCGCTTGCCCTGTAGCGACCCTGCTGTCAGATATTGCGTGTAGGGAGCAGGCTGGCCCTTTTGAGCCGAGCCTGCGGTCGGCGGGTCCATAGGGTCTTCCCCGGCCATCACGCCAAGCGCGATGGCGGCGCTGGTTACGTCACGCGCAATGGGCCCGGTGTTGTCGAGAAGCCAGTCGAGCGGCGCGATGCCGGCGATACTCACAAGGCCACGCGTAGGAAACACTCCAACCACGGCACTGGTTGCGGCAGGCATGCGGATCGAGTTGCCCGTGTCTGTTCCATTGCCTAGCAGGGCCATGTTCGCAGTCACTGCTGTCACAGTGCCGCCTGACGATCCCCCGGGACTGAAGCGCACGTCGTACGCGTTGCCGGTGCGTCCGAAGGCGGTGCTGCGGTTTGTATCGCTCGCAGCAAAGTCCGGCATATTGCTTTGCCCCAGGATCACGGCGCCGGCCGCCTTGAAGCGAGCCACAATCGTCGCGTCTCGCGGTGCAACAAGCTCGTGCCCGGGGATCTTGTAGCCTTCCCATCCGTCCGTGGTCACAAGTCCCTGCACACTGGTGTTGGCCTTGGTGACAATCGGCACGCCCCACATAGGTCCGGGATGAAAGTTTTTTGATCGCGCGTCTTCGTCCTCGCGTGCAGCCGTTGCCAGAGCCTGCTCGGTATCAATGGTCTGCACGGCGCGATAGATGCCGTTGTATCGAGCGATACGCGCCAGGTACCACTGCACGACCTGCGTCACCGTGTAGGTATGCGCCTGGTAAAGACGCTCCAACTGGGGCACCGTCACTTCGAGTAGGTCGCGATCAATCTGGCTGCCTGGCTCCATCTGCGCCGTCGCGGAGAGAGGGGAAGCCGCAGCACCCGAACATAGCAGCAAAAGAACAACAGCGAAATACGTGCGCGGCATGTTTCCTCGTACAAGAGTGGGTCGAGCTAGAACAGTATCTTGAGTGCTAGCTGCACGTTGAATGGCTCGCCCGGTCCGATGCCGGGGGAACCGCTGTAATCCCCGATCGTGTCGCTGCTCTGTCCGAGGCCGCCGCCGATGTAGCCGCTTGGCGGCGCCAGGTTCGTGCGGTTGAAGATGTTGAACAGCTCGGCGCGAAGCTGCGTTCGCACACGTTCGTTGATCTGCGTGTTCTTAAAGAATGAAAGATCAACCGAACTATAACCAGGTCCATACACTGAGTTTCGTGCGACGCTGCCAAAGTCTCCCTGCGCCGGGTTGGCATAAGCCGCAGGATTAATCCACTGCACGTAGGCGTGACTAACAAGCGCGTGCGACACTCCCGCATGTGGGTCGCCTACCTGGTCGCCGCGGTCCGTGTTCTCGCCGGTGCCGCTCGTGTCTGAACTGGCATGAATGGTGAATGGCTCACCTGTGCGGACGCTCAGGTTTGAGTTCGCCTGCCAGCCATGCGAGAGCCATGCCGGGCCGTGTGAAGATCCGGGAAGATCGTAAATCAGGTAAGCGCTCAGGTGGTGACGTACATCGAGATCCGAGTTGCCGTAGTCGTTCTTGAAACGGGTGCTATCCTGCGGCAGCGCGCCGACATACTGGGTCACTTCGTCCAGGTTATGCGACCAGGCATAAGAGAACTGGGAGATCAGGTTGTGCCAGCTGGTAGTGCGTAACGTCGCCTGGAAGCTGTTGTAGTTTGACGTTCCAATGCTTTGTATCTCGTTGATGACGCCGAAGTTGGGATACTGCGCAAAGTACGGCCTGCTCGCTTGCTGGTAGGAGAACTGCTG
>CAZZYO010000064.1:18099-21978 GCA_964658255.1 Candidatus Babeliales bacterium
CGCCGGTTGCCACCGCCGGGTTGAAAGCGCTTCCGAGACTGGCCTGGTTGATATCCCGCAGCGCCATCAGCTTACGGCCCTGCGTCCCGACATACCCTACTTCAAGGATCGCGTTTGCCCCCAGTCTCTTTTCTATGTTGAAGTTGTAGTTCATGTCGTAGGCGGTGCCGAAGCTACGACTCACAGAAAAAAGATTCACGACATTCCCGTTGGAAAGACTAAGGCTACCGGTTGGGAAGAGTGGCTGCCCTGTCTGGATAACAGGCACCTGCCCCTGGAGGGTATACACGGGGCTGCTGCCGGCAGGGTTTCCTTCTACGCCGATCGGTCCGTTATTTGCTGTAGACGCAGCGGCCAGGCTGGAGGAGTTATCGAGGAAGGGCACCATGGCCGGCGTGTCAAAAAA
Source organism: Candidatus Babeliales bacterium (assembly GCA_964658255.1). Taxonomy (GTDB): domain Bacteria; phylum Acidobacteriota; class Terriglobia; order Terriglobales; family Acidobacteriaceae; genus EB88. The sequence goes on from CAZZYO010000064.1 coordinate 18,506, forward strand.
CAGGCCGTATCCACCACGCAGCACCAGGCCCGAGTTTTCAGCGGGCTGGTAGGCAAAACCGACACGCGGGCTCAGGTTCTTCCAGAGCTTGGGATAGATGGATGGCACCTGCTGTCCGGCCACCGCAAGGCCGCCCCTGGCAGGATCAAACACGGACAGGTTAGGCGCGTCGGTGTGAATGGGACCTTCATAGTCATACCGCACGCCATAGTTAACGTTCAGTTTACGGTTTACCTGCCAGCCGTCCTGCGCGAATAGCGTCCAGCTGTTCAGAGTGACCTTACGCTCCTGGTTGCCTTCAACCAGCGTGGACTGGTAGATGTCGCCAGCCAGGAAGTCGGCGAGTGCGACCACATTCGAATCCACGCTGCCGTCACTCAGCAAGCCGCTCCAGGGGCCCTGCGCCCCGGTAAAGTAGAAGGCGCCGCGAGCGCCGGTGCTGTAGAAGGAGTCGACGTGAGCCTGCCGCACCTCGCCACCGAATCGCATTGAGTGTTTCCCTGCAACGTAGGAAAGTGCATCCTCAAGGTGACCCGTGATGTCGTTGCGGCCCGAGTTGGGCGTCAGGCCGATGCTGTCGAATCCTGAGATCGAAATAAGCGGCGCACCCAGCAGGGTTGGTGAGGTCACCCCGGTGTTGAGCCCGAGTGCTCCCGGCTCGAAAGTGTGGTTCGCATCGGAAAATACCTGGTTGAAGTAGCTGGTTCCGAAGAGCACCTGGTTCGTCACTCGCGGAGAAAGCACGCGGTTGTAGATCAGCGAATAATTTTGCACGTGGATGGGCGCGACCTGGTAGTAGTACGACACGTGCGAGCCAATGGGCGCTGTCTGTGTGCCTTGTCCAACAAACCACCGGAAAGACAGGCGGTTGTTGTCGTTGAAGCTGTGATCAAGCTTTACAAGGCCGTTGTGGCTGTAGCCACTCTCTGCATTGGGATTGAAGTAATTGTTTGGGCTCGCACCTCCAGCAAGCGCGGGTGCCGGCCACAAGGTTCCAAGCAAGGCATCCGACACGGGATTTTCTGCAACGTTGTATTGCTGCAGCAGCTGGCGGGCCGCTGCCTGATAGGCCACAGAAGGTTCTGTCGAACGTGACTGGTTGCCGATCGTAAACTTTTGCTCTTCGTAGGTGACAAAGAAGAATGTCTTGTCCCGAATGATTGGTCCGCCGGTGGAGAAGCCGAACTGCTGATTGCGCAGCTTGTTCTTGCCCGCGTCGACAGGAGCAAACGGGCTCTTGGCTGCCAGCGCCTCGTTGCGATTGTAGTAATAAGCGCTGCCGTGCAGTTGATTCGTACCTGATTTAATGATCAGGTTGATCGTGCCGCCAGGGTTTCGCCCTGTCTCCGGACCTGCCTCGGTTTGCAGCGAAAACTCCTCCACTGCGTCAAGAGGCAGCACCACGCCGGCGATCGATTGAACGCCGCCCTGGTTCACCGCCATGATGTTCCACCATTGGTCGTTGTTGTCTGAACCCTCGATCTGCCAGTTCACCTGGTTCGCACGGGCGCCGTTTACTGACCCGCTGGCGCCTCCCGCATACCCGGCAAAACCAGGAGACAGCGCGATCAGCTGGACGTAGTCGCGTCCGTTGAGCGGCACATCCTGCACGGTCCGGGATGGAATGACAAGCGTCTGCGTAGTCGTTGTCGTATCGAGCGAGAGGCCCGAGGCGGAGACCTCGACCGAGGTCGCCTGCTGTTGCACCCCGAGGCGCACTGGCAGGTTATAGACCGTGCCCGCCGATACGTGAACGTTATCGATGTGGCTGGTCTGAAACCCGGTGGCCTCTACCTGGACGGTGTACGTGCCGAGAGGCAGATCCTGAAACGTGAAGACTCCATCACTCGACGAGGCGGCGCTGTAGGTCAGCGTCGTTGCCGCATTGGTAGCTGTAATCTTCGCCGACGTGACGGCAGCGTCCGAGGTATCTGTAACAAGGCCGGTGATGCCGCCGCGAAATGTTTGTGCCTGCGCCGTAATCGAGATGGCGGCCGCTGCCAGGATAAAAGAAACAGGAAGACGCATGCTCACCTTGAAAGTCACCAAACGTTAGAGGGTGTTCGCTGGACTCACACACAAGACGCGTGCCAGGTAGCACGAAGCAGAGGTGGCTATGCCTTTGATGTCCCTGGATTCGGGCTGGCTGACTTCCGAATCGTACAGCGATTTCTGCTGAAATCCTCCGGCAGGGTAGATTATCTATCGGCGCGATAAGTTAGTTCTATGGCAGGGCAGCCGTCTTCTGACACCGCCCACGTGGCGGCCCCCGTTTCAGCAGCACTCGTTCCAAGCTCGCCCTGCCGCTGGGCATGAGCTCCATGCGACCGTGGTCGGCGACCGCCCATGAGCGGCTGCCAGGGGAGAGTACGCCAGGGACGGTGCGTCATCTTCCTGGGTGTTGAGGATGCGATCAGAGCAGGTTGCATGGGCCGGTTTTCTGTGGATAAGGCCGGCCCACGGAGCGGGAGGATCATCAGGCAAGTGAGCTGCTCACCTCGCTTTCCCGTGTAGGACTAAGTGTGTGCGTTGTTGATGTTAGGCGGACTTAGAAGGTGAACTTGGCGGTAAGTTGAATTTGCCTGGGTGAGGAATCGCCACCGAGCCCCGAGCCGAGCACGCTGGTAGGCGGCGAGACAGTGCGGATTATCTGGCCGAATTGCGGGTTGGCCACGTCGGCTACGGGCTGGTCAAAGTTGGGGTGATTGAGAGCGTTGAACAGGTTGACTCCGATGGCGAGTTCCTGTTTCTCAGCAAAGACACGTATGCGGGTGCGCTTGAGCACGGATAGGTCAGTGTTGAAGAAGCCCGGGCCGCGGAGTTGGTTCCGGCGCTGGTTGCCGAAGCCCGCGCCCGCCACTGAAAAGTCAGCAGCATTGAGGCAGAGGCGGTCAGGGTTGCCGCAGGACGGCTGCGAGGCGTTGGTTGTGTTGGCGAAGACTGTACCGCCGTAGTTGGTGGCCGCGAGCGCAGAGGTGGTGGAGCTATCGGTGGCAGTAAAGGGGAACCCGGTGCGCTCGAAAAAGGTCTGGGAGAGAGACCAGCCCTGCGCAAGGAGGCGGGCGGTGACCGGGAGGCCGGCTCCCCAGTTCGGCTCCCAGACATAGCTTCCGGTGAAGGAGTGGCGTACATCGGCATCGTTGTTGCCGTAGTTGGCACGCGGGTTTGCCGGGTTCTGGGGAAACTGGATGCTCGGCGCGGTGCCGTAGCCCCAGGCGGTAAAGCCATTGTCAGAGACCTGGTCGAGGGCGTGACTGTAGGCGTAGGAGGCGGTCGCTTGAAAGCCGTGATCGAAGCTATGGCGGCCGGTGAGGATAAGTCCGGCGTAGTTCGACGTGCCAGAGGTATCTATCTCGGTGACGTTGCTAAAGCGCGCGTCGGGTGAGGCGCTCGGGAGGCCGGCGAAGGGAGTAGGCGAGTATGCGTTGAGGCTGGGGTCAAGGATCACTTCGTGGATGCCGTGATTGCCAACG
>CAZZYO010000065.1:0-21598 GCA_964658255.1 Candidatus Babeliales bacterium
GAACAACCGGCAACTACGCCGGTCAGCATTGCGCTGTACCCCGGCCTGCTCCGCATGAGTAATCGAGCAGGGAGCATCACTGTCGTCGCGGCCCTTTTCGCCGCATCGCTCGTCGTAGGCGGGCGCGCCCAGATCACGATCCTTACCGATCCGCCCATCAGCTCACAACGGTCTAAACTGCCGGGCTCAGAGCTGCCGGATCCAGAGTTGCTCAAGCCTGCGTCCATGACGCCCATGGCTCCGCAGCCGCTTGGCTCGGTCTCCATACCGGCCCGTGCTGCGTTGACAAAGCCCCTGTACCAGGCGCCCAGCACAAAGAAGATGGCGGCGCTGCTCCAGCAGATCTACGCCGTAACCGACTGGCGGCTCGACCCGACCAAGCCCGCTCAACGCGTCGCATACTACGCCCGGCTGCTCGCCCGTCCTAACCTGCCCCCTGCTGATCAAGCGGTGGTCACGCTCCAGCTTGCCAAGGAGCAGCTCTACACCGGGGAGAGCGAAGCATCCATCCGGACGCTTGAAGCACTGCGCGCCGCCTGGGCCGCTCGCAAGCAGCCGTTGCCGCCGGACTTTACGCGCCAGGTGGGAGAGTGGCTCGCCATCAGCTACCTGCGCCTCGGCGAGCAGGAGAACTGCTCTCACATGCACGGGCAAAAAGCCTGTATCTTCCCGATGCAAGCTGCGGCGGCCCACCAGCTTCCCCGTGGGGCGCAAGGAGCGGTGCGCGAGCTGACAGCGCTTCTTGCCGCCAACCCGCACGAGGCCCGCTCGCGGTGGCTGCTCAACGTAGCCTACATGCAGCTCGGGCTCTACCCGCAGCAGGTACCCGCACGCTACCTGATCCCGGCGCATCTGTTTGACTCCGACCGGCCGGACGGCAAACAGACGCCTACCTTTCCTGACATTGCCGCTTCGGCAGGTCTCGACATCATGAGCCACGCCGGCGGCGCGATCGTCGAGGACTTTGACGGGGATGGCCTGCTTGATGTGATGGTGACCTCTTCCGGTCCGGCCGACCAGATGCACCTGTTTCGCAATAACGGCAGCGGCACCTTTACCGATGTGACGAGGTCTGCAGGGCTTGAAGGCGAGACGGGCGGGCTGAACCTGGTCCTGACCGACTACAACAATGACGGCCATCCGGACGTGCTCGTGCTCCGCGGAGGCTGGTGGGGCAAGCAGGGCTGCTACCCCATGTCGCTGCTGCGCAATAACGGCAACGGCACCTTCGACGATGTGACCGAGGCGGCTGGGCTGCTCTCGATGCACCCGACCCAGACCGCCGCATGGGCGGACTACGACAACGATGGCTGGCTCGATCTATTCGTTGGACACGAGTCCAGGGCGGACGACCCACACCCCTCGCAGCTCTTTCACAACAACCACGACGGTACCTTTACAGAAGTCGGGGAAGCGAGTGGGCTCGCAAACCTGGGCTTCGTCAAGGGCGTGGCCTGGGGAGACTACAACAACGATGGCCGGCCTGACTTGTATGTCTCGGTGATGTACGGACGCAATCATCTCTTCCGCAACGATGGCCCTGCGAGCGTGCCACCTGCTGCAAGCGCACCCGCCCGCGAGGCAGTTTCGCAAAAAAGCCCGGCACAAACAAGCCAGGCGCAAACAACAAATGTCATCCTGAGCAAAGCGAAGGGGCCGCGGTCGCCCTCGACTGCAGCATGGCGGTTCACCGACGTGACCCCGACCGCGCACGTTGCCGAGCAGTCCAACAGCTTCGCTACCTGGTTTTTCGACTACGACAACGACGGCTGGCCCGACATCTTCGTCAGCGGCTATTCCACTGCCGGGCCAGATGATTTAGGCAACTTCGAAGCAGGCCAGCCCTTCCACGGCGAACTGCCGCGCCTCTACCATAACAATCACGACGGCACCTTCACCGACGTGAGCCACCAGGCGCATCTCGACCGGGCCATCATGCCCATGGGTGCCAACTTCGGTGACATCGACAACGACGGCTGGCTCGACGTCTACCTCGGTACGGGCGACTCCGAGTACCCCTCGCTGTTACCGAACCGCATGTTCCGCAATCAAGGGGGCGACAGCTTCGCGGACGTGACCACCGACGGCGGCTTCGGTCATTTGCAGAAAGGCCACGCCATAGCCTTTGCCGACATCGAGCACACCGGCCACGAAGATGTCTTTGAAGAAATGGGCGGCGCGCTCCCGGGCGACACCTACCAGAGCGTGCTCTACCACAACCCAGGCAACGGGAATCATTCCATTACGCTCATCCTTGAAGGCGTTACCACCAACCGAGCCGCATACGGCGCGCGTGTCGACCTAATGCTTGCCACCCGGACTGGTGCTCGCCACATCTACCGCACCGTAGGTTATGGTTCAAGCTTTGGTGGCAATCCATTGCGGCAGCATATTGGCGTGGCCTCTTCCACCCGCATCGCGAAGGTCACGGTCACCTGGCCTACCTCTGGTACTACGCAGGAGTTTGTACAGGTTGCAGCGGACGCAACCTACCACCTGCGCGAAGGCCAGCCGCTCACCCGGGAGAAAGAGTGATGGCAAGCTTTTGAAGCGACCGCCTCTGCTCAGGTGCAAGGGTGTTCAAGCCCCCTCGCAGCGCTGTCATTTTGAACAAAGTTGAGGACTTGCACTTGTCCTTCACGGCCTGCCGAGCCGCAAGGAGCCAGGTTGTGTCTCCTGATTCCGCTTCTCTATACTCCTCGCATGGCGTTGCGCCTCGCTGTCCATTGCAATCAATCTGAGGAGCTCTGTTGATCTGGTCGCGACGCGGTTTTCTCAAGTCCCTCTCCCGGACCGCCTTGGTGCTGAGCTTTGAGGATGTGCTGGCGCTCTCGCTGACCGCGCAGCAAACCACGTCGGCGCGACCGACCTACGACACCAAGCCTCGCGCGCCCAAAGCCTTGCCTTCGCCTGTGACAGGTACCCCGCTCGGCTTCAGCATCCTCGACGTGGCCGCGCAGTCCGGCCTGCACACAAAGACTATCTACGGCGGCGAGCACAAGAACCGCTACCTTCTCGAGACCACCGGCTGCGGCGTCGCTTTCTATGATTACGATCAGGACGACTGGCTCGACATCTTCCTGGTCAACGGGACGCGTTTAGCGGGCTTCCCACAAGGTCAGGAACCAATCAGTCGCCTGTTCAAGAACAATCGCGACGGCACCTTTACCGATGTCACTGCGAGATCCGGTATCACGCGTTCTGGCTGGGGCCAGGGCTGCTGCGTGGGCGACTACGACAACAACGGTGTTGATGATCTGTTCGTCACGTACTACGGGCAGAATGCTTTGTATCGTAACAATGGCGATGGCACATTCACCGACGTCGCAGTAAAGGCAGGGCTGGCGCAGGCTAAAACACGCTGGAACTCCGGCTGCGCTTTCCTCGACTACGACCGCGATGGCCATCTCGATTTGTTTGTCGCAAACTACATTGACTTCGATATCAAGACCGCGCCTGTGCCCGAGGCCGCGGGCTGCGCGTACAAGGGTATGCAGGTCGCGTGCGGACCACCCGGACTCGACGGCGGCAAGAATATCCTCTACCACAACAATGGTGACGGGACTTTCACAGACGTCTCGCAGAAGTCCGGCGTCCTTGAGACCGTCGGCACCTACGCTCTCTCTGTGACGGTAGCTGACTTGGATAATGACGGCTGGCCCGATATCTACGTTGCCAATGATTCGACAGCCGCGACTTACTACCAGAATCAGAAGGACGGCACCTTTAAGGACATTGCGATCGAAGCCGGCATCGCCTACTCGCCCGACGGCAAGCCGCAGGCGGGCATGGGCGTCTCCGTTGGCGACTACAACCGCGACGGCCTGCTCGATATTGTGAAGACCAACTTTGCAGGCGACACGGATTCGCTCTATCAGAACCTGGGCGATGGCACCTTTGAGGATCACACTTACGTCTCCGGTCTGGGCATCAACACGCGCTACCTGGGCTGGGGCGTTGGCTTTGTCGACCTGGACAATGACGGGTGGCCGGATATCTTCATCTCAAACGGCCATGTCTATCCCGAGGTCGATGGCGCGCACCTGGACTCGCCGTACGCCGAGCAAAAGTACCTGTACCGCAACCTGCGCAACGGACAGTTCGAGGAGGTCACCGCCATCGCAGGACCCGGCATCACTGCCCCGGCGCCCGCGCGCGGCTGCGCCTTCGGCGACTATGACAACGATGGCGACATGGACATCGTCGTTAACTGCGTCAACGCGCTACCGCAGTTGCTGCGCACCGACACGAGCATCCAGCGCAACTTCATCAAGCTTCGCCTCGTGGGAAGAAAAAGCAACCGCACCGGCATTGGCGCGCGTGTAGCTGTAACAGCCGCTACGCTGCCCGGCACAAAGCCTTTACGTCAAATTGACGAAGTGCGTAGCGGTGGCAGTTACTATTCGCAAAACGACCTGCGCCTGCACTTTGGCCTTGACCAGGCAATGCATGCCGACCTCGTCGAGATCTCCTGGCCCTCTGGCGCGAAAGACACGCTGCACGCGCTTGCGGCAAACCAGCTGTACGTGATTGAAGAGGGCGGCGCGATCCTGAAGCGCCTGGCCATGGGTAAGCAAGGCAAGCTTGCAGCGAGTAAGTCGTGAGCCTGCTCTGCAGATGGTGCGCCGCGTTGCTGCTGCTCCTTCTCCCGGCGCCGCTTGCGTGGGCGCAGAGCACACCCTACCCGGCAAGCGAGGCACATCCGGCGCCGGCATGGTTTCTCGATGTTGCGCAACAAGCGGGCATCACCGCACGCAACGTCAATGGCGGTGAACGCAGCAAGCGCTACATTGTTGAGGCGACCGGCTCCGGCGTGGCTATCCTCGACTACAACAATGACGGCTGGCCTGACATTTTTCTCGTCAACGGCAGGGAACTCGGCGCTACACACAACACGCCCTTGCCTACAAGCCACCTCTATCGTAACAACCACGATGGCACATTTGCTGATGTGACCGGCGCCGCGGGACTCACTGCAAACGCCTGGGGCCAGGGCGTCTGCGTAGGCGATTACGATAACGACGGTTACGACGACATGTACGTAACTGCCTACGGCACAAATCGCCTCTACCACAACGAGCGCAACGGCACCTTCCGCGAGGTGGCCGCAGAGGCTGGTGTTGCGGGTACCGGCAAGGAGTGGGGCACAGGCTGTGCCTTCATCGATTACGACCGCGACGGCAAGCTTGACCTCGTCGTCGCCAACTACGTCCACTTCGACCTGGAGAAGACACCGGTCCCCGGGCAGGATGCAGGCTGCATCTGGAAGGGCACGCCGGTGATGTGCGGCCCGCGTGGTCTGGAGAGCGCCAAGAACCTGCTCTACCACAACGACGGCGGCGGCAGGTTCACCAACGTCAGCGCCACCACCGGCATCGAAAAAACCACTGGCCACTACTGTTTCTCCGTCACTACGCTCGACTACGACGAAGACGGATGGCCTGATCTTTACATCGCGTGCGACTCCACACCGTCGATCCTCTACCACAACAATCACAACGGCACCTTTACGGACACAGCGCCGGAAGTCGGCGTGGCCTTCAACGAGGATGGGCGTGAACAAGCAGGCATGGGCTCTACGGCCGCCGATTACGATGGCGATGGCCACCTGGATATCTTCCGCACCAACTTTTCTGATGACACGTCAACTCTCTACCATGCCAATGGCGATGGCACTTACACCGACGTGACCTTCCCTGCCGGGCTTGGCATCAACGCGGATGCGCTGGGATGGGGCGCCATGTTTGCCGATGTGGATAACGATGGTCGTCCGGATTTGCTGGTCGTCAACGGGCACGTGTATCCGGAAGTGGATCAGGCAAAGCTTGGCGCCACCTATCGCGAGCCGCGCTTCCTCTACTGGAATGCAGGCAATGGCAAGTTCAAGGATCTATCTAAGAGCTCCGGTCCTGGCCTGCTTGATCCCCTGCCGGGCCGAGGGCTCGCCATTGGCGATCTTTGGAACGATGGTCGGCTTGAAGCGGTCATCAATAACGTGAGTGACCGGCCCCTGGTATTAGTCAACGAAGCGAGAAACCCAAACCACTGGGTCACGCTCCACCTGGTCGGCACCAAGTCAAACCGCGATGCCATCGGTGCGCGCGTAACTGTGCGCGGCACCAGCAACAACGCGCCACGCATCTGGGTGAACGAGGTACGCAGCGGCTCGAGTTACAGCAGCAGCAGCGATCAGCGCCTGCACTTCGGCCTCGGCGTGAGTGCAACGCTGGAGTCGCTTGAGGTGCGCTGGCCGAGTGGCGCGACGGAACTGTTTCCGCCGCCAGGCGAAGATCGCGTCACCACCGTGACGGAGGGCGCCGGCAAGCAGCCGCTGAAGTAGGGCTGCCTGCGGCTGCAAGGCATGAGTCCAGGCCTACGGTTGGGTCATCTACTGCGGCAGCTGCATTCTCATAGGGAGTACTCCGATGAACGCTGATAGAAAGCCGATCCCCGGCCTCCACCACGTCACAGCCATTGTCGCCGACGCGCAGCGAACGCTGGACTTCTACACGCAAGTTCTGGGATTACGTCTGGTCAAGCGCACCGTTAACTTTGACGACCCTGGCAGCTACCACCTTTACTTTGGTGACGATGCAGGCTCGCCGGGTACCATCCTGACGTTCTTCGCCTGGCCTGGCGCTGCGCGCGGCACACTGGGCACCGGCGAAACGCAGGCAGTCGCTTTCAGCATCCCCGCCGGCTCGCTGGACTTCTGGGCGGAGCATCTCGCCGCAGCCGGCATCTCGGTCGAGCGGCAGACATCTCATCTGGCTTCTGCCGGCGAACAGGTGCTTCGCTTTGCTGATCCGGACGGTATGCAGCTTGAGCTTGTCGCTCACGAAGAGGTCGCCACTGCGTACCCTGCGCGGACCAGCAACGTTCCGCCGCGGCATGCCATTCACGGCTTCTTTGGAGTGACACTCGGGGTAGCTGCAATCGGCGCAACCGAGCAGGTTCTTCTCGCGATGGGCTTCACGCGCGTCAGGGAGAAAGGAGACGGCGCACGGTTTGCCGCGACTGCAGAGAGTAACGGCCCTGCACTCGGCAGTCGCATCGACCTGGTGCTTCTTCCTGCAGCGCTCCACGGGCGCATGGGCGCAGGCACAGTTCACCACATCGCCTTTCGCAACGCCGACGATGCCACCCAGTGCGACTGGCAAGCTCACCTTGGCGAGCTCGGCCTCCAGGTCACTCCAGTGATGGACCGCACCTACTTTCACTCGGTCTACTTCCGGGAGCCAGGTGGACTGCTCTTTGAGTTGGCCACCGATCCACCGGGCTTCACCTTCGATGAGCCAGTCGAGAGCCTGGGCGAAGCGCTGAAGCTGCCCGAATGGCTGGAACCCCAGCGCACCGCGATCGAAAAGCGCCTGCCTCCGCTCGTTCTCCGTACCGCGGAAGCGGTTAGCCGATGAGTGATCCTGCTGTGCACGTAGCCCCGCATGCAAACCCGCACGGAGCGCAGCCTGTGCTGTATGCCGGCGCTCTGCTTAACCAGGCTGTGGGAGCTGTCATCCTGCTGCACGGGCGCGGCGCCTCGGCCGGAGACATACTCAACCTCGCCGAGGTCTTTTACGATCGGCGGCTGGCCTTCCTTGCGCCGGAGGCAGTTGGCCACGTCTGGTACCCGCAGTCGTTCCTCGCGCCCCGGCAGCAGAACGAGCCAGGCGTCTCGTCTGCGCTGGCCAGGATCGCATCGCTGATCACGCAGATCACGACCGCTGGCATTCCGCTGAACCGCATCGCCATTTGCGGCTTTTCGCAGGGTGCCTGCCTGGCGAGCGAGTTTGTGGCCTCGCACCCGGCTCGGTACGGGGCGCTGATCGCTTACACAGGTGGACTGATTGGTGCGCCGGGCGAGGTGCGCCACCACGCCGGCCAGCTGGAAGGGCTGCCTGCTTTCCTGGGCTCAGGCGACCCGGATCCGCATGTGCCCTGGGCACGCGTCGAGGAGTCCGCGCAGGTGCTTCGCCAGATGGGAGCAGCCGTGGCGACCGAACGATATCCAGGCAGGCCGCACACCATCTCACACCCGGAGCTTGTTATCGGGAAGCAGATGGTGCTTGGCATGCTTGACGCGTCTTCTAGCTGATGGCTCGCCGGACCGGCTTGGACGTAGGCCGGTCTACGCCGGAAGGCTCCGCGCTGGTCTGCTCCATGGCAGCAGGCGCCTGGTACTCGTCTGACCCGGGCGCTATGCTTTGACCCTCTTCGATGACGCCGCGCATCCAGTAATCGCCCTCGGCGTCTACCTCGATGCCGTGCACCTCGCGCTCAAACCCGGGGAAGCGCTTGCCAAACTCTTCCATCGCCAGGATCAGCTTGATGACAGGCGTGTTGGAGCCGCCTAGCCGCTCCCCGGGCATCGACATAGGGATGCCGGGCGGGTAGGGGACCAGCATGACCGCGGCGATGCGCCCGGCCATCTGCTCGAATGGCAGCCGCTCGGTCTCACCCCGTACCAGTTTTTGGTAGGTCTGCGCAGGGGTCAGCACAGGGTCAAAGTCCTCGTCGCAGGCCGCGTTTACCAGGCCGGCCAGGTCCATCTCGATCATGGCCTTGTGCATTTCGTCTGATAGTTCTTTCAACGTCGAGTTGCGGTAGCGCGCCGGGTGTTTCGCGACCAGCTCCGGCAAGGCTTCTTCGAGCGGCGCCTCGGTGTCGTAGAGCCGCTTGAACTCAAACAGGTTCTCCAGCAGCGCGCCCCACTTGCCCTTCGACGTCCCGACGGAGAACAGCACCAGCACGGTATAGTCGCCGGTACGCGCAATTTCGACGCGGCGGCTGTCGAGAAATTCGGTGAGGATAGCCGCCGGGATACCCCACTCCTCGACCACACCCTGCGCGTTGACGCCCGGCGTGAGGATGGTGACCTTGGTCGGATCGAGCATGCAGTACTCGTCTGCGATGTCGGCATCCTGGAAGCCATGCCAGTCCTGCCCGGGCTTGAGAGTCCAGCAGCTGGAGCGGGTGCCGAGCAGCTTGTCCGGCGCCTCTTCGAACAGGTGCGTCTCCCCATCGATGTCCATGACGGACTCCGGCTGATAAATGCGGAAGAACCAGCCATCGCCGTTCTTCTCTGCCGCGCGCAGCCGGTGCGCGACCGAGGACATCGCCTTGCGGAAGGTGATCGCATCCTGGATCGTCTCGTTCATCAGCGTCGGCCCGGCGGGCTCATCCATCATCGCCGCGGCCACGTCGAGCGAGGCAAGGAGCGGGTAAAAGGGCGAGGTGGTCCCATGCATCATGAACGACTCGTTGAACTGATCGAAGTCGAGCGGAGCGCGGTCTGACAGCTTGATGTGGACCATTGAGCCCATTGAGAACGCGGCCAGCATCTTGTGCGTCGACTGGACCGAGAACAGCGCGGGGCGGTTCGGCATCTCGTCTGGGACGCCCATGGCGTAGCGCCCCTTGTAGATCTGGTGGAACTTGGCGTAGGCGTACCAGGCCTCGTCAAAGTGCACGCGCGGGACGCTCTCGGCCAGCTCTTCAACCACGCGGTTCACGTCGTAGCAGAGGCCGTCGTAAGTCGAGTTGGTCACAACAGCGTAGGTCGGATCCTGCGATCGGGCGCCAGCGGAGAAAGGCGACTTCGCGATCAGCTCCTTGACCGACTCGGACGAGAACCGCTTGAGCGGGACCAGGCCGATCATGCCGTAGCCATTGCGTGTCGGCTTGAAGTAGACCGGCCGCGCGCCGGTGACGGTAAGCGAGTGGCAGATAGACTTGTGGCAGTTCGCATCGGCCAGCACGATGTCGTCCTGCGCGATGACGCCATGGCCGACGATCTGGTTCGAGTTCGACGAGCCGCCGAGGACGAAGAAGGTCCAGTCGGCCCCGAAGATGCGCGCGGCGTTGCGCTCGGAGTCGCCCGGGGGACCGATGTGGTCCAGCCAGGACCCCAGCGGGGCGGTCGAGATGCCGAGGTCGGACCGCAGCAGGTTCTCGCCAAAAAACTTGTGGAACTCCATCCCGATCGGGTGCTTCAGGTAGGCCACGCCGCCCATGTGGCCAGGCGCGTCCCAGGAGTAGGCGCCCTGGTCGGTGTACTTCTTCAGCTCGCGAAAGTAGGGCGGCAGCAGCTGTTCATGGTAGCGCTCGACGGCGAAATCGACCCGGTTGGCGATAAAAGCGGGCGTGTCGCCGAAGAGGTGAATGTACTCGTGCACCTGCTTGACGACCTCGAGCGGGAGCTCGGAGACAAGGGTCCGGTCGGCGATCAGGAAGATCGGGATCTTCTTGTTGCGGCGGCGGACAGCGCGGAGAATCTGGAGTGCAGCGCGCTCGTCGAACTGGTTGTCGCCTTCAAGATCCCAGTCGAGCAGGATGGCCGAGTGCGAGGGGTCGGAAGTGACGAGCGACAGCCCATCCTCCGGAGTAGAGGTGCGAACCACCTCGTAACCCTCTTCCGAAATGGCATCGACCAGCCGCTCCATGGCGCGGTCAGAAACAGAGTCGGTACGTCCGACTTCACTGGCAATTAGTAGTACCCAACGACCTTCACTCATACCATTTCTGATGGTATCGCGGATGGGTTGGGCGTGCGTGAAATGACTGGCGGTCGAGACTTGCGGGCATCGTCTTCGTAAGGTTGCGTAGTAGACAGAAGTGTTGCAAATAAATCGCAGATGCGCGTCTCGCCAGGTCCAATTTCTGCTGAACTTTAGAGCCTGGCGCCAAGCTTATCGACCCATAGACTAGACAGCAGTCAAGTGCAGCTTGTGTGAGACCTTCACTCTGAGGGTGATGGCTCAAGCAGAGCGGGGCCCACAGGGGAGCCCTGCCAGCCTTGAAGAGCCTCCGCTGCCGCAGCGCTCAGTGCGAAGACGAATGGCTGTTGGTGCTTATCCCAGTACTTCGACGCAAGTTCGGTAGCGGAAGCTAGCGTGTTCTGAAAGTAGTCCTTATCTCCCGACAAGAAAAGATAAAGGACGGAGAACATCTCGCCTTCCAAGAAAAACATTCTTGCGATATCCGGGAGCGATATCGAAGCATCAGATTTGACCTTTTCTAAGGCGTAGAAAGAGGGATAGTCCGGGAGGACAGCAAACATAGCTGCTAACGTTGTTGGACGGTCTTGGTTTCTCTCTGTCCCAACTATGTAAAGTTGCGTGCTAAAGATCAGCGAAAATGCAGTTCCTTTGAGCGGAGACATAAGTTCCGCATCAGTCAGAACCATGCTTCGCAATCGAACCACATTACGGTAGAGGTGCTGCCTGTAAGAGACTGAGTCAATCGATTTCAGGCTAGAATCTTCAAAGCGACTCTCTATCCAATTCTTAAGGTCTTTGAACCAGACGCTCTGATCGGCGCTCTGCGCTTCACCTAAGCGTACGGACGTATCTCCTCGTGGCGCTGTTTGCGATGGCGCCGCTCTTTTGTAGGCGCCTCTGAACAGATAAAGCGAAAGGCCACCGGATAGGAAAGTTAGAAGGACCGCCCCAAGCTTCTGGGTGTCGGATTCAGTTAACGCATTGTAGAGGAAAGAAAGTGAGAATGAACAAGATATCCATCCCAGCACAAACCTCCAAGCATGGAAAGAGCCTCTGCATTCTACCTTTTGGTAGAGCTTGGAGCTCGATACACACAGTAATGCCAGAGGCATGCTAAGCGCCGCAATGTTGAATCCAATCGCTTGTTCTGTGTTGTATGTACCTGTCAAGGACAGAACTCTTACGTGTGCTAGCCATATCGCTCCCAGAAGCACCGCCAACATGGGCCAGATGCGATCTTTCATTGAATGACCTCTGCTACTTCGAGGCTACCCACATCGCTCGCGCGAGGCGAAATAGGGCTGGAACTAATATCCGGCGGTAACTACAAATTCCCAGTTAGGTACTGATCGGCAAGGAAGCCTGTCAACCCACCTTGTCTTTACACCAGAACCGCCATGTTTCACCGGGCGCAATAGACAAGAATTCCTATTCCGGCAATCAATACCCCGAGCGGTACCCAGAGCTGCACGTCTGTGACGATGGCACGCAGCATGGGTACCGCACCCCTTCTCTCAGAAACGGGTGAGGGCTCGACCACTACCAGGCGATCTTCCCGGGAAAGAACTCGGCGAACAGATCGTCGTAGAAGGGTTTGATCTCCTTCATGTCCGGCTTTTCGTGGCCTTTGGAGTAGAGGTCATATGGGTTGAACTTCTGCACCCAGGGCAGCATCGCCTGGTCCTTCTCATTGGTCAGGTGCGTATACGCGCCCTGCTTGTGCCAGGGATAGAACGAGTGGAAGCGCAGCATGTACAGCGCCTCGTCCGGCAGGTTGTTCTTGAGGACTTCGGCGATGTAGCCGTCGTGGCCAAAGGACATGTGCACGTTTTCAAGGCCGCAGTTCGGCTCGTAGATGCCGTATTTGGTCTGGTACTCCGGCACATGCCGGTCAGGATTGTTCGCGAAGTACTCAGGAAAGACATTCTCCGGCGCCCAGGCACAGCCGACCGGGAAGGTATCGCCGACGACGCCCCACTGCGGCTCGCCGTAGAGACACAGGCACTTGCCCAGGTCATGCACAAAGCCGGTCGCAATCATCCACCTCGGGTGCCCGTCGCGACGAATGGCCTCGGAGGTCTGGAGCAGGTGTTCGGTCTGGGTCAGGTCGGTGTCAGGGTCCGAGTCGTCGACGAGCGTGTTCAGAAACTCGGCTGCTTCCCAGATAGTCTTCTTGGCACGCGTCAGCCCAAAGTACTCGCGCTCCTTGCCAAGCACGTAGGCAACGGTCTGCTGCTCGTGGTTGATCCGGTAGAACTCGGCTACACGCGGGTTGGCTTCGGCGTCATACTGGCGAAACTCTTCTTCCGCCTTGCCTTCCTTGTACCGTCCTTCCAGGAACTCTTCCCACTGATCGAGAGACTCAAGTGGTGTTGCCGTTGCGGTTGCCATAGGAGTTCGCCTCGTGCGCTTGGTCTATTGCGATTCTACTCCGGTCGCACCTCGCCACGTCATCCCGAATCCGCGGGGTGACCCCCTTGCGGATAGCTCATCCATGAGCCCTGCTGCGAAGGCAAACAGAAGCTGCTCACGAGAACCCCGTCTCCCGCCGCAGCTTCGCCCCAGCGAACCAGACGCTCCCCACCAGCACCAGGACCAGCGCACCCAGCCAGCGCATATGCATCGCAATCGTCGGCATGCGAGCGTGCACTCCAAGCCACACAAACATGCCGATCGCGACTGCCACAATCGCGTAGTCCCACCACCGTCGTGGCGCCTGCAGGTCGAACTCGCTGCCGGTCTGCGCGGCCAGCACGCTGCGATACTCCATCCCGTACCGGTCACACTCGCGCTCAATGGCCTGGTTGCCGGACTGGTGCTCGCGCGCCCCAGCTCTTGCTGTCGAGATTGCCAGCGCGCCGAGAATCATGACGACTGAGCCGCCCAGCACCAGCAGCTTGTGCTGCAGGTCACTCCCCGCCAGCTCGCCAAAGACCAGCGCTCCCCAGGCAAGGCCCCACAGTTGGTTGGTGTTGGACAAAGGGATGCCGCGGCCGATGCCCAGGTATTTCGCAGCGAACTGTTGAAACAGATCACCCACCACCCACAGGAACCCGCCCAGGAACAGCCAGAAGAGCACCGGCTTGAACTCGGCGAAGTGGAACGCAGAGGAGTGCCGGCCGCCGTCGAGCGCCCAGATCAGGACAAAGACCGAGCCCAGCTCGCCAAAAGTAAAAGCCGTGACAAAGGAGAGCGGGTTCATCCCGCTTACATAGGCCTTGCGGTAGGGGACATACATGGTCCCCCACAGCAGGCTCGCGCCAAGGGCCGCTGCAATCCCCCGGACCGCATGCGGCGTGGGTCTGACCCCGCCGTGCACCGTGCTGTAACCGAGTAGGATCGCTGCGATCACGATGGCCAGAGACCCAAGCACCACCCTGGCGATGTTGCGTCCGCTTGCGCCCTCCAGCTCCCGGAACAGTACCCGCCCCCACAGCAGTCCAAAGAGCGCATTGGCGTTCCACAGCGGGAACGCGACGGCCAGCCCTACGTCGCGAATCGCGAAGACGGTCAACGTGTTGGCCACTGCCCACAACGCGCCGGCAAGCAGCGCCCACACGATCAGGTGCTTGCGGTCGAGCAGGTCGCGCCACACATAGCTGGTGCCCTTGAGCAGGGTAGGAAAGGTCCAGCGCGCCGTAAAAACCCCGGCGACCATCCACAGCGACACCGCGAACGGTGATAGCCCGGCGTTGACAAGCTTGGTCGGCGCCTCAGCTGCACCCAGCCAGACACCGGCAGCGAGTCCGCAGACGACGCCAAGGCCGTGTAACGAGCCGGCAGCCTGCCCGGTAGAAGCTTTTGCCTGCGTAGCCAAGTGTCTGCGACTGTAGAGCCCGCGCGTGCCCGGGGTCAAGCAGGCTTGCAGGGCTCTATGCCGGCACGCGCCCCAGCACCAGCTTGCCGGGCGCTACAGGCTTCGGCCCAACGTGGATGGCCTCAAGGAGCAGCCTGCTTGCCGCGGTGACGTCAGATCGCGGCCCCAGGTGCAGGGTGGCAAGCGTCTCCCCGACAGCGACCGGGTCGCCGATGCGCCTGGAGAGCACCAGGCCTGCCGCATAGTCGATCGCGTCATCAGCCCTGGCACGCCCGGCGCCAAGGTACAAAGCGGCGCGGCCAATCGCCTGCGTGTTCATCGAGGTGACAAAGCCTGCGACAGGGCTCGCGAGTGGCCGCCGCTCTGTCGGTTGCGGCAGCAGCGTGTCGTCCCCGACTACGCGTGCGTCCCCACCCTGGGCGGCAACCAGCCGTGCGAAGCTCGCTAGCGCTTCGCCGGAAGCGAGAGCTCGCTCCACCAGCAAGCGCGCTCCATCGCCGATCGCGATGCCGGCCGCGACCACCATCTCAGCCGCCACTTGAAGAGAAAGCTCGCACAACGGTCCGGCAGTCCTGCCGCGGAGTACCTCGAGCGCCTCCCAGATCTCCAGGCTGTTGCCGATGGCCGAGCCGAGCGGCTGGTCCATGTCGGTGATCAGCGCGACTGTTCTACGGCCCGCACCCTCGCCGATTGCAACCATCGCCTCGGCCAGCGCCTGCGCGTCCTTAACCGAGGACAAGAAGGCTCCGCTCCCTGCTTTGACGTCTAGCACAATGGCGTCAGCCCCTGCCGCTATTTTCTTACTCATGATGCTCGAGGCGATCAGCGGCAGCGAGTCGACCGTTCCGGTCACATCGCGCAAGGCGTAGAGCAGTCTATCTGCCGGCACCAGGTTGCCTGTCTGCCCGGTGATGGCAATGCCCACTTCTGTCACAATGGCGCGGAACTGCGCGGGCGAAAGCGTCGCGTTGAAGCCCGGGATTGACTCCAGCTTGTCGATTGTCCCGCCGGTATGCCCCAGCCCTCGACCCGACATCTTCGCGACCTTGACGCCGCACGCCGCGGCCAGCGGCGCGGCAATCAGGGTCGTTGTGTCACCCACGCCGCCGGTCGAGTGCTTGTCCACCTTGACGCCTGGAATGTCACGGAGATCGACCACGTCGCCTGAGTAAGCCATTGCCATGGTCAGCGCGAGGGTCTCTTCGGTTGACATGCCGCGCAGGCAGATCGCCATCAGCAGTGCGGCTACCTGGTAGTCCGGGATCGCGCCGGCCACGTACCCATTGATCCACCAGCGAATTTGATCGCCGGAGAGCGGGTCACCAGCTTTCTTCTGCGCGATCAGTTCGGCCATTCGCATGGCTCAAATCCTCAGAGTGTGTGGGCTCCAACAGCCATACGGCTCAGCGCACGGCAGACAGCCGCTGAACGGCGCCCGCACTTACTTGCGATTTGCCTGCGGCATTGGTCTTGAAAGAGTCGTAGGTGTTGTTCACTGGAAGAAAGAGCAAGGGAGATGAGAATAAAAGAAGAGGGGGAATGATGGGACACAAGCATCGCTCTAAGCCCAGGGGAAGCTTCGTTCGATCGTGGCGAGCGCATTAGCGGGATGGCGTTCCCTGGAACGCAAGGCAGCAAGCGTTGCGCTTGAGGTTGGTGGAGGCGGCGGGAGTCGAACCCGCGTCCGAAACTGCGAACAACAAAGAGAGGCTCCATGCTCAGTCACGTTCCATTGACTTCGCTCTCGACCCTCAGAACGGACAAGGTGAGTCGAACGCTAGCCCGTGGATCTCGTCTCCTCAGCCCGGACCTAGCCCTCGGAAACCAGCCTGCTGTATGACGTTCGCTCTGGGCCCGCAGACAAAGCTCAGGAGAACGGCAACTTAATTAATTAAGCTGCGAGTGCGAATTCAGTGTTGGCAATTCTGTTTTTCCGGGCGATTACGGGTGCCCAGACCCCGGCATGCCTCTTTGCCGCCTACAATTCCGTCGAAACCGTGACGCCCCCATTTGGTGGGATGTGGTGCAAGGTGAGAAGCCGAATGTATCGCCCTCACTCTCTCTATCTTACGCTTGCAGGTAAACTCTCGGGCGGTTAGATATTGCGGCGCAGATACTGAATGCCTGCGAAGCCGATGACAGCCGAGACCAGTGCGGTTATCAGGCTCTTGGCCGAGAGCAGGTCGCGAAGAGCCATCGTGAGGCTTTTCCCGTGTCCGTTACTTACGGTGAACTCGCCCATGAGCAGGTTGGCATAGAACAGGAACACGATGAACGCGATCTCAAGCAACGCAGCCTTCAAGATCGACTTGGCCCGCGTGGCGCTGAGATTGCCCGGCATGCGCCCATCATACAGTCGCATCTTTGCTGCTGCGGTTGCCTGGACAACAGCACTGCACTTACCGTCCCGCGCCACGCCGAGCGCGGCTGCATCAGAGCGCGTTCAGGTCGATGGCCTCGTACTCCTTCTTCTCGATGCCCGCGCGGATCTCAGACGGTGTCCTGCCGAGCTTCGTCATCTTGTAGGTGTAAGCCTCCTCCTTGGCGCAGGTTGAGCACACCGCGCCGTGAGTCCCCTCAAAGCAGCTATGCAGGCTCTGGTGGCCCAGCGCCTTGTCGCACCGGCAGAAGCAGGGCATCTGGTAGATCACCCTCTGGATCTGCGCGGCCTGCTCGTACACCTTCTTTTGCCAGGGATATCGAAAGTACTCGCCCGTCAGCTGGTCTCCGGACAGGACAGGGGGCAGCTTGGCTCCGCGTGCGGGCGCCTGTGCATGGTAGGCTGGCTGGTCTGCCGCAGGATCGGACCACTGCGCGTACCCGGCAATCGTGATGGCAAACACAAAGCTGGCGGCAAGACTGCGCTTCATCATCAAGCTCCGAATCTCCGTTTGGAGGCCCGGCGCTGGAACTTGCCGGGCATAGCTGTACAGCACTAGTCTATGGCACGGTAAGCGTCGCAGCACTGCGGCGAGTACGCAGGCCCACTGCAGCGGGCAAGGGCGCGGACTCGATGGTAGGCAGAAATCCCACAGGCAAAAAAAGACGGCACAAACATTTGACTGTCTGTGCCGGGAGGCCAGTGACGCAACTTGTCTTGCAAAACTTGACTCGAAGGGAGAGGGTAGGAGTCTGGGCTCGACCTCACCTCTACATCTTCACTTCTATAGATGCCCTCGACTGAAATCAGCATACCACTTTTACGGATTGTTTCTACGGGGAACTACTGTTTTGTGGAGAAATAAATTCAGGCGCGCACAAAACAAAGGGGTTCGAAGCGAGCAGGAGCGAAAATACTTGCGCCCTGGCCTATGGTCCGCTGGAAAACGGGCTCATCCGAGTCCTGCGACAGTGCAGTCCTCACCTGCGGATGGACGGGAAGTTGACCAACACGGCATGGAGCCCGACACACCCAACACCGCCGGTTCAGAAGCAAAGCTTGCGATAGATCAGGGTTCGGCAGCAATGCCGCAGGGTGCAGCACCGCCTGCACCGCCGCACGCAGGCCGCATACGCATGGGTTTGCTCCTGGCAGCCTCGGCCCTTGGTGGAGGCATTGCAGTGGTCCTCTACAATCGCCGCCTGCTTGCAAAGATGCGGGAAGATGGGCCCGCAGCACCGGAGCCTGCCAGTAGCTTTTGGGACGACAGCGCCTAGGACTCCATACAGCTAAGCCGAGCGCGCGGTGCCGGCACTCCCGGCACCACCCTGGGTCTCCCGCCGACGCAGCAAATGTTCAGGCTGCTCGCCGGCTGGCCTACTACGACGGACGATCTCGATCCGCAGGTCCTCCCAGATCTCGGGAGGCATGCCCAGGAAGGCATCGACCACTTGCGGGTCGAACTGTGTTCCTGCACAACGCAGAATCTCCTTGCGCGCGGCCAGGAAGCTGCTTCCCTTGCGATAGGGACGGTCGGATGTAATCGCGTCCAGCGTGTCGGCGACCGAGAACATCCGCGCGCCGAGAGGGATCTCGTCCCCACGAAGCTGCCTTGGATACCCGGTGCCGTTGTAGTGCTCCTGATGCGAATACACGATCTCTGAGGCTTCTTTTAGAAACGGGATCTTCTTCACGATCAGGTATCCGCTGAGACAGTGCTCGCGCATGATGACCTGCTCGTCAGGGTTCAGCTTGCCTGGCTTGAGCAGGATCGCATCCGGGATGGCCATCTTGCCGATATCGTGGAGAAACGCCCCGCGGGCGGTGGTCTTGATGTCGGCCGGGGGCACGTTCATCACCCGCGCAAGCGCTATCGTGTAGGCCGTTACCCGGCGCGAGTGGCCCTCGGTTTCGGAGTCCTTGAGGTCAAGCGCGTCGCCAAGCGCCTCAAGCGTGATGTCATACGAGCGCTCGAGGTCGTTCACCGCCTGGCGCAGCATGTGTGTTCGCGCTTCGACCAGCTGCTCGAGCCCCTCGCGATAGGTCGAGGTCTGTCGCCGCTGCATGCCATGTTCCAGGCTCCGCCGCACGCTCTCAAGCAGTGTGCCAACCTCAAAGGGTTTGAGCAGTACGTCCGTCGCTCCGTGGCGCATGGCTTCGATGGCGGTCTGCGCATCATGCGCTGCAGAGAGCATCAGGAAGGGCGTGCCCGGGTGCTTCGCGATGATCCACTGCAGCAACTGCATGCCTTCAAGCGTGGGTAGCAGGATGTCGCAGATAATGAGATCAGGCGTATGACCGCGCAGGCTTTCCATGGCTCTCGGCACGGTCTCGGCCACGTCCACGACGTACCCGGCCTTGCGCAGGGCGTTGCTCACCAGGGAGCGAACCAGGGATTCCTCGTCGACAACCAAAATCTTTTCAAATGCCATGGCGCTGTCCTATGCAGGCTCTGTCTGGTTACCGCTCTGCCTGTCTGCTGCTATGGAGATGCCGTAAACCCAATAGTCCCGATGCCCAACAACTCTAAAGTTTTAGTTGCGGGAAGGGAAGTGGTGACTTGCGTTACTTTGATCTACCGTATTCCATCGACAACTTGCCAGCAGAACTTCACCGGCAGCGCATGTTTCTACATCCTGGCTTCTGTCATTTGGGACGGTTATGATAACGCTCGCAGCCTTGTATGCTCCGTGACCGACGAAGACCTCTGACCGGTCTAACATGTAGACAGCAAAGAGGCAGCGTGGCTCGCCGAGGGGTATCGTTTGTTCGAGTTGGAGCGCCAGTTCAAATCTGAATCCACTACCCGCATCGTCGCCTCGGAGTCGCAGAAGTCGACTCTTGAGCAGCGTCAGCGAGACGTATACGAGACGCATCGGCACCGCGTCTTCGCCGTCGGCTACTACATGACGTCGAATGAGCTTGAGGCGGAGAGCGTGCTTGCGGAGACCTTCGTTACAGCGTTTGAAACCCATAAGGAGCCAGACGCGCTTGGCGTGGATCGCGCGATGGTGGGAGCGATCGAGCGCCGGGTGTCGCTCGACGCAGTCGAGGCTGCCCGTCCAGATCAGGCGGTAAGTCTTGAAAAGGCCTCGACGCGCCGCACTGACATGGAAGAAGCGTTGACTGAGTTGCCGGGGAGTGAGCGCATCATCTTTCTGCTTCGCGATGTGGAAGGCTATTCAACGCAAAAGGTGGCCAAGGTGCTCGAGCTTACAGAGGCGGAGGTGCAGCGGACGCTCTTCTCGGCGCGCATCCGCATGCGCAATGCTTTAGCCCTGGCGCAGAGCAAGGCCCAGGCATGCCGTGTTGCTCAGACTGACAATGCCTCTGCTGACGACCTGCAGCCGGCGTAATCACATCCTTCCGGCGTAAGCGCATCCTGAAGGACGCCTTGCGGCTGCCGCCAGCTCCCTGGCTGGACGATAGTTCCCCTCGCCGCCCTGCGTTGACCCCGTAACGCACAAAGCTGGCGGCATAGGACGAGGCCCATGGGTGGGCTCCGGCGATGGGAGGAACCGCTTAGCTGGTTGGACGAGCGTTCCGCGCCCGGCGCTTGGTCGCCCACTCTTCCTTGTTCACCTGCCGGGCCCGTCCCACAGCCAGCGCGTTCTCCGGTACAGCTTCAGTGATGCACGACGCTGCCGCCACATACGCGCCGGTACCCACAGAAACAGGCGCCACCAGCACCGAATCACTGCCGAGGAATACCCCATCGCCGATCGTGGTCTGGTGTTTGGCCGTGCCGTCGTAATTGCAGAAGATGGTTCCGGCGCCGATGTTGGTGCCGCTACCGATCACCGCATCGCCCAGGTAGGAGAGGTGGCCGGCTTTGGAGCCGGCGCCCAGCCGCGCCTTCTTCATCTCAACAAAATTGCCGACATGCGCTTCTTCGCCGACGACGCTCTCAGGCCGAAGATGCGCATACGGGCCAACGATCGCCCCAGACCGGATCTCTGAGCTCTCAAGTACGCAGCCGTTGCGGATGGTCACATGGTCGGCGATCTTCATGTCTTCGAGTACCGAGTAGGAGCGGATGAGGCAGTTCTCGCCAACCATCGTTGCGCCGAGCAGCTGCGTGTAGGGCTCCAGCACCGTGTCGGCGCCAACCTCTACCCCGGCGTCGATCCGCACTGTCTCCGGCTGGAAGATCGTCACCCCTTGCGCCATCAG
Source organism: Candidatus Babeliales bacterium (assembly GCA_964658255.1). Taxonomy (GTDB): domain Bacteria; phylum Acidobacteriota; class Terriglobia; order Terriglobales; family Acidobacteriaceae; genus EB88. The sequence continues at coordinate 20,867 of CAZZYO010000065.1, forward strand.
GCGGCTGGCCGTGCGCCAGCGCAGTCCGCGATCAAGCTCCATCATCTCGGCGATCGTGTTTGCGCCCAGCACCTCGCCTGCGTCCGGCGCCTGAGTCGCAAGCACCCGCTCGCCTGAGTCGACCAGCAGCGCAGCCATATCGGTCAGGTAAAGCTCGCCGTGCGCGTTGTTCGCTTCGAGCTCGCTGATGTGGGAAAACAACGGCTTGGTTGCGAAAGCATAGATCCCGGTATTGATCTCTCGCAGCTCTGCCTCGTCGCCCACGAGTGACTTCTGCTCGATGATCCGCTCGACGTGATCGTAGGCCCGGTCCTGGCGCTTGACGCGCCCGTAGCCGGTGGGGTCCGCCGGGACAGCAGTGAGGATGGTCATCGCCGCACGCTCGGCGAGGTGAAAGTCCCGCACATTGAGGATTGTCTCGGTACGCAGAAGGGGCACGTCGCCCGAGAGCACCAGGAGGTCGTCATACCCGGCTACTGCCTCGGCGGCGGACTGGACGGCGTGGCCGGTACCGCGCTGCTCGCGTTGCTCGACAAAGCGCACGCCCGTCCCGGAGACCGCGGCGCGGACTGCTCCTGCCTGGTGCCCGATGATGACGAAGATGTCTGGTGCGGGCACAACCTTCGCGGCCGCATCGATCACGTGCCGCAAGAGGGGCTTGCCCCCAATCTCGTGCAGTACTTTCGGCCGCTTCGATTTGAGCCGCGTACCCTTGCCCGCCGCCATGATGGC
>CAZZYO010000066.1:0-21316 GCA_964658255.1 Candidatus Babeliales bacterium
TTGCTGTAACTCGACTAGAGCCAGCGTGTCATCCTGAGCAAAGCGAAGTTTCTGCTGTTGACTGTAGGCGGCGCGCGGCGCGAAGTGTCTACCAGGAGGTCCTTCGCTTTTCCCTGGGTAGCGACCGTGTCCCTCGGCCCTCCACTCCTTAAAAGCACCTTTCACCGCACTGCTAACGCACTCGCCTCGACACGTGCTGACGCAAGCACTACCGCAGCGGTATCCATCTGTGCGCGCGTCGTTAGTTCCGTCGCACACCATAGTGTGGCGTGGCCTAACTCCGGATACCACTTTTGCAGATCAAGCCCGCCGATGATCTTCGACTCGAGCAGCCGCGCATTCAATTCTCTGGGCGACTCGTCCGTTCGCAGCACAAACTCGTTAAAGCGCGGAGCGGCAGCAAACACCAACTCGCCATGTGCCTTCAACGCCGAGGCCGCGTACTGTGCTTTGGCGAGGTTATGCTGCGCAAGCTCTTGTATGCCCTCCCGGCCATATACCGTGAGATAAATGGTAGCCATCAGCGCCACCAATGCCTGGTTGGTGCAGATGTTGGAGGTAGCTTTCTCGCGGCGGATATGTTGCTCTCGCGTGGAGAGTGTAAGTACGAAGCCGCGCTGTCCTGACTTATCCCTGGTCTCGCCCACGAGTCGCCCGGGCATCTGGCGCAGGTACTTTTCCTTGGCGGCGAGCACGCCACAGTAGGGCCCACCATAACTCGGTGCTACGCCGAACGACTGCGCCTCGAGCGAGACGATGTCCGCTTCCACCGGCGGCCGTACTGCCCCGAGCGAAATTGCCTCTGCGATCGAGACCACCAACAGCGCGCCTCTGGCATGGACAACCTCGGCGATCGCCGCGATATCCTCGATGACTCCAAAGAAGTTCGGCGACTGTACCAGCACGCATGCTGTCTCGCTTGTGACTTCGCGGGCAAGCTGCTCGAGATCGATCCTGCCGTCGGCGGTGTAACCGATTTCAGCCTGCGTGGTGCCCTGGTGCTGCGCGTAGGTCTGCATCACCTCGCGGTACTCAGGATGCACAGTCCGAGCCACCAGTACCGCATCCCGGCCCGTTATACGGATCGCCATCATCGCAGCCTCGGCCGCACCGGTCGAGCCGTCATACATCGAAGCGTTCGCGATCTCCATCCCGGTGAGTTCGCAGATCATAGTCTGAAACTCAAAGATCGCCTGCAGTGTGCCTTGTGTGATCTCGGCCTGGTATGGCGTGTAGGAAGTCAAAAACTCGCCGCGCTGTACGAGCGAGTCAATGATCACCGGCCGATAATGCCGGTACGCTCCAGCACCCAGGAAGCTCGCATAGCCCACAGCGTTATGCGCCGCTGCATCCTTGAAGTAGTCGATAATCTCGGACTCCGCCATCTGCCGCGGCACGTTGAGGTCGCGCGTAAGCCGGAAGGGCTCAGGCACGGTGGAGAAAAGCGCGTCGATCGACGAAACACCGATCTCTGCGAGCATGGCTGCACGTTCGGCGTCAGACTTTGGAAGATAGCGCATGTATTTTCCTTCGTTGCTGGTCAGTGCAGACTCGCTGTTGCTCAGCTGGCTTGCTGCTTTACTCTCGCGTGTTGCTGCTCTTAGTGTCCTGCTTCTTCGGCGACAAACGTTTCGTAGTCAGCCGCACTCATCAACGAGTCGACCTCGCCGGCATCGGCAAGCGTCACGCGCATAATCCACGACTGGTGTGCATCGGCGTTGATCTTTTCAGGAGCCGTGGTCAGCTCGTCGTTTACGGCTTCGATCTCACCTGTTACAGGCGAGTAGAGGTCTGAGACGGCCTTGACCGACTCAACGGTGCCGAACACTTTGCCCTTTTCCACCTTGCTGCCAACCGATGGCACTTCGACAAACACGATGTCGCCGAGCGTCTCCTGTGCATGATCGGTAATGCCCACGGTGCCGAGCGTTCCGTCCACCTCGATCCACTCGTGTTCACGCGTATAACGGTACTTCTCCGGGTATGCCATGGTTTTGCCCTGCTCCAGTTATCGAGTGGATTTCTTAGGCCGCTTGTAGAACGGCGTCGGCACAATGCGCGCTTTTACCTTGCTGGAGCGAATCTGCACAAAGACCTCGCGCGGCTCCGACTCTTCCCCGATGGCTGCTGCGTAGCTATTTGGAAGGTAGGCGAGAGCGATGTTCGTCTTGAGAAAAGGCGCAGGTGAGCCGCTGGTAACTTCGCCGATCTGCTTTCCTGCATCGTCAAAGACAGGGTATCCATCGCGAGCGATACCACGATCGATCATCTCCAGACCTACGAGCCGACGCTCGGGCCCTCCGGCCGCCTGTATGTTGCGAAGCGCTGCGGCGCCGGTAAAATCAACACCTTTGTCCAGCTTGGCGTAGCGGCCAAGGTTGGCCTCGTAGACGTTGATGGTGTCCGAAATCTCGTGCCCGTAGAGCGCCATGGCGGATTCCAGGCGCAACGTGTTGCGCGCGCCGAGGCCGCACGGCACGATACCAAACTCCGCACCAGCGGCCAGCACCTCGCCCCAAACCCGGGCGCTGATGGCCTCATCGGCGGGCACGTAGATCTCAAAGCCGTCTTCGCCCGTGTACCCGGTGCGTGCGATCAGCGAATTGGCGAGCCCGCAGACTGTGCCCCACTTGAACCAGTAATTCTTGATGGTCGAGAGATCGACCGGTGTCAGCTTTTGCAGTGTCTCAGCCGCGCGTGGTCCCTGGATCGCCAGCTGCGTATACATGTCGGAGTAGTCGCTGACATGGCACTTGAAGGGCTGCGCCTGTTCGCGTATCCACCGGTAGTCCTTCTCGCGAGTGCCGGCGTTGATCACGATCAGGTAATCATTGTCCGATAGCTTATGCACGATGATGTCATCGACGAAGGTGCCCTGCGGATACAGCATGGCCGAGTACTGCGCCTGCCCGACCTCGAGCTTTGAGGCGTCATTCATTGAGAACTGCTGGACAGCGTCGAGCGATTGCGGCCCCCGCAACTGGATATCGCCCATGTGGCTTACGTCAAAGAGGCCGACGCCGGTTCGCACTGCCGTGTGTTCAGAGATCAGCCCGGAGTACTCGACCGGCATATCCCAACCGCCGAAATCGACCATTTTCGCGCCCATCTGGCGATGAACGCTGTTCAGGGCTGTCTTGCGTAGCGTGGCAACAGGCACGTGGTCCCCTTAAGCATCAGCGGCAAACAGCCGACCCTTAACGGTACCACGCAGGCCCCGACCCCTGCATGCACAGGCGGTAGGTGCAGTTGGCTGTCATCGAAGCAGCAAGCAATGCCTGGGGTGTTGCGCTAGTCGTGCAGCACCTGCCACCCGTCATCGGTCAAGGCCAGGGTAGCCTTGTCGATGTTGCCGTGCCCTGTACCTGCCTGGATAGTCGGAAATGCAGTCTTCATCTCGGTGGACTGGGCCCAGCCGGCAATGCTCCCGATGGTGTAGTGGTAATCCACATTCTCGGTCGATTGCCCGTTCTTGTCGCTGCCCTTCACAAAGTTATCGACGCTGGTCACCTCGCGGTGCCCGTAGCAGAAATTGCCCGCGCCGGGCTGGGTCTGGTCAGGCGTCCAGGTCGAGCGGCCCTTGTCAGACAGGTCATAATCGTTGACCTGCTTGCTGCCGAAGATAAAAACCTTCTTTTGTGCCGAGCTACGCGTCAGCAAACCCGCGTCGGTCAACGCGTCGTAGCCAGCGGTCTGGTCGCCCTTGTTCGGGTCAGCTTCGACAGGGAATTTTACTGCGCTCGACCACACGCACTCAGGGTGCGCGTTGTAGTAATCCCCGATAGCCTTCTTGAAGTTATCTGCGGTCGCATCTTTCTTGGTGGAGCAACCGTTCGCCAGTAGTACACAGGTACACAGAGCTACCGACCAACCGTTTCTTAGCCTGAGTCTTGCGTTCATGCTGTCCCCTTGTCTCGGCATATTGGATGCGTGAACACCCGCCCTCACGTTACGCCTCTGCGCATGGATCAGCCAACCCTGTTTGTCGCTACGCTATACTAAGCCTCTTAATCAAAGCAGCGACTGAGGCGCGTTGGAAAGTTCAGTGAACATTGCCGCACAACCCTTCTTGGCCAATGACTGGTGCACCGTGGTGGTGCCCTGCTACAACGAAGCAGCCAGGCTCAGGGCGGACAGCTTTTCTGAGTTCCTTTCACTTGGGTTTCCGGTTCGCTTTCTTTTTGTAAATGATGGAAGTCGCGATTCCACGCTGGAGATGCTTGAAGGTTTGCGCCTTCGCCATCCAGGCGCAGTCCACGTATTAGACAAGCAACCAAACGGCGGCAAAGCCGAAGCAGTGCGTGCTGGCATGCTGCAGGCGATGACGCTGCCGGGTACAACATACACCGGCTTTTGGGACGCAGATCTCGCCACGCCGCTCACCTCCATCCCTGACCTGCTGGCCAAACTCGCCCGACCCGAGATCCAGATGGTGTTTGGCGCGCGCGTGCGCCTTCTTGGCCGCGAGATACAGAGAAAAGCTGCGCGTCACTATCTCGGGCGGGTCTTCGCGACGGTGGTTTCCCTTCTACTACGCTTGCCTATCTACGACACGCAGTGCGGCGCGAAGCTCTTTCGGATCACTCCGGAGTTCGAGCAAATACTCGCCCAGCCGTTCCTTTCTCGCTGGATCTTTGACGTTGAGATTCTGGCACGCTTTATCTCCAGGCACAAAGGACATCGCGCCTATGTGCACGATGCCATCTACGAGTTCCCACTCCACGAGTGGACCGATGTGGCTGGTTCAAAGGTTGGCTCGCTCGACTTCATCAAAGCGTTTGGCGAACTACTGACCATCTATCGAAGCTATTTATAAGCCGGGTCACGCGAGAAAGCTCCAAACGCCAAGAGCAAAAAGACAGCCAGCACCAATTCGATCTCGGGCAAAGGTCGGTAGCGAAGCACCGTCTGAAGTGCGTTTGACCTTTCTATGGCAAGCTCATGGTTCAACGTTAACTTGGTAAGGAACGTGTGCGAAGTCATGACAGTGGCGGCCGTCAGCAGCAGTAATCCAGGGACGCCCCAGCGCAGGAAGCGCCACGCGAGCAGGAGGGCAATGGCGGGAAATACCAGCAGCAGTATCCTGGTGTCGTACTGCCGATGATAGATCGGCAAAAGCATGATGCATGCCATGCTTGCGATACCAAGAACGTGCTTTTGCGGGCTATTGGGGGTGCGCCATGCAAGCATCGACCAGGCGGCTATCAGCACCAGCGTCAGCACTCGGGCCGCAAGGTTGTAGAGCTTCAGTTGTCGCGTGCCCGCGGCAAACAGCGGCTGAAGATTCGCCATGTAGGGACCCGCAAGGCTGCCCTGGCTAGGGTCGTTTGCGCCACCCGCCTGAGCATTGCCCTTCAGGTTAGTTGTAAGGTCACCGAGCCAGTGAGACGAGGCCGGCTGATGCTGGCACCATACAACGCTGCCAACCACAAGCATGGCCGTCACGATGGCTGTAGCGAAGAAGGCCCTCCGCCAGCGCGCTCCGGCAAACACCAGGTAGCAGACCAGCAGTGCAGAATCGTGCGGCTTGAGCAGCAACGCCACGACGAACGCGATGACCGCGATCCAGGCCAGCCTTTCCCGCAGCAAGCACCAAAACCCAATCACGAGCAGAGCGATGACCGGCCCTGATATCTGCCCCAGCATCAGCAGGATCGTGCTCGAGCCCGTGAAGACAGCGAGCAAAAAGCCCATCGACCAACTCGTACCGTAGGCCAAGCACAGGTCTGCAATCAGGATCGCAGCCGTTGAAAAGAGGAGACCAATGGTCCAAAACCAAAGGAGGTGCGCCGCGGGATAGTTGAGCGCAGCCACGGGTGCCAGCATGGCCAGGGAAAAGGGTGGGTAAAGAGCCGAGTAAGGACGGAAGACCTCTGTGTCCTCGTCCTTGCCACGGGCCCGCAGGAAGTCTGCGTGGGTGTCTTTCTCGTCATAGGGATTGCAGCCATGCAACAGGCAGCGCGCGCTCGCATAGGGCTGCTTGAAGTCGCGGAAATGCAACACCGTTCGCTCGTCCCGGTAGCCTTTGACCAAAAAGACTGCGATCCCCAGCAGCACAATGAGGAAAAAAGCTGCACGTGTGCCGGCTCCATGCTCACCTCGCATCAGTTGCGCCCCCCAATTTGCTTCTCCTCTTGCATGCTAACCAATGCTTTCCTTTGCGACTGGAGCCGACTCGTAGGGTATGGAAGTGTCAAAGAGCAAGTAGGGCAGACCGCCCCGGCAGCGCCACCCAGACACAAGCAGCGCGGCACACAGGGTGAGCAGGCTTGCCCATGCCGCCCACCTGCGGGTGTGCGTTTCAGGCAGAAAGTTCAGCACCACCTGGTGCGTGCCCGCAGGTACAGCCACCCGCAGCAAGCCCTCGCCGCTCGCATCTGTTGGGAGAGGTGCGCCACTCCCAAGGGATGCTTTCCAGAAAGGATAGTAGTACGTGTTCAGAACCAGGGTGCACGCACCTGGATTGCCGATGCTGATCAGCTTCTGGTTCGGGTGGGATGCGAGGACACCTGGCACGCATGCAGCGCTGGCAAACGACCCCTGCTTGGATAGGATCAGCTCGGTTGGCGGCTCTGCGCGTCGCGCAGGCACCCCCACAGGCAGATACTCCCGCACACCCTCGTATCCGGTCTGCCAGGAGGCGATCGCTGCTGCGATCGATGGAAAGCGCTGGGAGGGCAATAGGCGGCCAAACGAAAGAAAGGGGAAGAGCGCGAACAAGGCGAGGCTACCGGCGCCCACCCTCTGCAGTCTGCGGCTCGGGCCGCGCGAGTAGAGCAGCAACAGCGACGCCAGGCTCAGCAGTGGAAGCAGCCGGTAAGGAAAGAGTATGTACTTGAACTGTGGGAGCTTTTCCCAAAGAGGGGTCGTCACAGGAAGCTGAAAACAGACCGCAAACGCTGCGAGCACCGTCAGCGAAAGAACCGCAGAACCCCATCGGCGGTCCTGCCTCAGAATCCCGCGCAGCGAGGGCAGAAGGAATAGCAACGACAGGGCGATATAGATGCCTGATAGGTACACCATCAGGTGCGGCGGCGGCACTCGCCTCATCTGCATGAACGAGCGGAAGTCGTAGATCAACAGGCTTTGCGAAGAGATCCACGGCTTCTCTTCAAGGGTGGGAAGCAGCTGAAAGGCCGCAAACACCAGCCCTAGTATCTGTCCAAGGGCAGCAGCCAGCAACGGGCGGATCGACCTCTTCTTTACCGCGAGAACCAGCGCGAGCAGGTTCAATGCGTAGAACACTCCTATCGCCTCGGAGATGTTTGCCAGCCAGGTCGCGGCAAGCAGGCAGGCACAGACCAGGGTAAGCCGCAGCCGGTCCTCGGAGACCAAGACGTAGAAGTACAGGAACACAACGGGGATCAATGCCTGGCACCAGGCTTCCGCAATCGCGAAGCGTATCACCACCGTCATCAGCAGGTAGGGATTGAACATGTACAGTAGGGCTACCGGCAGCCTGTTCTCCGGCGCCACGAAAAGGCGCGACGCCTTGTACATGGAAAGTCCGCTCAAGGTAAAAACCAGCCAGACTACAAGAGCAGGCACAAAGCGAAACGGAGCCAGGAAGGTCAATCCCGCCCCAATCAGCAGCGACAACGGCGGGTAAAAGCAAAAGCTCGGCTCTCCAAACCCGTAATGCGCCCAAGGCGACCAGCCAAAACGCCACTCGTGCGCGCTCCAGGCATCATGCAGCTCTAGCCAGGCGGTGGCATGGTACTTGAAGTCATGGCCGCCGTAACCAACAGTGATGTAGAGCAGCATTGGCAGCAGCGCGAGGGCCGGGATGACCAACAAACGCCACCTTTCGATTGAGCGAGACCCACCTCCGTCTCGTACTTCCCTGGGTGCTGCATCGTTGACGGAGAGCTGGCGCAGATAACTCAATAAACCTCCCAGTCCTGCGATCATCATGTGGCAGATGAGCAGAATCGCCCGCATTGCTGGATAACGTGACTGCGTCTACGTGTGGCGGACCTACATGGTCAGGCGGCTCGAGTGTGAACAAGTTCAAAACGGCTCTTCAGTCTTAGGAACGGCTTCTCGAGAAATTGGTACGAAAGGGCCGCTAGGATACTTGCAAGGACCACCTCTGCCATGAGCGACACGCCGCCCGGAGGCAGAAATCTAGCCATGGACGACTCTACCCAAATCATAGCTAAGCCGTGGAAAACGTAGAGTCCGTAAGATATCCTCCCGAGGTAAACGAGGGTGGGCAGGCAAAAATGCCGAAGGAATGCAAAGGAATCCCCAGAGCACGAGACCACACCCGAGGACCACGAGTGGATATCCGATGGCGAACGCCACGGCATGCGGCAGGCCATTGTGGTTGGTTAAACCGCCGAGCCTCTCTGCACCGATGTAGACAACGATGCCAGCAAGTATGGAGATAGCCGCATTCCTGATTGACTTAGTACGCTCCGCTATCCCTATCCATAAGGCCATGAGTGCGCCGGAGGCAAAGAAGATACTTTCAACAAAGCTGTTGCACCAAACGGCAATCGCTGTTGAGCCTGACTCGACTAGAAGGCCTGCCACAACTGTCGACATGACGCAGATGAGACCGCATAACCATATCAGCGTCTTCCTTGTTGTGACTCTCGCGAGGGACGGCCACACCAAATAGAACTGCTCTTCAATCGAGATACTCCAGAGCTGAAAGATGGACAACGTACCAGTTCCATGTAAGACCGAATACCAGTTACCCGCCAGAAGAGCTAACGCTAATAATCGAACAGGCTCTATCCGATATTTCGTCAAAATCAGCCCAAGGCAAAATGCTACCCCGAGAAAGAAGAAGTAGAGCGGCCATATCCTGAGAATGCGGCGGATGTAGAACTTGCGGAGATCAACCGTGCCAGTTTTCTTCTTTTCAATCGTGAGAAGGGCTGTGATGAGGTAAGAGCTCAAGAAGAAGAAAAGTGAGAGTCCAAATCCACACGCCTCCTTGGTGACAGGCAGCCACTGGCGGAAGAACGGGTGCCGCATCAGCAAACTATTCGGACTCACATTGATCGCATGATGAAAGAACACAGCCAGAAACGCAAAAAATCTCAGTGCGTCAAGTTCCGGGCGGTAAATTCGCTTACCCCCGCCGGTAGTTGCGGCGTCGTTCGGGGCAAGTGCCGATGAAGCGGTCAACGGAGACTCCTGGTACATCGATGGAGACGTTTTGCGTAACTTTAACCTAGCACGCCAACAACAAACGTTTTGGAAGAAACAGAGGTGGTGCTCAAGGAAGGCAGCTTGAGACTTTGCGCCCTTCAGCTTGGCATGTGGCTGGTTTAAAGGTGCTGGTAGACAGAAAAGGCCCGGCTTGCGCCGGGCCTTTTCTGTTGTTCGGTCTGAGCGAAGCACGTTTGTCCGAACGGCCAGGACCTATTCCGCGGCCATCTCTTCGGCTTCGCCTTCCTGGCGCATGATCTCGAGCTCGCGCTCTTCTGCCTCATGCTGTGCCTGGACTTCCTGCTGCACACGGGCTGCCGCTTCTTCCAGCTCTGGAGAGAGTTGGATGTTGCGGTAGTACTCCATGCCCGTGCCCGCCGGAATCAGGCGGCCAACGATGACGTTCTCCTTTAGGCCGCGGAGGTTATCGACGGCGCCATTGATCGACGCCTCGGTAAGCACACGCGTGGTCTCCTGGAAGCTCGCCGCCGAGATGAAGCTGTCAGTCGAGAGCGACGCCTTGGTGATGCCGAGCAGCAGTGGCCGTCCGACTGCCGGACGTCCGCCGCCATTGGCGGCAATGCGGTCGTTCTCGATCTTGAAGCGGAACCGATCGACCTGCTGTTCGAGCAGGAAGGTCGAATCACCTACTTCTTCGATCTTGACCCAGCGCAGCATTTGGCGAACGATCGTCTCGATGTGCTTGTCGGAGATCGTGACGCCCTGCAGCCGGTAGACCTCCTGGATCTCGTTGACCAGGAAAGCCTGCAGCGCATTTTCGCCAAGCACAGCGAGAATGTCATGCGGGTTGAGCGGGCCGTCCATCAGGGGATCGCCGGCGCGCAGCTTCTCACCTTCCTGCACGTTGACGTGGATACCGCGCGGAACCGAATACTCCTTCTCCTCGCCGTTCTCCGCGGTGACGTAGATCTTGCGCTGGCCCTTGGCCACTTCGCCAAAGCGGACCGTGCCTTCGATCTCCGAGATGATCGCCGTCTCGCGAGGCTTACGCGCCTCGAAGAGTTCGACGACACGCGGCAGACCGCCGGTGATGTCCTTGGTACGGGTGGTCTCGCGAGGAATCTTCGCCAGGATGTCGCCCGGGAAGACCTCCTCACCATCCTGCACCATCAGGTGAGCGCGGCTCGGCATCAGGTAGCGCTTGTCCTTCTTGCCCTCGGCCTTGATCAGGATGGCAGGCTGACGCTTTTCGTCAGGAGCATCGGCGACGACAAGACGGGAGAGGCCAGTGACCTCGTCGACCTCGTCGTTAAGCGTGATGCCTTCCTGCAGGTCCTTGAACTGCACCGTACCGCCAACCTCGGTGAGGATGGCAAAGGTGTACGGATCCCACTCGGCAAGCTCCTGCCCGAGCGTGACCTGCTGACCTTCGGTGACCTTGAGCTTGGCGCCGTAGACCAGCTGGTAGCGCTCCTTCTCGCGGCCGCGATCGTCGATGATGGCGACCGAGCCGGAGCGGTTCATCGCCACGGTATCGCCGGTCTTGGACTTGACCGAGACAACGTTGATGAAGCGGACCGTGCCGACGTTCTTTGCGTCGAGCTTGGACTGCTCGTTGACGCGCGAAGCCGTACCACCGATGTGGAAGGTACGCATGGTGAGCTGGGTGCCCGGCTCGCCGATCGACTGCGCGGCGATGACGCCCACAGCTTCGCCGAGTTCAACCATCCGCCCTGAAGCCAGGTTGCGGCCATAGCAGTGGATGCAAACGCCACGCTTGGACTCGCAGGTAAGCACCGAGCGAATCTTCACGCGCTCGATACCTGCCGCCTGGATGGCAACGGCAAGCTCCTCGGTGATGTCCTGGTTGATGTCGACGATCACCTGACCCTCGAAGTCCTTGATCTTTTCAAGCGATACGCGGCCGATAATGCGATCGCGCAGCGGCTCGATGATCTCGCCGGACTCGATGATCGGCATCACGTAAATGCCTTCAGACGTTCCGCAGTCCATCTCGGAGACGATCACGTCCTGGGCCACGTCGACCAGGCGGCGGGTCAGGTAGCCTGAGTCCGCGGTCTTGAGCGCCGTATCGGCCAGGCCCTTACGCGCGCCGTGCGTCGAGATGAAGTACTGCAGCACGGTAAGCCCCTCGCGGAAGTTCGCCGTGATGGGCGTTTCGATGATTTCGCCCGAGGGCTTGGCCATCAATCCACGCATGCCGGAGAGCTGGCGGATCTGCTGCTTGGAACCACGGGCGCCGGAGTCGGCCATGATGTAGATCGGGTTCATGGCTCCTTCCTTGTCCGCGTTCTTCATGTTGTTGAACATCTCGTCTGCCACGCGCTCCGTAACAGAGGACCAGAGCTGGATGACCTTGTTGTTGCGCTCGCCGTTGGTGATCGCGCCGTCCAGGTACTGCTGGGTGACAGAGACGACCTGCTTCTCCGCCTCGCGAACCACGGGGTACTTCGACTCCGGGATCACCATGTCGTCCAGGCCAACGGACAGGCCGGAGCGCGTGGCGTACTGGAAGCCCAGGTCCTTGACGCGGTCAAGCATCTTCACCGTCGTCTCGAGACCCAGGTTCAAGTAGCAGTAGTTGACTAACTGCCCGATGCCCTTCTTCTTCAGCAGGCCGTTTATATATGGCATGCCATGCGCCAGCGCGTCGTTCAGGATCGCGCGACCGACAGTGGTGGTGATGTACTGCTTGTCGTACTGCACCGGCTCGGTGTGGGTCAGGTCCTGGTCGTCGTAGGCCGTCGTCATATCGAGCACAGCGCCGGTGTAGCGCAGCCGGATCGGCGACAGCGTTTCGACTTCCTTGGCCTCAAGTGCCATGAGCACTTCTTCAGTGTTCGCGAAGACGCGGCCCTCGCCCTTGGCGCCCTTCTTGGCCTTGGTCAGGTAGTAGAGCCCGAGCACCATGTCCTGGGTCGGGACCGTGATTGGCTGCCCGGAGGCTGGCGAAAGGATGTTATGAGACGCGAGCATGAGCACGCTCGCTTCCACCTGGGCTTCGGGCGAGAGCGGGATGTGCACAGCCATCTGGTCGCCGTCGAAGTCCGCGTTGAAGGCCGTGCAGACGAGTGGGTGAATCTTGATCGCCTTACCCTCGACCAGTACCGGCTCAAACGCCTGGATACCCAGGCGGTGGAGCGTAGGTGCGCGGTTCAACAGGACTGGGTGATCCTTGATGACCTCTTCGAGGATGTCCCAGACGATCGGCTCCTGCATTTCGACCATCTCTTTGGCCTGCTTGATGGTGGTGCAATGGCCGGTCTGCTCCAGCCGGTGATAGATGAATGGCTTGAAGAGCTCGAGCGCCATCTTCTTCGGCAGGCCGCACTGGTGCAGCTTGAGCTCAGGTCCAACCACGATGACGGAACGCCCGGAGTAATCCACGCGCTTGCCGAGCAGGTTCTGACGGAAGCGACCCTGCTTGCCCTTAAGCGTGTCCGAGAGCGACTTCAGCGGGCGGTTGTTCGCGCCGCGCAGCACGCGACCACGACGGCCATTGTCAAAGAGGGCGTCGACGGCTTCCTGGAGCATGCGCTTCTCATTGCGAACAATGACTTCAGGCGCATGGAGGTCCATGAGCTTCTTGAGGCGATTGTTCCGGTTGATCACGCGACGATAAAGGTCATTGAGATCAGACGTGGCGAAGCGGCCGCCATCGAGCGGAACGAGTGGGCGCAGCTCAGGTGGGATCACCGGGATCACGTCCAGGATCATCCACTGCGGCTTGTTGCCCGACTTGCGGAAAGCTTCAACGACCTTGAGGCGCTTGGAGTACTTGAGGCGCTTCTGGAGCGAGGTCTCGGTCTTCATGCGCTCGCGCAGCTCGATCGACAGCTCTTCAATCTCGACGCGCTTGAGCAGCTCCTTGATCGCCTCGGCACCCATCATGCCCTTGAAGCCGCTCGGCCGGTACATCTGGTCGAGCTCGCGGAACTTGGTCTCGTCCTTGATGATCTCGCGCTCCTTGACCGGCGCGTCGCCCGGGTCAACGACCACGTAGGACTCGAAGTAGAGGACGGATTCCAGGTCGCGGAGGGAGATATCGAGCAGGTGGCCGATACGCGACGGAAGACCCTTGAAGAACCAGACGTGCGAGCACGGGGAGGCAAGCTCGATGTGGCCGAGACGCTCGCGACGGACCTTGGACAGGGTGACTTCCACGCCGCACTTGTCGCAGATCACGCCGCGGTGCTTCATGCGCTTGTACTTGCCGCACAGGCATTCCCAGTCGGTAACGGGGCCGAAGATGCGGGCACAGAACAGGCCATCGCGCTCCGGCTTGAAGGTGCGGTAATTGATGGTTTCAGGCTTGGTTACTTCGCCGTGCGACCAGCTGCGGATCTTTTCCGGCGACGCAAGCTGGATCCGGATGGCGTCAAAATCGGTGATGGGGCTGGTAAGTTCGAATGGGCTGGAACGGTACAAGGTGACCCTCCTCGGCGCTACTGCTAAAGGTCCCAGGGCTCTGTGTCGTGGGTCTTCTGTCCGCCCCTGGGAGCACGTGCTCTCTGGACAGGACCCCTAGTTCGAAACTCGATGCACCACTTAAGTAGTTCGCTTCCCCGAGGGTGTCATCCTGAGCAAAGCGAGGAATCTGCCTTTACCTTCGCCCTGCGCAAAATGACACCGTCACGGTTACAAACTTCCAGCGCGCTTAATCGGCCGCCGCTAGCTGTGGCTCTGGCTGCTTCTTCTTCGGCAGCAGGTCTGCCGCCTTCATCAATTCCACGTCAAGACACAGCGCCTGCAACTCGCGGATCAAGACGTTAAACGACTCCGGCACGCCGGGCTCAATGGCCGCCTCGCCCTTGACAATGGCCTCGTAAATCTTCGTGCGGCCATAGACGTCATCGGACTTGGCAGTGAGAAGCTCCTGCAGGATGTAAGCTGCCCCATACGCTTCAAGCGCCCACACTTCCATCTCGCCGAAGCGCTGCCCGCCGAACTGCGCCTTGCCACCCAGCGGCTGCTGCGTGATCAGCGAGTACGGTCCGATCGAGCGTGCATGAATCTTGTCGTCGACAAGGTGCGACAGCTTGAGCATGTAAATGTAGCCAACGGTCACCGGCTGCTCGAACTGCTCGCCGGTCATGCCGTCGAACAAGTGCGTCTTGCCGGAGCTAGGCAAGCCTGCCGAAGCGAGCAGCGCCTTGATCTCGGTCTCGCGCGCACCGTCAAAGACGGCCGTGCCAAACCAGATCCCACGCTCCATGCCAAGGCCGACACGCATCGTCTGCTCGTCGTCGAGCTCAAGCAGCTGACGCAGCGCGGCTGTGCCAGCGAAGCGCTCGGTAAAGATGGCGCGGACCTCATTCGCATCCTGTGCCTTCTTGACCAACTCCGCGACCTGCTTGCCGAGCGCATGCGCCGCCCAGCCAAGGTGCGTTTCAAGAATCTGCCCCACGTTCATACGCGAAGGCACACCGAGCGGGTTCAGCACGATCTCGACCGGCGTGCCATCGGGAAGATACGGCATATCTTCCTCGGGCAGGATGCGCGCAATCACGCCCTTGTTTCCGTGGCGGCCAGCCATCTTGTCGCCGACAGAAAGCTTGCGCTTCATGGCGATGTAAACCTTGACCAGCTTGATGACGCCTGGTGAGAGTTCATCGCCCTTCTGCAGCTTGCCGATCTTGTCGTTGGTGATCTTGCGCAGCACATCGATCTGACGCGAAGTCATCTCCTCGATCTCGTCGATCTGCTCGTTCACGCGCGGATCCTTGTCGTTGTACCGGATGCGCTTGAGGTTCTTGGTCGAGATCAGCTCAATGGTCTCGCGGTCGAGTATGCCGCCCTTGACCAGCAGCCGCTTGTTGGTGCGCTCGTCGTGCAGGTCAGCCTGCACTTCCTTGCCACCAAGAATCATCTCCAACCGCTTGAGCCGCTCGTCGGTCAGGATACGAATCTCGTCAGCGAGATTCTTCTCAAGCTTGGCTACCTGTTCAGACTCGATCTGCAGTGCCCGCTCGTCCTTATCCTGCCCCTTGCGGGAGAAGATGCGCACGTCGACGACCGTGCCTTCAATGCCCGGAGGGCACGTCAGCGACGCATCGCGTACATCGCCTGCCTTCTCGCCGAAGATCGCGCGCAGCAACTTCTCTTCCGGCGTCAGCTGGGTTTCGCCCTTAGGCGTCACCTTCCCGACCAGGATGTCGTTGTGCTTGATCTTGGCGCCGATCCGAATTACGCCCGACTCGTCCAGGTCACGCAGCGCGTGCTCGGAGACGTTTGGAATATCACGCGTGATCTCCTCTGGCCCAAGCTTGGTGTCGCGCGCCTCGATCTCGAACTCCTCGATGTGCACGGACGTGTAGTAGTCCTCGCGCACCAGTTTTTCCGAGATCAGGATCGCGTCCTCGAAGTTGTACCCGCGCCACGGCATGAAGCCAACCAGCACGTTGCGGCCCAGGCCAAGCTCGCCCTGTTCCGTGCACGGACCGTCTGCAATGACCTGGCCCTTGATCACCCGGTCGCCCTGGCGCACGATCGGCTTCTGGTTGATGCAGGTGTTCTGGTTTGACCGCTTGAACTTGATCAGTTGGTAGATGTCAGAGCCCACTTCTCTAGACAGCTGCGTCGGATGATGCTCGCCCTCGACACGGATGATGATGCGCTCCGAGTCAACAGAATCCACGACGCCGTTACGCCGCGCAGAGATCACCGCGCCGGAGTCACGCGCGGTGACACCTTCCATGCCTGTACCGACAAACGGCGCTTCCGCGACCAGCAACGGTACAGACTGCCGCTGCATGTTCGCACCCATCAAGGCGCGGTTCGCGTCATCGTGCTCGAGGAACGGCACGAGCGAGGCTGCAACCGAGACAAGCTGCTTCGGCGAGACGTCCACGTAGTCAATCTCATTGCGCGAGACCAGCACGAAGTTGCCCTGGCGGCGCGCATTGACGAGCTCGGAGGTGATGCGCAGCTCTTCGTCGAGCTCCACGTTTGCCTGCGCGATCGTGTGCCGATCCTCTTCCCACGCCGACAGGTAAAAGGAGAAAGGCTCGTACTCGATCGGCCGTTTGCCTGCTGCGACCAGCTCCTCATTCTTCCGGACCGCTTCAAGCTGTTCAAGGTGATCGCCGACGCGCAGCCCGCTTTCGCCGGCATTGACAACCGCTACAAAGTCGAGCATCTGCGCATCCCGCACGCGGCGATACGGACTTTCGATGAAGCCGTACTCATTGATGCGCGCAAAGCAGGAAAGCGACGAGATCAAGCCAATGTTCGGACCTTCTGGCGTCTCGATCGGGCAGATACGCCCGTAGTGGGTCGGGTGCACGTCGCGAACCTCAAAACCTGCGCGCTCGCGTGACAGGCCGCCCGGCCCAAGCGCTGAGAGACGCCGCTTGTGCGTGATCTCGGACAGAGGGTTGGTCTGGTCCATGAACTGCGACAGCTGCGAGGACCCAAAGAACTCACGGATGGCCGCCATCACCGGTTTGGCGTTGATCAGGTCGTGCGGCATCGCCGTCGACATCTCCTGGTACACGCTCATCTTTTCCTTGATGGCGCGCTCCATCCGAACCAGCCCGATGCGGAACTGGTTCTCCATCAACTCGCCGACCGCGCGGACACGCCGGTTGCCGAGATGATCGATATCATCGACCGCGCCGATGTTCTTGCGCAGCTTGAGCAGGTACTTGATCGTCGAGTAGAAATCGTCCGGGGTCAGGGTCCGGTGATCGAGCGACGTCGCGTCCTGGTTTTCATAAAGCTTGATGTTGAACTTCAAGCGGCCCACGCGCGAAAAGTCATACTTGCGTGGATCAAAGAACATACCTTCGAACAGGGCCGTTGCCGTATCGAGCGTTGGAGGATCGCCTGGACGCAGCTTGCGGTAGATCTCAATCAGCGCTTCCTCGGGCTTACGCACCGAGTCGCGGCGCAGGGTGTTGGTGATGATATTGCCAACGTCATCGCGCTCGGGGAAGAAGACCTCGACCGACGTGATGCCGGCCTCGGCAATCTTGTGCAACTTGTCTGGCGTCAACTCCTGATTGGCCTCGAGAAACACCTCGCCAGTGTTGGTGTCGAGCACATCGGCGGCCGTCATGGCCCCATCCAGCTCGCTCGCCTGGATCTCAACTTCCGCCACGCCGGAAGCACGCACGGCCTTCAGAAGCGATGGCGAGATCTTGCGACCAGAGGCAACAATCTCTGCGCCATTTGCCGAGACAGCCGCGGCAGGTCGCACGCTTAGCAGGTTAGTCGGCGAAGCGTCAGCCCCTTCCGCTGCGGGCTTCACTGCCCAGTAGAGCTTGCCTTCCTGCAGGCGGATCGAGTCGACAGTATAGAAACTCTTGAGAATCTCCTCGTCAGACCGGAGCCCAAGCGCGCGCAGAAAGATCGTGCCCAGAAACTTGCGCTTGCGGTCGATACGCACATAGAGCGTGTTCTTCTGGTCGTACTCAAACTCCACCCATGACCCGCGGTAGGGGATGATCTTACCGAGGAAGTAGGTGCGGTTGTTCGCCGTTTCGAAGAAGACGCCGGGCGAACGGTGCAGCTGCGAGACGATGACGCGCTCGGTGCCGTTGACGATAAAGGTGCCGTTCTGGCTCATCAAGGGGATGTCGCCGAAAAAGACCTCCTGCTCCTTGATATCGCGCACGGTCTTCGCGCCCGTGTCGGGGTCCTTGTCGTAGATGGTGAGGCGGACGGTCACCTTGAGCGGCGCCGAGTAGGTCATGCCGCGCTCTTCGCACTCAGCCTGGTCGTACTTCAGCTGCAGCCCTACCGGATCGCCGCACTTGTTGCAGAAGTCCGGCGTGTTCTTGTTGTAGGTCCCGCACTTGTTGCAGAGCACATCGCCCGGATGAAAGGGGTCAGTAATAACCATGTTGCCGCAGTTGCAGCATGCTGTACGAAGGTGGTGCAAGCCCTTGAGATGGCCGCACTTGCACTCCCAGTTACCAATGGAAAAATCCACAAAGTCCAGCTGTGAGATATTGCGAAAGTCCGAGATAGGGAAGACCGAGGTAAAGACAGAGTGAAGTCCATTGTCCTCGCGCTCGGAGGGCAGCTTGTCCATCTGCAGAAAACGCTCATAGGAGCGCCGCTGCACTTCAATCAGGTTAGGGATCTGGATTGCGGTTGGGATCTTGGAAAAGTCGAGTCGGCTGCGAAGTGCACGAATCTCGTTCGGCATGCGTTACTCCTCAAGGCTTGGGAATACGAGGAAACCAGAGAGCGCCACCCCAAGTCACGCGGCGCATCTGACAAAAGACATAGGACCGCGTTCACGCTTGGACCCGTCGCTATAGAAGGAGCCTTGCTCGGCCCATAGCGCGTAAACTCGATCAATGCGGTACAGCTAGCTTGGTGCCTTACCTCAGCTGCATGCGATAACCGCAGCGTGCGCGGTTGGCTTTGAAGCATGCAGGGCCGACAGATGGGCTGTCGGCAACTATGCGGAACCTGCTCCGCTCGTGCTGCTCTCCCGTCAGACGGACGGAAAGGGATAGGGTCGAACTCGGACAGGAGACGCAGATAGGCTCGTAGAGACGACTAGCCTCACGAGCGCCCACACCCGGGTTGGTTGCTTTTCTAAGAAGTAGATACAGAGATCCCGCGCTGCCTGTCAAACGCTGGTGTAGGTACGGAACTGCCCTGCCTGAACCACACGAATGACAGGACACCAAAGCGAACGGCACAATCACTATGTTAGCGCCATTCGCTCTGTTGTGCAATTGGCGTGCCAGTCTGCTGGTAAGCAGCGACACCCAGTCGGGCCTTACTTGACTTCGACTGTCGCGACCCCGTCAAACTTCTTCCGGATCGTCTCAGCCTCTTCCTTGCTCACGTTTTCCTTCAACGGCTTCGGTGCACCATCCACCAGGTCCTTCGCTTCCTTCAGGCCCAGCGCGGTCACTTCACGAACCGCCTTGATCGTGTTGATCTTGTTCGCGCCAAAGTCCTTAAGGATGACGGTGAACTCGGTCTGCTCCGGCGCTGCCTCTGCCGCCGCACCCGCACCGCCGCCAGCCATCATCACCGGCGCTGCCGCGGCTGCAGAAACGCCCAGGCGCGTCTCCAGTTGCTTCACAAGGGCTGCTGCGTCGAGCAAGGTCAACCCAACGATCTGTTCTTCCAGTTGTGCGATATCTGCCATGATTCTCTCCCGTGATACGTGTCTTGGTCGCTCTGATTTCGGTCTTACATGTCGGGCGCGCTCTGCGGAGCGGGCCCGGTGATCCTCAACCTGGCGCAGTTTCCGATGTGCCCAGACCTAGCACCCCGCTGCCCTGTCGACGATCAAACTTGTGGGGCTATCCCTCGACAGGATCTTCGCCGGCAGCCTCTTCGGCCTGCTTCGGCTGCGACTCGGCCTCACTGCCTTCCGCTGCAGGACCCTCAGCAGGAGCGGGCGCTGCGGCCAGAGGCTCAGGTAGAGGCTCTACAGCGCCGGGCGCTTCCACGTCGGCTGGCGCCGCCTCGTCAGGGGTGGGCGCTGCGGCCTCTTCGATGGGGGTAGTTGCGGCAGTCGCTGTCGGTACAACCGGAGCGTCCACCACAGCAGCAGCCTGCGGCTGACCAGCAGCTTGCGCGGAAAACTTTTCCTTCTCAACGCCCTGCCCAAGCACAACGGCAAGATCGCGGCCTGTTGCGCTGATCACGGTTGCCAGACGCTGAGCCGGCGCGTTGATCAGGAAGAGCAGCTTGGCGAAGATCTCATCCTTGCCAGGCATCGTTGCAAGCGACTGCACTTCCTCGACGGTGATGACCTTGCCATCAACGATGCCCAGCTTGAAGGTGAACTCGGCGTTCTCCTTGACCCAGGCAGAAAGCGCCTTGGCCAGCGCAACCGGATCCCCGGAGGTGTATGCGACGGAAGAGACGCCCTTCAGCCCCTGCAAAGCACCCTCGATCCCAGTACCCTGGGAGGCGCGCGCGGCAAGTTTGTTCTTGAGCACCCTGTAGCGGCCACCCGCCTCGCGTACCTTTTGCCGCAGCGCGAAGTCCTGCGCAACCGTAAGCTTCGCAAAGGTGCCGACGATAGCGCTGGTCGAGCCCGCAAGCTCCTGCGCGAGCGCTTCGACCTTCTGCGTCTTCTTTGCCCGTGTCAATGCCATGATGAACCTGTCGCCTCTACTACTAGCCTTGATTCGCCCCGCGCCCTCGGGCGCTCGGGGGAGCCTTCCAATGCACCTGCGGGCGGCTAGGAGCCGGCAGGTGGAAGGCTAATGTCCTTGAAGCTCTAGGCTTTCAGTGCTGCGTCTGCCACCGCGCTGTCAAGCGGGATGCCGGGGCCCATGGTCGAGCTCAGCGTGATGCCCTTGATGTATTTGCCTTTGGCTGCCGAAGGCTTGGCGCGCATGACGCTCGCGATCACCGTCGTCGCATTCTCGATCAGCTTCTCGGGCGGAAACGAGATCTTGCCGACCGGGCAGTGAACCAGCGCCGTCTTGTCGGTGCGAAACTCGATCTTGCCGGCCTTGATCTCACGCACGGCTGCCGCCACATCGCTCGTGACGGTGCCCGTTTTAGGATTTGGCATCAAGCCGCGAGGCCCAAGAACCTTGCCCAGCCGTCCTACGGAACGCATCATGTCAGGGGTGGCGATCAGGGCGTCGAAGTCTACCCAGCCTTCCTTTTGAATGCGCTCTACCATCTCTTCGCCGCCCACAAACTCGGCGCCCGCAGCCTCTGCTTCCCGCACCCGGTCACCCGTGGTGATCACGGCGACGCGCTTGGTCTTGCCCAGGCCATGCGGGAGGACGACTGTACCGCGCACCATCTGGTCTGCGTGCCGGGGGTCAACACCCAAGCGCAAGGTCAGATCGACAGTCTCATCAAACTTGGCGAACTTCACTTTTTGGAGGAGCGGTACAGCATCCTGCAGCGTGTAAGGACGAGCCTCAACCTGCGCGCGTGCAGCCGCCATATTCTTGGTGATCTTCTGTGCCATGACTTCCTTGTCTCCCACCGCCTATAGCCGATCCTGCCAGCCAGCCGTGGTGCTTGTGACGTCGCGCTTCACCGGGAGCAAAGCACGTCTCTTTAGTATGCAGCCAAAACGCGAGCAGCGCAATGCTAATTGGCGCCGGCCATCGCATCCCTTCTGTCCAAGGCGGCTACCGCTGGATGGGTAGAGCGTCGGCACATAGATGCAGCGGACCAGCTACTTTCGCTCTTCAGCTACCTTTTGCGACCGAATGCCTCC
>CAZZYO010000067.1:0-20368 GCA_964658255.1 Candidatus Babeliales bacterium
ATGCTTTACGAGCGCGCCGACATAATCTCCCTTTGGCGTAGTGATGCGTTCGAGCGCCTCAACGGCCACGCCAGCCTTCTTTGCAAACGCGTGTGCGGCCGGTCCCGGCGTGCCGTCCTTGAACGCGATAGCCCAGGCTGGCCCGGTCATCTGCTCCACACGATCGGCCTGCGCTGCTGACACGCCCTCGACAACGACAGCCAGTCTGCGTGGGGTTGAGTAGCTCCGCACAGCAGCCTCGCCCTCAACCTCGATGAGGCGCTCGCGTTCCAGCAACTCACGCACACGCCGCGCCAGCTCGCTTTCGGCTGAAGCGATCATGCGTGCGGGTATTTCTTCCAAACCTATCTCGAGCAGTAGATCCGCCATGCCGTTCTTTCCTAGTCGTTCTTGTGCTGGGCTGCGTAGGCCCTGGCCACGCCGACCACCAGCGTGCGGATGCGGGCCATGACCGCGACACGCTCGGTCACCGAGATCGCTCCTCGCGCGTCGAGCAGGTTAAACAAGTGCGAGCACTTGAGGCAGAGTTCATAGGCGCCGAGAACAGGAAAGCGTTTCAGCTGCAACTCGTGTGCAACCCCCTGGGGCGGCGGTTGATCCTCGTGCAGCAGCCGCTCATGGTGCTCCAGCAGCTTGCCCGCCTTCTTTTCTACGTCGGCAAAGCTTGCGAGCAGCGCCTGGCACTCGGCCTCGTACAAGCGCAGGTGGTCCCATAGCTTTGCCACCTCGGCTGCCTCGAAGCTATAAACCGAGAGCTGCAGCTCTTCCTCTAGCCTCATGTCGCCATAGGTGACTGCTTTGCCGGTGCGCGGATCGCGCGCCCAAACGATGTCGTAGATGGACTCGGCATCCTGGAGGAAGCCGGCGATCCGCTCCAGGCCGTAGGTGATCTCGCCGGTGATCGGATCGAGGTCCATGCCGCCGCATTGTTGAAAGTAGGTGAACTGCGTGATCTCAAGTCCGTCGAGCATGACCTGCCAGCCAACACCCCAGGCCCCCCCAACCGGCCACTCCCAGTTGTCTTCTTCAAACTTGAGGTCGTGCTGGCGCAGGTCAATGCCGATCGCTTCGAGTGATTCCAGGTAGACCTGCTGCACGTCCTCTGGTGGCGGTTTGAGGATGACCTGGAACTGGGTGTGCTTGTAGAGCCGGTTTGGATTTTCGCCGTAGCGCCCATCGGCCGGGCGGCGCGAGGGCTGCGCATACGCAAGCGCCACGGGCCGGGGACCAAGTACGCGCAGAAACGTCTCAGGCGACATGGTGCCCGCACCGACTTCAACGTCGAAGGGCTGCTGCAAGACGCAGCCACGCTCGGCCCAAAAACTTTGCAGGCAAAAGAGCAGTTGCTGGAAGGTAAGTGGCGCGGCAGGGGTTGGAAGCACAGCGTGGGAGGCCAAGTCTCTCTCGTTCCGGCAGAAAGCATCTGCTCTTCTCGGCATTCTATACGCGCGGCCTCCCCTGCCCCGCTGGCCCGGCGAGGCTGCCTGATAAACTGCTACAGAGGAACGTATGCCCGAGATACAGCGCAGGAAGACCGTTACCGCGATGGTGGGCCACGTGCGCGTAGGCTCGGACGCGCCGGTCGTGGTGCAGTCGATGACCAACACCGACACGGCGGATGTCGCAAGTTCCATCACTCAGATTGCCGCGCTGGCGGCTGCCGGCTCAGAGTTGGTGCGCGTCACCGTGAACAACGACGACGCTGCGAAGGCGGTGCCCTACATCGTTGATGGGTTGGCCAAGCTAGGGCTGAACACCCCGATCGTGGGCGACTTCCACTACAACGGCCACCTGCTGCTGCGCAACTACCCGGCCTGCGCGCGCGCATTGGCCAAGTACCGGATCAATCCTGGCAACGTATCGATCGGCCGCAAGAACGACGACAACTTCCGCGCCATGATTGAAGTTGCGGTCGAGAACCAGAAGCCGGTACGCATCGGCGTCAACTGGGGCTCGCTCGACCAGGCCTTGCTCACCACGATGATGGACGAAAACTCGGGCCTGGCCGAGCCGCTACCGGCGCGCGACGTGATGATGGAGGCGATGGTGGTTTCTGCGCTCTCGTCCGCTGAGGCGGCGGAGCGCTACGGTTTGCGCCATGACCAGATCATCTTGAGCGCCAAAGTGTCCGGGGTGCGCGACCTGCTGGATGTGTACCAGATGGTCGCGGCACGCTGCGACTATCCGCTTCACCTTGGACTGACCGAGGCGGGCATGGGCATGAAAGGCATCGTCGCCTCGGCGGCAGGACTGGCGCCGCTGCTGCTCGCAGGCATCGGCGACACGATCCGCGTCTCGCTGACGCCGAAGCCGGGCGGCGACCGGACCGAGGAGGTCCAGACTGCGCAACAGATCCTGCAGTCGCTTTCGATTCGCAGCTTCAATCCGCAGGTGACCGCCTGTCCGGGCTGCGGCCGCACGACCTCGACCTACTTCCAGGAGCTGGCCGAGCGTATCCAGGACTACCTGCGCGTGTCGATGCCAACCTGGCGCACCCGGTATCCGGGCGTTGAGGAGATGAAGCTGGCGGTGATGGGCTGCATCGTCAACGGGCCTGGCGAGAGCAAGCACGCCAACATCGGCATCTCCCTGCCAGGCACGTTTGAAGACCCGAAAGCTCCCGTCTACGTCGATGGACGGCTGATGACGACACTCAAGGGCGACCACATAGTCGAGGAGTTCCAGATCATCCTGAACGAGTACGTCCGCAGCCACTACGGGCAGGCCGCGAGCCAGGTGGATCAGCTGGTCGAGATCCACTAAGGTTAGCTCTGTCGTCGCGGACTATCAAAGTCAAGCGCGAAGTACCTCATTGCATCACCCCCGTACTCTTGTTGTCCCGGGCTCGGCCACATACGCTCAAGCGAACTCCCCCGTGCTTCGCTTGAGAGGACCCATGGCCCGGCTCTACCTGCTCGTCGCTTTCTTTGCCTTTACGCTGCCGCTGTACGCCTCGGAGCGGACCTGTTTTGCGCCCGACCAGGCTTCCGAGCACGCCGAGAAAGACATCTGCCTCACCGCCCATGTGTACGACATCGTGGAGGGATCAGACGGTACCCGCTACCTGGACGTCTGCAAGCCCGAAGTCGCGGATGATGCCTGTCACTTCGCCATACTGAGCCTGGCCGCGGACCGGCGGGAGGTCGGCGATCTGGCAAGGCTGCGCGATCAGGACATCCGCCTGCGTGGCGTGGTGCACGTGGTGCATGGCCAGTCCACTATGGTGCTGAGCCATGCCCGCCAGTTTCGCGATGGCCCGGAGAAGTTCCGGCCGAATCCTGCGCTGATGGCCGGCTTTTCCGCCGAGAGCAGCCGCACCGCTTTTCGCGATCCGGTACTCTCGGCCCATCACCACAAGGGTTCAAGCGCGTTCCTGGGGAGAGCTCACTAGCCTTCAGTGCCGCTAACGCAGGTGTCCGGCGTTGCGGCGCAGCTCACGCAGGGGGTAAAAGGTGTCGCGCCAGCGCACGCCACCCTGCGCCAGGGTCACGACTGTGGATCGAACCATGCCATAGAGGAACAGGCAGCTGGCTACCGGAAAGAGCAGGACATAGCCCGCGGAGATGCCGGTCCGGGGAGCGTTCTGCAGGTAAAGGCCCACAAGCATCAGCAGAGTAAGCACAGATGGCAGCCGAGCCGGGCCCAGCAATCCCAGCCACGGCCCAAGCGTGAGGACCGCCGTCCCTAGCATCGAGACGGTCATCAGAGGAACGCTGTAGCGGGACATGGCAAAGAAGTTTTTCGTCAGTCCGCGCAGGATGCCGAGCGCGCCGCTGGCCCAGTGGAGACACAGCAGTCCGGGTCCGAAGGCCACACGCTGCCTCAGTTTGTGCCGCTTGACCAGGCAGCCGAGCCGCAGGTCTTCGAGCACCTCCATACGCATCGCCTCAAAGCCGCCGATGCTCTGGTAAGCCGTGCGACGCAGCAGGTTAAAGCAGCCCACACCTACGCAGTCCCGCGCGCGTGGGTCCCGGACCTTCCACAGGCGCACCGGCCAGACCGTGAGCACCTGCATCATGCCGAGCATCATGCGCTCGCCCCAGTTCTTGAGGATGGGCGTGGGCAGCAGCACGAGGTGGTCAGCCTGCTCCTCTGCCACGAGGCGCATGGCCCGGGCGAGGGCATCCTGCCTGTAGAACGCGTCTGCATCGGTGAAGAGCAGGAAGGGAGCAGCTGTCTGGCGCGCGGCCAGGGCAAGCGCATGCGGTTTGCCCAGCCAGCCATGCGGCAGCTCGGCTACATGGAGCACGCGCAGGGTGTGCCGCTGCGCGCTACGCCCGTGCCCGAGACCGTGCTCCGGCCCATGCTCGGAGGCATGCTGCAGCGCAAGCTGATCCATAATCGCCCCGGTCCGGTCTGTCGAACGATCATCGACGGCGACAATTTCGAGCCGTACGCCCTGGCTTGCGAGCAGCGAACAAAGGCACGCACCGATTGCGGCTTCTTCGTTGAGCGCCGGCACGATGACTGCGAGCCAGGGGAGCTCAGCGGCTCCCGCGCCGTCGCCTGGCGGTGGAGGATCAGCAAACCGGGCGCTGCAAAGATCAGGGATTTCGTGCACGTGGGCGAGCGCCAAGCCGGCGCGGACAATCCACGCCGCAGACAGGGCCCACTCCCCCGCCGCGAGCCATAGTCGTAGAGACAACTAGTCCTGGGTCGCTGGACGCGGCCAGCGTGCGACCACGGTCGTCGAGATGCCGCCGCGAGGCCTGAAGTCACCCTTCACCTCGGCCCATACCGGCTTGCATGCCTTCACCACGTCTTCGAGCACCTGGTTGACCACGTTCTCCTGGAAGATGCCGAGGTTGCGGTAGCAGAACAGGTACTCCTTGTAGCTCTTCAGCTCGAGGCAGGTGGCTCGAGGCATGTACCGCAGCGTGATGACGCCGAAGTCGGGCAGGCCGGTCTTGGGGCACACGGAGGTAAACTCCGGGTCGTCGATGACGATCTCGTATCCCTGGAACTGGTTCTGCCAGGTCTCGATCTCAGGGAAATCAGTCGCAAGCCCAGCCTGGGCGTGTTCGTCCGTATAGCTTTCGCTCAATGCCATTGCCTTAGTTTACCGCCTCGATACACCGGCTCTTGCCTCGTACTCGCCGCTTAAGACTGCTGTCCGGCAGACTTTTTTCAGGTAGCCGAAAGATTTGCATGCGATTGCCAGTCCGTTTGCGTATAGCAGGGTGAGCCAAGGCATGCAGCTTACCCAGGATCAGTTTCGCGCGGTAGTCGTAAAGCACCAGTCGATGGTCTATTCGATCGCTCTACGGCTGCTGCTCGACCCATCCACAGCCGAAGAGGTGGCACAGGATGTATTTGTCGAGCTGCATGGAAGGCTCGCGCGCATCGATTCTGAGGAGCACCTGGTTTCCTGGCTGCGCCGGGTAGCGGTGCACCGGGCATCTGACGCGCGCAGGCGACGGCATCTGCGACCGGAGGCAGCGTCCGAGCACCGGGCCGAGCCATGGGAGGAAGCCGAACTGCAAGGCCTCCTTGCCGGCTGGCGCAGTACCACTGCCCCCCGCATGACCGCCGGGCTGGAGGTGCGTTTGGCTCAAGTGCTGGAGAGCCTGCCGATCGCCCTGCGCACAGCCGTGGTGCTTCGTTACCAGGAGGAACAGAGCCCGTCTGAAATTGCCGCGCTGCTCGGCCAGCCGGTGAACACGGTCAAGAGCAACCTGCAGCGGGCGCTCGCTCTTCTGCGCCGCAAGGCTGCCACTGCCCTCAAGGAGTATGTCCGTGCCTGATCACCAGCAAGGCTTGAACCAGGGTCGCCAGCCCGACACACTCGAGCAGGAGCTTACCGCGGGCCTGCGCCGAGTCCACGCGCCAGCAGGCTTTGCAGACAAGGTCATGCTCCGAGTCAACGCGCGCCGGCCTGTCGTCGAACGACCATTTACGTGGGCAATTGCTGCCATGCTGCTTGTGCTCCTTCTCCCAGCCGTGCAGCAGCGGCAGGCGCATCGCCGGGCAGCCGAAACAGCTCGGACTTCGCAACAGTTTGCGCTCGCCATGCGCATCACCCAGGCCACCCTGCTCCGTGCCGGGGAGCACCTCCGCAAGGGTTCGCCAGGCTTTGAGAAGTCGCGACCCTCCCACTCCTGATCCTCCACCGACTGAAAGGAAATGACACCATGCAGAACCGCAATCCTCAAACACTCCGGCAGACACGCTTGGCCCTCCGGTATCCCTTCTGCGCTCTCCTTACCCTGGCGCTGCTCTTCCCTGCCCGCGCGCTCGCCAGGCCGGCACCGGACGATCTCCAGGCTGATGACGTGCTCTTTGGCGTGGACAAATTTGCGCAGGGCGCCAAGGAAGCCAATGAAGTCACGCTGGACAAGACCATGCTTGGCCTGGCAAGCGGGATGATCGGTGGGAAGGACGCTTCCGCGAAAGGCCTGATGAAGAAGATGGACTCGGTGCTGGTGCGCGACTACGAGTATGCCTTGCCAGGCGCCTACCGCATGGAGGATGTGGAGCAAATTCGCAAGCGGCTTGATGGCAAAGGCTGGAGCCACCTGGTCAAAGAGAAGAGCGCGACCGAAACTACCGACATCTGCGTCAAGACAGACGAAGAGGGCGGTATGAGCGAGATGGTGATCATCGATGCGGAACCGAAGGAGCTGAGCTTTATCCACCTCAAGGGGCACATGTCCGCAAACGACCTGGCCGGGATGGGCGGCAGCTTCGGCGCGCCGGCAGAGCCGATGTTGAAGCAGCGGGCAAAATAAATCGCCATGGCGCGTCGGGCTTGAAAAAGAAGCGTGGCGCGCATTGCGCCCCTCTATGTGTAGAAGCGCAAAGCGGCGGCTGGCTCAGCCAGTCCTCATTTTCGCTCCTATATACTCAAGAGCGGTTTAGATGGCGATCCTTCAGACAAAACGCAGTCACACTCTTTGGATCTGGATTGCGAGCGCTTTACTCGTTGTCGTCGTTTTCTCGGTAACCCGCAGGCTCACGCGGAGTGCGCTGCCGGTGCGCGTGTATACCGTAACGCGAGGCAGCCTGAAGAGCACACTGTCTACCAACGGTCGCGTGCAGCCTACGGCGAACTACGAGGCGCATGCGCCGTTTGCCGGGCTTGTCCGCACGCTCTCCATCCATGAAGGAGACCGGGTACCCAAGGGCAAACTGCTGCTGACCATTGATGACGCGGATGCGCGCGCGCGACTGCAGACTGCGCTCGCGAGCCTGGAGGCAGCGCGTACCACTGCCGATGCCGTTCATCGCGGCGGCACGCAGGAGGAGCGCCTCACGCTTGGTGGCGATCTGGAACGGCAGCAAGCCGAGCTGGATCAGGCCCGGCAAAGCCTGGCAACCCTTGAAAAGTTAGCAGCCGGTGGCGCTGCTTCGCCAAGCGAGGTAGCTGCTGCCCAGGCTCGGCTCACTACCGACCAGGCAGCACTGCAACTGTTGAATCAGCGCAGGACTGATCGTTATGACGCGGGTGACGTGGGACGAGCGCGCTCGACCGTAGCCGAGGCGCAGGCGCTGGTGGCTGCCGCGCAAGAGGTAGTCGCAAATGCGAATGTCCGCGCGCCGTTTGACGGCACGGTCTACTCCCTCTCTGCTGCGCTCACCGAGTATGTGCAACAGGGCGACCGGCTTTTGCAAATGGCTGACCTGTCAAAGATGCAGGTGCTGGCGTATTTTGATGAGCCGGATATCGGGAAACTCTCTGTAGGGCAGCCGGTCACCATCACCTGGGTTGCGAGGCCCGATTTTGAGTGGCATGGTCATATCGCACGCCTGCCTGCGACCGTGGTCACCTATACCACGCGCAACGTGGGCGAGGTGTATTGCACCATTGATGACGCGAACGGCGACCTGCTGCCGAATACCAACGTGAGCGTCAACGTGACGACAGCGAATGTTGCCGATGCTCTGTACGTTCCGCGCGAGGCGCTGCACACCGAGAATGGATTGTCGTACATTTACCGGGTCGTGCGCGGCAAGCTAAAACGCACGCGCGTGACCGCGGGCAACCTGAACCTTACCCAGATCCAGATCGACTCCGGGGCTTCAGCCGGCGATGTCGTGGCGCTTGGCAGCACCACCGCGCAGCCGCTTGTCGATGGCGCACTTGTGGATGTTGTGCCTTGATGCGCGCAATCATGCGCCGATCCAGTTGCTTGCTCGCTGTCCTCGGTTTGTGCGGGTTGGCGGCAGGGGCCAGTGCACAGGTCTCCCTCTACACCGTAGTTGACCTGGCCCGGCGCAACAGCACGGCGGTGCGGCAGGCACAGGCCGATGTGCTGCGCGCGCAGGCCAGCGTGTCCGAGACCCGCGATGTCTATCTTCCTTCGCTTGTGGTCGGCTCCTCAGCCGGCTACTCCTACGGCTTTCCTGTCGGCCAGCCGACGATCTTCAATGCACAGGTGCAGTCGCTGGTCGTCTCCTTTTCGCAGCCGGACTACATCCGCTCGGCGCGTGCGGCGCTTCATACGGCGACGCTGCGCCTTGAGGATGCGCTCGAGCAGGCCGAGCTTGACACCGCCCTTGACTATGCCCAGCTAAGCACCGTGACCCAGCAGCTGGCTGCACTCGATGAGCAGAAAAGCTACGCAGAGAAGCTTCTCACCATTGAGCAGGACCGTCTAAATGCTGGCGTCGAGAGCCAGATTGTCGCCACACGCGCCGAGCTCGTGGCGGCACAGGCAGACCTGCGCCGGATCGATCTTGAGTCGCAGGCCACGCTCCTGCGCGAGCGCCTCGCGAACCAGACCGGTCTCTTTGGAGACACCATGCGGACCGACCCTGCAAGCATTCCCTCGGCGCCCGCAGATGCGATCCGCGCCAACCGTCGCATCCTGGCCAGCGTGGACGCAAGTGCAAGCAACGCGGTGAGCCGGCGTTATCTGGCGCACGGAGATCAACGACAGAACTACCGTCCCCAGATAGGCTTCGGTTTCAACTACCAGCTGTTCGACACCAACGTGAACAACTACAACAACTACTACAAGACCAAGCTGCAGGCGAATAACTTCAGCGTGGGCGTGCAGGTCTCATGGCCTCTGTTTGACCCGGTACGAGCGGCCCATGCGCGTGGCTCGTCTGTAGACGCGGTGCGTTCAGCGCTCGATGCCGAGCAGGCTCGCGAGCAGGCTGACGAGCAGGTGCTCCAGCTTGATCAGTCGCTGGTCACCCTGCGCGCGCAGGCTCATGTTGCCGAGCTGCAGTGGCAGCTCTCGCAGCAGCAACTTCAGGCTGTCGTGCTGCAGACACAGAGTGCACCCACGGCTCCCGGTGCCCTGCCACTAACTCCGCGCGAGGAGATGGAGGCACGCATAGCTGAACGCGCACGCTTGAGTGATGTGCTCGACGCGCGATATTCACTCCTCAAAGGCGAGCTTTCGCTGTTGCGTTCGACCCGCCAGCTGAGCGCCTGGGTCAATCGAGGCGCACGCTAAGCTGCCCTTTGCACCCTCATGCGTGCAGATCAGCGGCCTGGTGAAAGATGCAGGTGGTAAACTTACAGGTGGATATGCCGCTAAAAACACTGCTGTTGAACCCGCCCTCTTTTGAGAACTTCGATGGTGGCGCCAGCTCGCGCTGGCCTGCCACGCGCGAGATTGAATCCTACTGGTACCCGGTGTGGCTGGCTTACCCGGCCGGTCTGATCGAAGGCTCGCGTCTGCTCGATGCAAATCCCCACCACGTCTCCTGGACCGAAGTCATCGAAATCTTAAAGGACTACGAGTTCCTCGTGCTCTTTACCTCGACGATCGGGTGGAGCGGAGACCAGCGCGCAGCCGAAGCAGTCAAAGCGGCACATCCACATATCAAGATCACCTTCGTCGGACCGCCGGTGACAACCGACACGGACAAAGCGCTCGACGAGTGCGCCGCAATCGATTTCATCTGCCGGCGTGAGTTTGACTTTTCTGTCGTTGAGTATGCCCACGGCAAGCCGCTTGAAGAGATCCTGGGCATCAGCTACCGCGGCGCCCATGGCACCATCGTGCATAACCCGGACCGCCCTCAGGTAGAGAAGCTCGACAAGCCCGACATGCCGTGGGTTACCGACATCTACAAGCGCGATCTCGATGTCACCAAGTACAACGTGCCGTTTCTGTTGCACCCATATGTGGCGCTTTATTCCACCCGCGGCTGTCCGGCGCAGTGCACCTTCTGCCTTTGGCCGCAGACACTCTCAGGCCATGCCTGGCGCAAGCGCTCAACCGACGATGTCGCCGCGGAAATGGCGCACGCGAAGAAGTTGTTCCCTGAGGTGAAGGAGTTTTTCTTTGACGATGACACCTTCAATATCAACGGGCCGCGGACTATCGAGTTGTGCGAAAAGCTGAAGCCGCTTGGTCTCACCTGGTCCTGCACCTCGCGCGTCACAACCAGCTTTGACACGTTGAAGGCAATGAAGGAAGCCGGCTGCCGTCTACTGATCGTCGGCTATGAGTCAGGCGACCCGCAGATCCTGAAGAACATCAAGAAGGGTGCCAGCGTTGAACGGGCGCGGGATTTCACGCGTGACTGCAACAAGCTTGGCCTCGTGGTTCATGGCGACTTCATCCTTGGACTGCCAGGCGAAACAGAAGCGTCCATCCGTAACACGATCAACTTTGCCAAGTCGCTGGATGTGGAAACAATCCAGGTCTCGATCGCCCATGCGTTCCCAGGCACCGAGTTCTATGACTTTGCCAAGCAGCATGGCTACATCACCAATGAGAGCAAGATGGTAGACGAGGGCGGCCACCAGCTCGCTCACATCGAGTACCCAGGGTTGCCCACCGAGTATGTGCTCGAAATGGTGCATCGTTTTTATGACGAATACTACTTCCGCCCCAAGGCCGCATTCCGCGTCGTGTGGAAGGCTGTTGTCAACCGCGATGTCCCGCGGCTTTACGTTGAAGCCAGGTCCTTCCTCAAGCTGCGCTCTGAGCGCAACAAGATGGTAAAGGCAAGTAAAAGCCTAAAGGCACGCGAGGCCGCAACCGCGGTAGGCGCCGGAGCCTAGCAACTTTGCACAGGCGCGGACTCGGGCCAACGTCCGCGCTGCCTCGCTCTGCCAGCACATCATGACGAAGTCCACGATGACGCCGCGGCGATATCTCATCCTCGCGATCGTCGCGACGACAGCGCCGCTTGGCGACACGCTGCTTGCCATCGGAATGAAGCGCCTCGGGCCGGTCTCGCTCGCGCATCCTTCCGGGCTGGTCCATGCCGTCACGACGCCCTACGTGGCTCTGGGCATCACCCTGTTGATCGGCTTCTTCGCTTCCTATCTCACGGCGTTGTCCTGGGCCGACCTCACCTATGTGCTCCCTACTACTTCCATCGGCAACGTGGTCATTGCACTGCTCTCACGCTTCTGGCTGCATGAGCAGATCTCTGCGTCACGCTGGGTGGGCATCCTGCTTATCACAATCGGTGTCGGCTTCGTCGCGAATGGGGAGTCGTATACGGAGAGTCCAACGCCTGCCACAGCCAGCCTCAGCGAACTGAGTGCTGCTCCGCAGCAAGGGCGGGAACTGTGAGCGGCAATCCGGCAAACACAGGCCTGGCCGTAGCAGGCATGATCGCGGCCATCGTCACCTTTGCAACAGCCGGCGATCTGCTGATCGCCTCCGCCATGCGACGCATCGGCGACCTGGACGCAATTCGCGCGCACTCTGGGCTCCCTGGCGCGATCCGGGCCGTGCTGACCAGCCTTCGCTTTCTAGCAGGAGTCAGTGCGATGGCTTGCAGCTTTTTCTCGCTGCTTTATGCACTCAGCCGGGCCGAGGTGAGCCTGATCGCCCCAGCTTCCGCTTCCCTCACCTTTGTCACCAATGCAGTCGCTGCCAGGTTTTTTCTGCATGAGAATGTTGACCGCAAACGCTGGATGGCAGCCATCTTTGTTTGCCTTGGCGTCGGCCTGCTCGCACGATAGTGCTTACTCCCAGGTCTCACCGCCATGGTTTGACAGCT
This sequence comes from Candidatus Babeliales bacterium, assembly GCA_964658255.1. Classification (GTDB taxonomy): domain Bacteria; phylum Acidobacteriota; class Terriglobia; order Terriglobales; family Acidobacteriaceae; genus EB88. The sequence goes on from CAZZYO010000067.1 coordinate 11,923, forward strand.
TGCGATCAAGGTATGTGGCAGCGCTGATAAGGGCGAGATGTGTGAGCGCCTGGGGATAATTGCCCAGTTGCTCGCCGCTACTGCCTAGCTCCTCGGCATACAGCCCGAGGTGGTTGGCATAGCCCAGCATCTTGTCAAAGAGCAGCCGCGCCTTTTCCACCTCACCCTGCCGTGCCAGGCACTCGATGCGCCAGAAGGAGCAGGCAATGAACGCGCCCTCACCGCCTTCCAGGCCGTCTCCACCGCTGCTGTAGCGATAGACAAGCGCGTCCTCGGTAAGGTTACCCTCAATGGCAGCCATGGTCGAGAGCCAGCGCGGATCCGTCGGCGAGATAAAGCGCAGCAGCGGCATCAGCAAGGTGGCCGCATCCAGTGTCTCCGAGCCTTTGGTCTGCACAAACGATTGCAGCTTTTCACTCCAGAAGTTATCCAGGATATCTTCATGAATGTTATCGCGGGTCTGGTACCACTCATGGAGAGGTGCCACGAGTGAGCGCTTCTGCGCCAGGCGAATGGCGCGATCAAAGGCGACCCAGCACATCAACCGCGAATGCAGAAAGTGCTGGCGCCCGCTGCGCACCTCCCATATCCCTTCGTCCTCGCGCTGCCAGTTATGGCCGAGCCACTCAAGTACGGCCGTAAGCCTACGCCAGCCGTCGGTTGAGATGCCGTTGGCGTACTTGTTTGAGAGATAGACGGCGTCCATCAACTCGCCATAGATGTCAAGCTGCAACTGACCGGCGGCGCCATTGCCGATGCGCACGGGCCGCGAATCCAGGAATCCGGCGAGATGGTCGAGAGTCTGCTCCGGCAGCTCGCTCGATCCATCGAGGCGATAGATGACCTGGATAGGTCCTGCGTCACTGCGCAGCTTCTCATCGTTCTTGCTGCTCTCGGTAAAGCGGTCGCGCAGCCAATGTGTAAACTGCCGCGCCTCGCCGGTAAAGCCCAGCCGCATAAAGGCGTAGATCGTGAAGGAAGAGTCACGCAGCCAGGTGTAACGGTAGTCCCAGTTGCGGCTGCCACCAGCTTCTTCTGGCAGTCCGAAGGTGGCAGCGGCGAGCAGAGAACCGTGCTCTCGGCTGGTGAGCAACTTGAGCGCAAGCGCGGAGCGGTTCACCATCTCGCGCCACCTTCCCTGGTAGGTAGACTGCTGCATCCAGTCACGCCAGAACCTGGTTGTTGCCTCGAACACGTGGTCGATCGAGGCAGGGTCGAGCAAGCAGGCGTGTGCGCCCTCCTCCTCCTCTGCAGCGCCGAAAGCAAACGATGCAGTCCCGCCGGCGGAAAGAGTAAACTCCGCTACTGCGTCGAGCCCGTCGGCCTGCAGAGGGACCAACGCGTGCAGCTCCATCGGGTTGGCGTCGGTCTTTGGTACAAAGCGGATACAGCTGCCTCGCTTCTCCACCGTGTGCTCGCCACGTGCGTAGTCAAAGCGCGGCGCGCAGCGTAACTTGAAGCGAAGCTCGCCACGGATGACACGAACCATGCGGATGATGCGGTGTGCGTATGCAGGAGACTCGTCCGCCTCAAGCACCGGCATAAAATCTGTGATCTCGACCACGCCTTCTTCGGCGAGAAAACGCGTCAGCAGGATGTTTGTATCGGGCAGGTAGAGCTGCTTGATGCGCGGCTTTGCCATCTGCGGATCGATGCGGAAACAACCACCCTTGGTCTCGTCAAGCAGCGCTGCGAAGATGGATGGCGAGTCAAATTCCGGAAAACAGAAGAAGTCGATCGCACCCTGAATACTTACCAGGGCTGCTGAGCGCATGTTGCCGATCACGCCGTAATTCTCAATCGATTGTTGCTGCATAGGCTCCATTTACCTGCTGAACAGCCGCATGAAACCTGTTGGCGGCAGATCGTCTACTAGAAAGCCCGCATCCTGGCCACGTTCCTTCAGGCACGCTTCAGCGGCCAGGTAGCCGCTGCGTACCGCGCCTTCCATCGTTGCCGGCCAGCCGGTCGCAGTCCAATCACCAGCCAGGTACACGCCCGGCCACGGAGAAGCAGCACCGGGCCGCGCCGCATCATGGCCGGGAGGAACGCAGAACGTGGCGCGTACTTCTTTGACCACCGCAGCCTTGATCAGCTTTGCTTCCTTAACGCGCGGGAAGTACACTGGCAGTTCTTTCAGCGCCAGGTCGATGATTTCCTGTCGCTGCATCTGCACCAGAGCCTTGGAGTTACTCACGATGAGTTCAAGATAGCTGTTATTGCCGGTGTGACGCGCCGGCTGCAATTTAGAAACCTGGTACATCCACTCGAAGGTAGCGTCGAGCAGCACGGCCTTCGAGAGCTCGGTAATCTCTCGATCAAACCACAGGTGCACGCTTGTGATGGGCGAATGCTCGAAGGTGGCAAGCTTCGCAGAAAGGTTCGCTGCAGCGTCATTTTGCGGAAGCACTGGCAGCAGCTTCTGCATGCCATCAAACGACAATGCAGTCACGATGGCGTCGCTGGCATACGCCTGGTCGCCGGCGCGTACGCACCACCCACCACTGAGCGGGTCGATCGCGTCTACACTGGTCCGCAGAAATACGTCACCGCCACGGGCACGAATGTAGTCAACAGCGTGACCGTACAACTCCGATAGCGGCAGCTGCGGGATGCCCATGAACGCCGCCGCCGGTGACTTGAGAAACGAGTCGCGGATCACCTTGGCTGCATAAGGCACAGAGATGCGATCGAGATCGTCATTCAAGGCGCTTGCAAGGATCGGACGCCAGAACCGGTCGATTGCGCGCCTGGTCTGCTTGTATCGCGCGCACCAGGCGGCGAAGTCTTCGCCTGTATCGGCAGGGATACCGCCGATGAACTGTGAAAGGCCGCGCGCTATGGCGAGCTTGTCGGCCAATGAAAACGCATGCATCCGCAAAAAAGACAGCGTGGAGTGCAAGGGCGCAGGCAGCCATGAAGGCGCAAGCACGCTGCGTCTTCCACCAGGCTCAATATAGGTGAAATCGGGATGCCACGAGATCTGTTTTTTTATCCCGAGGCGTTTGTAGAGATCGATCAGGTTCGTGCAGCAGCCGAGCAGGATATGCTGGCAGTTGTCGATTACCTCGCCTGTTCCGGGGTGCGGGTAGGATGACGCACGACCGCCTACGTAGGGTCGTCGCTCAAGCACCCGCACGCGCTGGCCGGCCTCGGCCAGCGCGCATCCTGCAGCCAGCCCGGCAAGTCCGCCTCCAATAATAGTAACCGTCGCTGTTACATGGTCACGAGTCGTGAGTTCTGGTCCCATGCTGTTGCTAATCATCGGGCTCGAGCTCGCAGGCTGGCAGCGCTGCGCGCCCCGAGTAAGCGGCACAAACCTATGCCAAGGATGGCTACCTTCTCATACGTTGGCACGCGCATGCGCGAGGTAAACACGTCATAGCGCGCGCTCACGATCCGCCGCAGTAGACGATGGTAGATCGTGATGAGCACCCAAAGCGCAGGGCGGCTCTCAGCATCGATAAGCGGCAGCAGGGATTTGCCCGAGAGATAAAACTGTTCCGCGCGTGCGCTCTCAAAGGCGAGTAGGCTGCGCATTTGCTCTGACAAGACCGCCGCGTTACCGCTTGCTTCGCGAGCGATTGTTTCAGGCGTGAGCTGATGCGTCCTTAGGTCTTCAAGTGGAAGATAGATGCGTCCTCGTTCGGCATCCTCGCGCACATCGCGCACGATATTCGTCAGTTGAAAGGCAACGCCAAGCTCCTCGGCCAACTGCTCGGCGCGCGGGTCACGGTAGCCGAAGATGCGGATACATACGAGGCCGACAACAGACGCAACCAGGTAACAGTAGCGATACAAATTGGCAAAGGTCTCGTAAGTTTCGAGCGCTCTCTTTGTTGACGGGGAACCTGCAGGCACCAGGTCCATCGTTGTCCCCTCTACGAGTTGCTCAAGCAGCGAGAGAGGAATACAGAAGCGGCGCCGTGCATCATCGAGCGCAACAAATACCGGATCCGACGAGTGACCCTGCGCGAGCGCTTCGTGCCACTGCGCATTCCACACCTGCATCTGGGCCAGGCGCGTGTCGAGGGGTTGCGACTCGTCATCGGCAAGATCATCGGCCTTGCGCATAAACGCGTAGACGGCGCAAATGGCATCACGCTTTGCCGCGGGCAAGGCGAGGAAAGCGTAATAGAAGTTCTTTGCTTCTCGACGAGCAATGCCGCGGCAGGTGCTGTAGGCGTCCGCAAGCGATCGAGCTCCGTAAGCGGGAGCGTACGTGAGTGTGGGCGTACTCATGCGAATCGCGAGCTGCCTCGCACACCGAGCAGCTTGCCTACAACGGCACGCATCAGCAGTGCCGCTTTGCGTGCTTTCGAGAGCGACGGACGCGCGCGCAGCACATCATAATCAACGTGCTCGATAGCGCGAAGGATCTCCAGACCGCCACGCGAGAACAGGTCGAGATCGATGGCGAGCTCGCGATCGACCATGTCGATGAGCGGGAGCCCGTTGCGAAACATGATGCGCGTGTAGCCAACCTCATACTCCATCAGGGCGCGAAACTGATCCGTCGCCCGGGGCGCTGCAATCATGGATTCGGTGACCTTGAAGCGTGCCATGTCTGCCCGGGGAAAATAGATCCGTCCCCGCTGATGATAGTCGGAAGCGACGTCCTGCCAGAAGTTGGCCAACTGCAAGGCGGAGCAGGTCTGGTCAGACAGGCGGAACCGCTCTGCATCCCGATAGCCCGCAGCATAGAGGACCAGGCGTCCAACCGGGTTGGCCGAGTAGCCGCAGTACGCGAGCACGCCATCAATCGTCTCGAAGCGCGTCACCGTCTGGTCCTGGCGAAACGCGACCAGTAAATCCGCGAATGGCTCCTTTGGGATTGCACAGGCGGCAATCGTAGCAGCCAATGCTACAAAGACCGGGTGCCGCGCCTCCCCGCGGTAGCAGGCATCAAGCTGCTCGCCCCAGAAGTCGAGCAGCGCGAGCGATTGCTCCCGGTCACCCGTCTCGTCGCCCAGGTCATCCGAGACGCGGCAATACGCATAGATGGAATGGAAGTGAGGACGGAGGCGCATGGGTAGAAACCAGCTCGCGACGTGAAAGTTCTCGTAGTGCGACTCGGACAGCCGCTGGCACCAGGCCTGTGCTTCGACCAGGGTCGGCGCCGTGGCAGGCATATGGTACTCGGCTGGCAGCGTAGCCCAGCCCTGCGCGAGCACATCCTGCTGAGACGAGGCGGAAAGCATACTCAAGGGATGATGGCCGTCTTGATATCGATGCTGCGAGGTAGATCAGAGGCAATCAGTCGATTGCCAAGCATCCGCTCGTAAACCTCGCCAACCTCGGACAAGGGGGCGTGACCGGTGATAAAGCGTTCGCTGAGGAAGCGTCCGCTGGTGAGCAGCGTGAAAGCGGCGCGCACGGTGGAGGGCGTGTGATGAAAGCTGGCTTTGAGCGTCAGCTCGCCATAGTGAAGCAGGTTGGTATCCAGCCGCACCCGCGTACCTGCCGGCGGGCCACCAAAAAAGTTTACGGTGCCACCGCGACGCACCATCTCGACGGCCCACTGCCAGGTTTCCGGCACCGCCACAGCTTCTATGGCGATGTCAACGCCGCGCGCCCCGGGCGTGAGCTCTCGCACTGCAAGGATCGGATTGGCGACAGCAGCCGTGTGCACCACGTGGGTCGCCCCTACAGCAAGGGCCGCCTCGATCTGCTCCTCTCGTTTCACGACCGAGATTACCTCAAGCCCGGCAAGCGCCGCAGCGTGCACAAACAATAGGCCAATGGGTCCGGCACCAATGACAGCGACTGTGTCCCCTGCGTGTGGGCTGCACTCTTCAAGCCCGCGCATAACGCAGGCCAGCGGCTCGGTCAGGGCGGCGTGTTCCAGCGGCAACTGGTCGGGCAGGTGCAGTGTGTTGCTTGCAACAATCCGCGCCGGCACGCGCAGGTAGTCGGCATACGCTCCGTTGTTGAAGAGGATGTCTTCGCATAGGTTCTGCTGGCCGCGCTCGCACCAGAAGCAATGCTCACACGGGGCAGAGTTCAGCGCGACAATACGGTCACCCAGTTCAAAGTTGGTGACGCCCTCACCCACCTCCGCGATGGTGCCGGCCAGCTCATGCCCAAACTGGATAGGCGGGCGCAACATGCGCGCATGGTAGCCGCGACGGTAGACCTTCAAATCGGTTCCACAGGTGAGCGCGGCGCCTACGCGGACGATCACCTCGCCCGGCGCAGCGCGCGGCAAGGGGACCTGCTCGACACGCAGGTCCTCCTTGCCATACAGCACAGCCGCCCGCATTTTCCTGCCCATGCTCACTTTCCTGCCTGGCTGTCCTCAAGACGCGGTTCGATAAATATTTTCATAGAAGCCGCTGTGGCGTGAGAAGCAACCTCGATTGCCTCAACAGCCTTGTCGAGCGCGAAGCGGTGTGAGATCAGCTTCGTCAGATCAAAGCCGCTTTCGTATCCAGCAAAGACAAGCGCTGCGCCTTCGTCCTGATACTGGATCGACGAGCTGTAGCTGCCAACCAGGGTCTTTTCATCCATGCAGATCGCTGCGGGATCAATCGCCGCTTCCCCGTGCTGCGTCTGCGCGAATAAGAGGATACGCCCACCGCAGCGCGCGGCGTTCATCGCCATGCGGATCAGCGGGTCACCTGCCACGGCCAGAATGACAGCATCAGCGCCACGGCCCTCACTCTCCTCGTGCACACGCGCGACCACATCTTCCTTGGACGCATCGATTGGGTGCTTGAGTCCGTAGGCCGCTGCGATTGTATGACGGGCCGGGTAGAGATCCGAGGTTAGCACCTTGGCACCGGTGCGCGCCGCGAGCGCTGCCAGGATGATACCGATCGGCCCCTGGCCGATGACGAGTACAGTCTCGTCGGGCGCGAGTGCCAGGTTCTTGATCGCCTTCAGGCAGGTGTTGACCGGCTCGATAAAGGCAGCCTGCTCAAACGGGATGCCGTCCGGGATCCGCACCATGCCACGCTCGACGATCCAGTCCATCACCCGGACGTATTCGGCGAAGCCGCCGCCGGATGGCTCATAGGCAGCGGTGACGCCGACGCGTTTGTAGGTCTCGCACTGGGCAAATGTCCGCTTGCGGCAGTAGTAACACTCACCGCACGGACTGTGGTGAAAGACCATCGCCCGGTCTCCAATGGCGTATTCGGCGACACCCTCCCCGACCGCCACGATGGTTCCGGCTGTCTCATGGCCGAAGATGCGTGGAGCTGAGTGAGAGCCGGAATGAATCTTCTTCAGGTCTGTGCCACACACACCGCAGGCCTCGACGCGCAGCAGCACTTCTCCTGCGCCGATCGCCGGCACAGGAACTTCCTCCACGCGCACATCGTCCACACCGTGGTACACCGCTGCTTTCATGCTTCGCGGCAGGTGTGGCGCAGGGGCGTGCAGCACTACTTCGGTCGTGGTCATCGTCCCTAGCTTACCAATCTTGGCTGCCCCAGGCACGAGGGTAACGCAATGGCCAGGTTACGCGCGGCCAGCCGGCTCTGCGCGCCCAGCCGCCACAGCGAGGGCCACCAGCCCGGATGCAGGACAGCCTGCGCGATCAAGGCCGGCATGCGCAGCTGTCCATGCGCATCCAGAAACAGGTTGAAGTCCGGCAGGGCATCAGTGTATCCATCGGAAATCCCCTTGATGCAGAAAAATTCGATACTGCGAGCCCGCGCCAGGCGCGCCACGGCGGCGGCTTCCATGTCCACCAGCACTGCGCCATATCGCTCGGCCAGGGCGCGCTTTTCTGCCGGGCGCGCCACGTGGTCCAGCGTCACCAGGCGCACCTGTGCGTTGCCTGCTGCCGCTCCCGCGGTTTGGAACCGCTCGCCGGTGCAGCTATCGATCACCTCGGCCACCGTGTGGACCTGCGGCGGTTTGACCGCGCAGGTGATGGCCCCGGCCCAGCCGTAGGAGACAACCGCCTCAAGCGTGCCGCCCTCCTGCTCGGCAGCCGCAGTGACACGGGCCAGGGCACGTGTGGCGGCTGCCGCACCCATGCCGGCTGAAGCTGCAAAGACTCTTACCTGGTCCTCCCCAAAGTCTCCCAGGAACACGTCGCCGCGGCTTTCCCAGCCGCGCACCAGGGGCGCCAGTTCACCCGGCAAGGCTGCCACCAGACCTACCCGCCTCATGCGCGCACCAGCCTCTCGCTGGCCGAGGGCGGCGCGTACCCGTTGGCTCGGAACCAGTCGATGGCTGAGCGCAGCGCCTGGTAGACCGGCACGACCTGGAAGCCGAGCTCGCGCTCCGCCTTGGCCGAGGAGGCAAACATCTTCTTCTGCCCCATGCGCACCGCCTCTACCGTAGCCCGCGGCTCCTTGCCGAGGAGCCTGCCCGTCACCCACTCGTCGACGAAAGCAAACGCCATGGCAACTCCGTTCGGCACGCGATAGCTTGGCGAAGACAGGCCCGTGATGGCCGACATCTTATCGAGTATCTGTTTGAGGGTCAGATT
>CAZZYO010000068.1:0-20290 GCA_964658255.1 Candidatus Babeliales bacterium
CTGACCACCTGCTACGGCCGGGTCTGTCGGTCGAGCCGAAGGTGCGGGTCAAGACCTAACCGCGATGACGGCAAAGCGGTCGAACCACACGCCCCATACTTTTTTAAAGTGTGGGGCGTTTCTATCTGCGGCCTCGCAATGTGCAAGCGCCAAGTCTCGCCGCAAGGGAAGCCCAACCCCGCCGAAGGCTGCCGTCTTCAGGCTCGCTCTGTAGGATGACGGGCGGCCTCGTGGCAATCCACCCGGGTCCGGAGTGGACCCTTGGATGCGATGAGATGCGATGATCTGTTCCAAGCGTACTAGCGTGTGCCAGGCACGCGCGCGGCTCACTCTGCCGGCGGATTCTCAAGCGCGCTTGCGGGCAGGTGCGTCTGCTCCGGGTGGGTGCTGTGCGGGGCTTCGGCTACGGGGATGAGCGGCTGCTTGAGCAGAGTGAGCACTTCGGCGGGCAGCGGCTTGTCTGCGTTCGCCAGCAGGATCGTTACCTGCCACATCTGTATCGCGTTCAGCACGTGTGCGTACGCGGGCATGCCGGAGAGCCGAATGCCATTCTTCACCTTCCAGAAGGTCTCGCCCGGCGGATCATCCGACACCCCCACCACGCCATGCTGGCCGTGCGGCGCCCAGAGCTGCGGGCTTTCGGGGTACATGTGTTCGGCAAAGCTCGACGTTCGCCCGTAGAGCCCGTGGCAGGATGCGCACTGCTCCCGGTACACCACAGCGCCCGCCAGCAGGTTTGCAGGGCTTGGCTCCACAGGGCTGCTGTGCGGCATCTCCTTGTCAATGCGCGCATGCAGCGGCACCTGGACCAGCTGCTGCTCGTTTGGAAAAGCAGGGTCAGTCACCGCAACAGGAACGTGGCCGTAGTAGAGGTACAGGGTCGCAAGGACTGGGAGAAGGATCAGCCCGAGGACGAGGCCGCCGACAAAGTTGCGCATGCATGTGCTCCTTGGCTCTAACTTGCTCTTTGTATGTACCACGTCCGGCGGATGGGCAGCCTGAATCGCCTGGGGCAGCTGCCTGGCTCGAGGCAAACCAGTCGATGCACCCAGCCCGGAGCGCTGATGGTCTAATAGGAATGCACGGGGTTTTCGCCCTGACCGGCTTGCCGGAGTGGAGGCTTCACGCTTGATGCAACACCGTCGTTGTTCTGGATTGCGGACCTATGCCGCATGTGTACTAGGCCTGGCGTTTGTGCCTGGCCTGCGGGCGCAACAGCCTGCTGATCCCGCTCAGCAGCCCGCAAGCGCCGCGCAGGCGCAGCAGTCCGCCGGGCAGACCCAGCAACCGGCCCCTGCCCAGCAGCCGGTCATCACCGAGCTACCGCAGCAAACCCCGCAGGAGCGTGCGCGCATCCTGCGCGAGGCGCAGGCCCGGGTGCAGACGCGCCGCCGCATGCGCCAGGAGGCGGTCATCCACGATACCTACTCGCATAAGTACGAGGTGTACGCAGGCGGCGGCTACGTGCGCTTTCGGCCAGGCGCGTCCCTGCAGCACATCAACGAGTCGGCCTGGAACGTCGGCGCGACGGAGTGGGTGCGGCCAAAGCTTGGGGTCACTGGAGACTTTCGCGGCTACTATGGCGTCGCCAACGCGCTCGACTTCGCGGACCGCGTCTACACGCCCAGCATCTCGGAGTACACCTTTATGGCGGGGCCGCAATACCGCTTTTATCAGTCGCAGCGCTGGAGCTGGAACGCCCAGGTGCTGGCCGGGATTGGCCACGGAAACTTCGACACCGGAACGCGCGGCGTGCCATCAAGCGACGTTGGTGTCTGGCCGAGTGGTAACGCGCTGAACCTGAGTGTGGGCGCGGCGGTGGACTACAACCTGAGCCCGACGCTGGCCGTGCGGCTTATGCCGAATTACCTGATGACTGACTACGGCAGCACGCTGCAGCACAACCTTGGCTTCACGTCCTCGCTTGTCTACCGGTGGGGACGCCAGTAGAGCCCTGCCTGCCGTGCTCTCTGCGCTAGTCTTTTGTGGGAAAGGGAGATGGTGGACAAGCCTGGTGTTGTAACAACCCCTGCTACGCTGCTGGCCGGCCCAGAGCTGCCGGAGTCCTCGGCCGTCGCGATCCGGGCTACGCGCACCAACTGGGCTGGTAACTACACGTACTCGACCGCTTGTCTCGAGAACCCGGCCACCCTGGCCGAGGTGCAGCGCCTGGTCAGGGCGACGCCGCACCTCAAGGCTCTCGGCGCACGGCACTCCTTCAATGGCGTTGCTGATTCAACTGGCATGCAGGTCTCGCTGCGCCACTTCGATGCGATCGAGCTCGACAGCTCGGCGCGCCTGGTGAAGGTAGGCGCAGGCGTCACCTACGGGCAGCTGGCGCCCTATATCGACAAGCGCGGTTTCGCAGTGCACAACCTGGCGTCGCTGCCGCACATTGGCGTGGTAGGCGCGTGCGCGACGGCTACGCATGGTTCCGGCAGCGGCAATGGAAATCTTTCGACAGCCGTGCGCGCCATGGAGCTTGTGACAGCCGACGGCAGCCTGGTCTCGCTTTCGCGGGAGACGCTCGGTGAACGGTTTGCCGGCGCCGTGGTCGCGCTGGGTGCGCTCGGAGTGGTGACCAGCATCACGCTTGCGGTTGAGCCCAGCTTTGAGGTCGCGCAGACCGTGTATCAGAACCTGCCATTCTCGGTGCTCGAGCATAGCCTTGAAGCCATCTTCGCAAGCGGCTACAGCGTCAGCCTTTTTACAGACTGGCAGGATAGTCGCGCGACCCAGGTGTGGATCAAGCAGCGGCTTGACCATGCGTACGAGCCCCTGCCGTCTGAGTTCCACGGTGCAGGCCTGTCGACGTGCAAGCTGCATCCACTGGCTGGCCACGAGGCGGAAAACTGCACCGAGCAAATGGGAGTGCCGGGCCCCTGGTATGAGCGGCTGCCACACTTCAAGATGAATTTTGTACCAAGCAGCGGCGCCGAGATGCAGACCGAGTACTTTGTGCCGCGGGAGAAGGGCTACGCGGCCATCCGCGCCATCGAGGAGCTGCGGGACCGCATCGCGCCCCTGCTGTTTGTCACCGAGTTCCGCGCGATCGCCGCGGATCACCTGTGGATGAGCCCTTGTTACGGCCGGTCGACCATGGCATTGCACTTTACCTGGAAGCCGGACTGGAACGCGGTGCGACCGCTGCTGCCGATGATCGAAGCCAGGCTCGCCCCGTTTGCCGTGCGGCCGCACTGGGCGAAGCTTTTCACGCTCGACCCAGGCAAGGTACGTGCGCAGTACGCCAGGCTGGCCGACTTTGTTGCGCTGGCCCGCGAGTACGATCCTGCGGGTAAGTTTCGGAACGCGTTCCTGGAGACGTATGTTTACGGGGATTAAAGCTTATCTGCGGGGACTAAAGCTCGCCGACCGCAGAGCGACGCCCGTCACTTACAAATCCTCGGCCGCGGCAGTAAACGCTAGTAGAAAAGCAAAGACGCCGGTGACACCACTCGTTGTCAGCAAGCTCCTGCTAGGTACTGCACACATAAAGAACCAGCAGCCCTAACGCACCGCATACACCGGGCTCAGCCGGCGCAGCCGCGCAACGGCCGCTGGAACAAGCTCCAGCGCGAAATCCACGTCTTCTTCCGTAGTCAAACGGCTTAGCGAAAACCGCAGGCTTGCGCGAGCACGATGGTCGCCAAGTCCCATCGCTGTGAGCACATGCGATGGCTCGGTGGCACCCGAGGCGCAGGCTGACCCACCCGAAACGGCAAGTCCCTTCAGATCAAGCGCGATCACCAGCGCTTCACCCTCCAGGTGGTCAAACCAGAGGTTGGTCGTGTTCGGCGTGCGAGCGCCTGGGGCTACCGGGCCATTTACGCCGCTTTCATCCACGGCTGCGAGCAGCCCGGCTTCGAGCCGGTCCCGGAGCGCTGCCACTCGCTGCATCGCTCCGTCTGTGACGGCAGCCGTGGCAATCTGGGCGGCGGCGCCAAAGCCCACCAGCCCAGGCACGTTTTCTGTTCCGGCCCTGCGTTGGCGCTCATGCTGGCCGCCGTAGAACAGCGGCGCCAGGCGCGTGCCGCGGCGCACATACAAGGCGCCCACCCCCTGGGGCCCGTGCATCTTGTGAGCCGAAAGGCTGAGCAGGTCGCAGCCCAGCGTCTGTGCATCCATCGCGAGCTTGCCCGCGGCCTGCACCGCGTCGATGTGGAAGTACACATCGGCCTCGGCGGCGATCTGCCCGATCGCTTCCACGGGCTGCACAGCGCCAGTCTCGTTATTGGCAAGCATCACGCTGATCAGTCGCGTCTCGGGTCGTAGCGCCCGGCGCACATCGTCGGGGTCAACGACGCCCTCCGCCGATACAGGGAGATAGGTCACGCGAACTCCGCGGGCGGCAAGCTGCTCGGCTGCGTGCAGGACGGCGTGATGTTCCATGGCGGTTGTGATCAGGTGCGCGCCGCTCGTCTCCTGGGCGCCGAGCATGCCGAAAAGCGCCAGGTTATCGCTTTCGGTCGCGCCACTGGTAAAGACAATCTCGGCCTCACGCGCCTGGATCAGTGCGGCGACCTGCTCGCGTGCGCGCTCGACGGCAGCCCGTGCATGCTGGCCATGCTGGTGGATCGACGAGGCGTTCCCGAACTGCTCGACAAAGTAGGGACGCATAGCCGCGAAGACCTCAGGCAGCAGAGGCGTGGTGGCGTTGGCATCCATGTAGACACGGCGCATTGCGGTGTGGCGGGCTCCTCTTTGATTTGAGTCTAGAAGTGGGTGCGGCGATGCAGCCGGCTTCACCCGCCCAGGTCGACCAGGGTGACCTCGTCAATTTTCTCGCCGAGGAATCGGCTGCCAAGCTCGCGAAATCGCTCGACGCCATCGGTGACAAAGAACCGGATTGCTGGCGGGGTTGCGAGGCCAGCAGGCATCCACCCGGACATCGCCTGCGCGACAACCGTAGCTGTCACTTCCGCCGAGTCAATGACGGCCAGCCCTCGCGGCGCGAGCGACTCGAGCGCGCCCAGCAGAAGGGGATAGTGCGTGCAGCCGAGCACCAGCGCGTCCGGCGCAAGACCTGCAAGGGTTGCGGCTGCGGCAAGCTCGGCCAGGTAAATTGCAAGCACCTCGCGGGTGACCGCGTGCTCGGTCCAGCCTTCTTCGACCAGCGGCACCAGCAGCGGGCAGGCTTTCTCAATCGCGCGCAGACCGCGCTCGGCACAGGCGGCCGCATAGGCATGGCTTGCGACCGTAGCAGTGGTTGCAATCACGAGTACGTCTCCTGTTTCGGAGCGGGCACGCGCCGCGTTGGCACCGGTTTCGATCACGCCAAGCACTGGCTCGGCTACGGAGTCGCGTATGGCGTCGATTGCGAGGGCGCTCGCGGTGTTGCAGGCGATCACCAGGTACTCGGCACCCTGCTGGACCAGGAACCGCGCGCTCTCAACAGCGTAGCGGGCGATGGTGGCGCGCGACTTGGAGCCGTACGGCAGGCGCGCGGTGTCACCGAGGTACAGGTAGTGGGCACTTGGAAGCTGCCGGCGTAGGGCGCGCAGCACAGTCAGCCCGCCAACACCGGAATCAAAGACGCCAATCACGGGTGCGTCGCCGGTCGGAGCCGCCGAGGATCCGGTCACCGGGCTCTCCTTCCGAACGCCTGGGCGGAGGCCGCTCCATCGGCGTCGGGATTCATCTGGGTCGCTGCCGCGAGATAGGCATGGCTCAGGTCGGCGTGGCCGGCAAGGGTAGCTTGCGGCTGCCCATCGACCAGGAAGCGGACCTCGGTCACGCTGGGCAGGTTGGCCCGCAGGGTGGCGATCATCGAGAGCAGGGTCAGCGTCTCCGGCTCAATGCCTGAGGGATGGTTACGGACGAAAGCGGTCGTGAGGTCGACCACCGCAAGCTGGCCGCGGCCCGCCGGCACGCCGGGTATAGGGAGCAGGTAGACCTCGTCCACGCCCGCACTGCCCGGGTCGGCGATAGTGGTGACGGGGTGGAGCGGGTGGGTCGAGCCGGGCGCGGCATACTCGTCGAGCAGCTTGGCCAGCACCACCCGGGCGCGGGCGTTCGGGTCCGTTGGCAGGGGGAACTGCAGCGGTTTCTCCGCGAGAGAGCCATCGAGGTCGCTCGCCAGGTAGAGCCGCAGCGGCTGCTCGTGCGTGTCGGCGGTGGTGAGGGGAAGAGGCTGGGCAGCGAGCGCAAAGTGGTCACTCGCGCGCTCGCGCAGCCTGATCAGGTAGACGGCCATCGCGACGACCAGTAGCAGCATCGTCCAGAACATCCACTGCTGCGATCGCGGAATAGATAGGCGGCCGGCGCGTTGTCCCGGGCCTGTGCCTTGCCTTGGAGCTGGACCTGACCCTGGTCCAGGCTGGCCAGGGCTTGCGACCTGGCGGGCAGGAGGAGGCGTAAAGCGAGCGCCCGGCAGGCGTTTGCCTGGCGGCTGCGCGCTCATGGCTGGGCCCGCCAGTCCGCCCGCCACTGCTCCAGCGCGCCGCCGAGCGCGTCGACCAGTCGGGTCTCGTAAGCCGCATCGCCGAGCGCGGCCGGGGGCGTGCCTCTGTGCGCCAGGAGCGGCGCCACCTCAAGGATCACCGCTGGGCAGGCCATGTTGTCTATGGGTCGTATGGAGACGCTGCCAAGCGTGACCGGGATCGCGGCGTGCGTGAGCGCTTCGCGCAGGTCAGAGGAAAGCTTGAGACTCTGCGTCAGGTAGGCGGCCTGCGCGGTGGCCCACGGCTGCAGCGCGCCTGCGCCAGGAGCCCGGGCCGGAGCGAGCGAGGAGGTGTACAGGTGCACCCCGGTGCCGCTGGTCGTCGCATGAAGCAGCAGGCAGGCTGCGGGGTGGGCCCGGTTGGCGGCGCCGGCCCGAGCGTCCGGCGCGGGGTTGCTGTCGTCTTCGCGCGTGGTGACGACCAGGATCCCGTGCGCCGAAAGTATGGATCGCAGCCGGACGGAAAGAGCCAGGGTCAGGTCTTTTTCAAGGAGCAGGTCGCTCAGACGTGCCCCGGTCTCAGAGCCGCCGTGCTCGGCGTCGATCAGCACGGCGTAGCGGGCTGGTTTCGGAGCGTCTGGCTGCTGCGGCTGCTGGGCGTACGAGGCAAGGCTGGATGCGAGCAGGCAGAGCCCGGCGGCTTGCTGCCTGAGCTGCCGCGCTTGCTGCCCGCAACGCGGCAACAGCTCAGTCCAGGGCATAGATCGCGAGGCCGCTCAGCAGCTTCGGGAAAAAGTCAGTCGACTTCTGCGGCATCACCTCACCCGCAAAGGTGACCTCGCGCAACTGGTCAAGCGTCACCGGGTGCGTGAGGAAAGCGACGTCTGCATCGCCGCGGCGCACCTGGCCGATGGCCTCAGCGGCATCGCGCACATAGCGCAGGTTGGCCTGCTCGCGGATCGCCTCGGGGCTGATGGCAAGCAGCTTCTCAAGCACCAACTGGTGTAGCTGCACGACGTCGAGCTGCCGCTTTCGCTCCGAGATCTCGGCCAGCGCCTCGTCGACCGCCCCAATATGGGGGATGAGCAGATGGGCCGCGCCGCGGGTGACGGCGACCAGGCTCCGCGGCCCCGCAGCTGCAAGTGCGCCGAGCAGGCTTTCGGCGTCAGCGCCTGGCTCAAGCGCCTGCGCTTTGAAGTACGGCTCCGCGGTTGCAAGAAAGCTTTCGACAGAAAAGCCCGCGAGCGAGTGCACGACGCGGTGGGTGGGGAGAATGGTCAAGCCTTCGCCATCCATATTGACCAGCGTCATCATCACCGCTGCCTCAGGGAACGCAGGCTGCGGCAGCCGCCCGGCGGCATTGCGTTCGCTGTAGGTGGCTGACTGGGGAGCGCGCTCCTTGCTGTACTTCAGCGCTGTCTCGTAGCGGTGATGCCCGTCCGCGATGATCAGCTTTTTGTTTTCGAGCACGCCCAGGACCATGTTGATCGTCGCAGGGTCAGAGACCTTCCAGACCCGGTGCAGCACGTCATACTCGTCGGTAAGCTCGATCTCGGGCACGTCGTGCTGCGTGTCGATCAGCTTTTCGACAGTCTGCGCAGGGTCAGAGTAGAGCATGAAGATCTGCCCGAAGTGGGCGCGGGTGGCGCGGAGCAGGTTGAGCCGGTCGGCGCGGGGCTTGGTGAGGGTCTGCTCATGGCGAAAGACAACGCCCTGCTCATAGTCGTACAGCTCGCCGAGCGCGATCAGGCCTTTGCGCTCCACCACCTGTCCGGCACCAGGCCCCGTCCCGGGCACAGTAAAGCGTTGCGAGTAAGCGAAGATGCAGGGCTCGTTTTCAGCCGCCAACACACCGCTTTTGCGCCAGTCATGAAAGTCACGCGCGGCGCGGGTGTAGACGTCCGAGACGCCCGGCTCATCGAATAGCTCAGGCAAGCCGAGGATGATGCGGACCAGGTTATAGGGGCTGCGGCCATAGTAGGCCTGCTGCATGGAAGGTGAGATCTTGTCGTAGGGCTGGGTGACGCAGTCCTCCACCCGGACCAGCGATGGGTTATAGCGTAGTGCACGAAATGGATAAATACGGGCCATGCAGGGGAGCGACTCCGGTACGACAGACGGCGCACCGGCCTGGCTCTGACGTGGATTGGGATATATGGCGATTGTAGCCGAATCGCTCGCGTGGGCAGGTAAACTCCATCGCCTCCAAACGATTACGTTGGCGTGTTGCTTCTGCCAGGCAAACAGCCCAACATGGAAGCTCGCCGTATGCCCCGGGCTAAATCGTGCGCATAGGGTAACGTGGAAGGCAACACTTATCGGGCTTGCGTGTTGTCATGGCAGGCGCAAACCAAAAAGTAGACAGGCGCAACCATCCGTGGTGCGCAATGGCTGTCCGTCGCAGCGGGAGTGGGGTGTTCCAAATGCAATGCAGAGTTCACACCTCGACAGCGTCTTCCACTAAGTGGGAGAAGTCATGCCCCCGTGCGAGCGGTAGAAGCCAAAGACTAGTGCTTGCCCTGGCTGGCATGTTCCTTGTGCTGTTGCCGAGCATTGTGCTCCCATGCAGCGCTGCGCACGCGCAGGACGCCGACCCCTTGAACCACATTCACGTACAGCCCCCGCCGCCGGCACCGGCGCTGAAGTCAAACGAGCCCCCCACGGTCGAGGGCAAAGACGCGCTTACGGCGCGGCGCAACGAGCGCATCCGGGTTAACGTAAATTTGGTCCTGATTCCGCTGACGGTGACCGACCCGCTTGATCGCCTGGTGACCGGGCTTGAAAAAGAAAACTTCTTTCTCTACGAACACGATCGGCTGCAATCCATCAAAACATTCTCGAGCGAAGACGCGCCGGTCTCGATCGGCATCATCCTTGACCTGAGTGGCAGCATGTCCGGCAAGTTCCAACGGGCGCGCCAATCGGTCATCGAATTTATGAAGACAGCTAACCCCCAGGACGAATTCTTTGTCGTCGGCTTCAACGACAAGCCCGAGGTGATCGAGGACTTTACCTCTTCGGCTGACGATGTGGACGCGCGCCTGGCCATGGTCAAGCCCGGCAAACGTACTGCGCTGCTCGACGCGATCTACCTTGGCCTGAGCAAGATCAAGAATGCCCGCTATGAGCGCAAGGCGCTGGTCATTGTGTCCGACGGGGGCGACAATCGCAGCCGTTACACCGAGGGCGAGGTTCGCGCGGTCGTCCGTGAGTCCGACGTCCAGATCTACTCGATCGGCATCTTCGACCAGTACGCGCCAACGATGGAGGAGCGCCTGGGACCACTGCTGCTCAATGACCTTTGCGAGGACACCGGCGGGAGGCTCTTCCGGGTCGATGACGCAGCAGATATGGGAGACATCGCCGCAAAGATTTCAGCCGAGCTGCGCAACGAGTACGTGCTCGGCTACCGGTCCGACGATGAGAAACATGATGGCAAGTGGCGTAAAGTGAAGGTAAAGCTGGTGCCGCCTGTCGGGCTGCCCCCGCTTACCGTCCATGCTCGCAATGGCTACTATGCGCCACTCCAGTAACGGAGTCTCTCCCCTGACCTCCTGGTTCCGCGTCTCGGTTGCTTGCTTGCTGCTTGCCTCAGGGCAGCTTGCGCCGTACGCTATCGCCCAGCAGACGACCGTCAAGAGCACGACCGTCCGCGATGCGTCCCCGGCAAACCAGGGGCAGTCCCAAGCTCAATTTCAGGGCCAGGCCGAGCCTAAGGCTCAGCAGGCCGCGCCTGTGTCCTCTGCCCAGGCTGGCTCGCTGACCGTTGACCGCGACCCAATTCGCTCCCCTGACGCTGCAGACAACCAGCCAGTGAGCCCGGCCGCACCTGGTGCAGCATCTGCTGCACCGGACGTCGAAAAGCAGCAGGGCCGCTACACCCTTCGCCGGGATGTCGAAGAAGTCGTGCTGAACGCGACCGTACTCGACGACAGCGGGCACCTGATCAACGATTTAAAGAAAGAAGATGTGCACATCTTTGAGGATGGCGTGCCGCAATCGATCGCCTCGTTCCAGCACCAGGATATTCCGGTCTCGATGGGCATCCTGGTCGATAACTCCGGCTCGATGCGCACCAAGCGCGGGGCTGTCAACGCCGCGGCGCTTGACCTCGTCAAGCTGTCCAACCCACAGGACGAAGCGTTCATCGTCAACTTTTCCGACGAGGCCTTCATCGACCAGGATTTCACTTCCGACATCGGCAAGCTGCGCGAAGGGCTGGCACACCTGGACTCAAAGGGCGGTACAGCGTTGTATGACGCGACCGTCGCCTCAGCGGATCAACTCTCAAAGGGCGCGAAGCGGCCGAAGCAGGTGCTGCTGATCATTACCGACGGCGAGGACAATGCCTCCGGACTCTCGCTCGAGCAGACCATCCACCGGGTACAGGATCTGCAGGGGCCCATTGTCTATTCAATCGGCCTGCTCTTTGGCGATGATGGGGGTGCGCGCGAGGGTCGACGCGCAAAGCGTGCGCTGCAAATGCTCTCGAACGAGACGGGGGGCATCGCCTATTTCCCCAGGTCACTGAACGAGGTGGACGAGATCGCGGCAGAAGTGGCTCGGGATATCAGGTCCCAGTACACCATCGGCTATCACTCAACCAAGCCAGCCGCGCAAGGCGGCTACCGTGTCATCAAGGTGGATGCCCGTCTTCCAGGCAGTCGCAGAAGCTTGATCGTGCGGACGCGCAGCGGCTACTATCCGAAGAGCGAAAAGCAGGCCGCGACGCCGGCGCTCGCAACTGCAGGGAACCAGTAAAACGAAGCTCAAGAGGAACAACAGATGGCGCAGTGTGAAGAGCAGGGTTTTAGCGGGGTAACAGGTGCGCATTTTGCCGAGTTCCTGAAGAAGGGCGAAGAGCTTGGTGTGCCCATCCATGGAACGAGCGGCCAGGCCTCGAAGGCCGGTGTAACGATCACGTGGAACTACGATGAGGCATCGAGCACGCTGAAGATCGCCTGCACCGAGGCGCCCATGCTGATGCCGTGCGCGATGATCAACGGGCGGATCCAGTCAGTGATGACCGACATCCTGTCCAAAACGCACCTGGCGTAATCCTGGCTCCTCCGTTGCCTCGTTCGGAGATACGTGGAGCAGATATGTGTGATGACCGTCTCGGCCCTCTGATCCAGCAACCTTCCGCTCTACTCTGAGGCATGCAGATCGAGCCCTCCTTGATCCGCAGTCCATTCACCAGGAATGGAAGCAGGCCGGCTGATACCTTGACGGTATGCCTGCCTCTGACTCGCACCACGGTTTCTCGACCCGCGCTGTTCATGCCGGGCAGCCGCCTGACCCGCTGACCGGTGCGGTCAACGTGCCGCTTTATCTGTCCTCCACCTACGCGCAGCAGGCGCTTGGCGAGAACAAGGGCTGGGAGTACTCGCGCGTTTCCAACCCGACCCGCGATGCGCTCGAAGCCTCGCTCGCGGCTCTTGAGGGTGGCACCTCCGCGCACGTGTTCGCCAGTGGCATGGCCGCCATCACGGCACTCGTGACCATGCTACGCGCGGGCGATCACGTGGTCTGCGGAGAAGACGTCTACGGCGGCACGCCACGGCTCTTCAACCAGATCATCGCGCATCACGGCATCTCGTTCAGCTACGTCGATACCACCGACCCGGAGCAGGTACGCGTTGCCCTGCGCCCTGAAACGCGGCTCGTGCATATCGAGACGCCCAGCAATCCCCTCATGCGCCTGACCAACATCCGTGCGGTTGCTGATATCTGTCACCAGCACGGTTGCGAAGTGTCGATAGACAACACTTTCATGTCGCCGTACTTCCAGCAGCCGATTGGGCACGGAGCGGACATCGTGATGCACTCGACTACCAAGTACCTCAACGGGCACTCCGATGGTCTCGGAGGCTTACTGGTCGGCACCACACCCGAGCACCGGGAGAAGTTTACGTTTGTGCAGAAGTGTACTGGCGGCATCCTCTCGCCCTTCGAGGCCTGGCTCGTCCTGCGCGGAGTCAAGACGCTTGCTGTCCGCATGCGCGCCCACGATGCGAACGGGCGGGCAGTGGCGGCGTTCCTTGCGCAGCATCCCAAGGTCGAGCGAGTCTTCTACCCGGGTCTCGCCTCGCACCCTCAGCACGCCCTTGCCGCGGCGCAGATGTCAGGCTTTGGCGGCATGATGTCGTTCGAAATGGGTTCCGTCATGAACGCAAATTGCATGGTGCAGCGGCTCAAGGTCTGCACGCTGGCCGAGTCGCTCGGTGGCGTTGAAACGCTGATCTCGCATCCCGCGACGATGACCCATGCTGCGATCGGCCAGGGTGCGCGAGACCGGCTCGGGATCACCGATGGGATGCTTCGCATCTCGGTCGGCATCGAAGACGAGGCGGACCTGCTCGCCGACCTCGCAGAGGCGCTCGAAAGCGTCTAGCTCGCGCCACGTTGTCGTCTCGCGACAAAAAGCCTTACCTTGGCACCGAGCTACGCGCCAGGCTACGTCTGCCATCGCGCTCCCACCTCAGGCCAGCCCTTTAGTTGCAGTCTGGATCGACGAAGCAGGTGCCGTAGACGACGACCACCATCAGCAATCCAGCGCCCAGGCCGATCATCGGCCAGGCCCAGGCAGGCAGCCCGGCTTGCTCGTGCTTCAGTGTATCCAGGTCAACAATGTCAGAGAGGGAGTTCGCCATGCCGCCCATAGTACGCGGCTCGCATGACTCTCGTGTACCCGGCTGGTGGCAGCGCTTTCGTATCATGGACGTAGCATGCTGACAGGACAAGCTCGCCCATGGTAGCCGCTCCCCGCTCGCGCGCCATCCTTTACGTCGCGCCGCTAGGCCCGGGCAACACCTCGCTGCATCGCCTCGAGGCCTTCCGGCGCCTCGGCCAGCAGATGATTCCCTTTGACGTCGACCCTTTTCAGCTCACCTCGCGCATTGGTAACGCGCTGCAGTACCGCTTCCCGGTGGGCCCCTTCATCGCTCCCGTCAATCGCGCGCTCCAGGCAGCCATCGCCGAGCACAAGCCAGAGGTGGTCTGGTTTGACAAGCCTGTTTTCTTCCACGCGGGCACGGTCCAGGCAGCCAGGCGCTCGGGCGCGAAAACGGTCTGCTACCTCCAGGACAATCCCTTCGGTCCTCGCAACGATGGCTGCTGGATGCAGTTTTTGAAGGTCTTCCGCCTGTTCGACCTGCACTGCCTGTTTCGCACGGTCGACGTGTCACGTTACATGGACTGGCGACTCCCCTTTATCAAGATCACCCTCTCCTACGATCCGCAGCAGCACTATCCTCCACTGGCAGGCTGGTCGGACGCGGACCGTACCCGCGAGCTCGCCTACACCGGCTCGCCGCTCGAAGACCGGGCGGAGTTTTTACGTCGCCTTGCCGAAGAGTTTCACCTGCCCGTCTCGGTCGCCGGGCCGCGGTGGGAGAAGGCCTGGTCACCCGAGCTGCAGGCAAAGTATGTCGTCGGCGGCATGATGAAGGACGCGGCCTACCGCGAGAACATCTGGAAGTCGAAGATCAACCTGGCCTTCGTGACGCGCATGAACGAAGAGGACGTCGCGCACAAGTCGTTCGAGATTACGGCCTGCGCGCAGTTCCTGCTGGCGCTGCGCTCGCCCGGGCACCTGGAGTGCTTTGCAGAGGGCAGGGAAGCCGAGTTCTACAGCACGATAGAAGAGTGTGCGGAGAAGGCTCGCTACTACCTTGAGCATGCTGCTGAACGCGAGGCCATCGCCGCAGCGGGGCGCGCGCGCAGCCTCGCTTCAGGGTATGACAATGACTCGCAACTTGCGCGGGTGCTGTGGAAACTGGATGGCGTTGATGCCTAGCGTAAGCGCCAGCCCATCGCCAGCGCCACCGATAGCAGCCAGGGAGCGCGCATGATCCTGCTTAGCCTCGACACGTGCGGGATGACGGGAACGCTTGCACTGGCGCGAGTCGTAGACGGGGCACCTGAGCTTCTTGCCGAGGCGGAGCTTGCCGGGCGGACCACGGCTGCCATGCTCACGCCGACGCTTGACACGATGCTGCGCGAGGCTGGCCTGGCGCTTTCATCGCTGACCGGAATCGTCGTCGTCGATGGGCCGGGTAGCTTTACTGGCATACGGATCGGCTTGAGCGCTGCCAAGGGTCTTGCCGAGGCGCTGGCGATCCCGGTGTTTGCCGTCTCTCGTCTACGCGTGCTGGCGGCTGGAAGCGGGTCGAGGTGGGCGCTGCTTGATGCCGGGCGGGGCGAGTTCTACTCAATCGATGAAGTTGGCTCGGAATCACTGCTGACCCTGGAGGAGGTTCAAGAGCGTGTCACGGCAGGCGCACACCCGGCGGCCTGCGAGGCGAAGGTGGCGACGCTGGTACCGGCCGCTGGCCTCTGTCCCGCGCCAACCGCTCAGGATGCCGTGCGCCTGCTGCTGCCGGAGATCCTTGCAGGGCAGTCCCCAGCAGATATCGCCCTGCTCGACGGGCGCTACCTGCGCCGCTCGGATCTCTACCGCGTGGCTGCGAGTCTGCCGGTGGAAGCAACGTGAACGCACCCATAAGCGACTGGCGAGTCCGCGCCATGACCGTCGGCGACATCCAGAGCGTTGCCGCCATTGCCGCAGAGGAGCCGACAGCGCCGCACTGGCCGGTCTTCGAATACCACAGGATGCTCGAAGTGATCGCGCTCGCTCCGGGCAGCAGGGGCGCCTGGGTGCTTGTCACGAGCGCCCGCGACGAGGCTGGTCACTCGCCGGCTGGTTTCGCTATGGCGCGTCAGGTGGCTGGCATCTGCGACCTGGAAGCGGTGGTGGTCGCCTCGGCCTGGCGTGGGCAACGCCTGGGGGAACGGCTGCTGCATGCCGTGGGTGTCTGGGGCCGGGAACAGGGTGCGACGCGGCTCGAGCTGGAGGTCCGGGCGTCCAATGACGCAGCTCTTCACCTGTACAGGCGCCTTGGTTTCACACAGGACAGCGTAAGGCCAGGCTACTACCAGAACCCGCACGAGGATGCCTTGCTGATGAGCCTTGCGCTTTGACTGCAGGTGGCACCTGGTTGCCAGGCCGTTGCGAGGCCTGTCCTAGGCTGATAGTGGGACAATGCGGGGCCTTTGGTGACACGTGTGCCTTGGGCCGGTCCATGGCTGCTACGGGCTTGTCAGTGCCTGGCCCATGCGCCGCCAACCGGCAGATATAATGGAACTTCCTTATGGTTCGTGACGGCTATCTTTACGGCATCGGCTTGATCGCAGTGGCAGTGGCAGTGACCCTGCTGACGCAGACCTGGTACTGGTCCCTGATCCCTCTTGCGCTGGCAGCGTTTTTCCTGTGGTTCTTCCGCGATCCGCAACGCGCGATCCCGGAGGGCGCAGGGCTGGTCGTGTCGCCGGCTGACGGCAAAATTACCAGCGTGAAGCCGATCAACACCCGCAATGGCGAGCGTATCTCGATCAGCATCTTCCTTAACGTGTTTGATGTGCACGTGAACCGCGCCCCTGTCGCGGGCAAGGTGACCGAGGTGAGATACAAGAAGGGCAAGTACCTCAACGCAATGGACACCCGCTCCGCGGACCTGAACGAGCAGAACATCTGCGTGCTGGAAACCGATGAGGGCTACCACGTCATTTTCAAGCAGATTGCGGGCTTGCTGGCGCGACGGATCGTCTTCCGTCCCAAGGTAGGTGACCGGCTCGAACGTGGGGATCGCGTCGGGTTGATCAAGTTCGGCTCCAGGACTGACATCCTGCTGCCACCCTACGCTATCGTGCTTGTCAATCCGGGGGAGCGCGTCAAGGGTGGGTCCTCGGTACTGGCTACCGTGCAGAAGCCGGTCGAGCCGGGCGGCGTTGGCCAGGGTACCGCGCCGGCGGTGGAAAGACCACACCCAGGGATCACGGCTTGAGCGAGGCTTCGTCTGCGACGGGTGGCGGTGCGGGCCCAAGGCGCCGTGCCCGCGGCATGTACATCCTGCCGTCCGTCTTCACCGCCGGCAACATCGCTGCCGGGTACTATGCCATCACTCAGTGCCTGCAAGGGTCGGCGCTTGAGCCGCGTCACTTCAACTATGCCGCTCTCGCCATCGGCTTCGCCATCCCGTTCGACGCGATCGATGGGCGCATCGCCCGCATGACCAATACGACGAGCGAGTTCGGCAAGGAGCTTGACTCGCTCGCGGACGTGATCACATTTGGCATGGCGCCCAGCCTGCTCGCCTACACCTGGGGCTTTCACACGCTGCCCATGACGCTGGATTCCACGCTGCGGCAAAAGCTTGTGCAGTTTGGGGCATTCTTTTGCTTTGTGTTCCTGCTGTGCGGCGCGGCCCGGCTGGCGCGCTTTAATTCAACCGCTGCGCCGCAGCCGAAGAATCCGGGCCGGCCTGGACACAAGTACTTCGTTGGTATGCCGATCCCGGCCGCAGCCGGAGCAATCGCCGCGGTGGTGCATTTCTTTAGCGGGATCCCGGTTGCCATCCACTGGGTCGCCGCACTGTGGATGCTCTACGTAGGTTCCATCGGATTCCTGATGGTGAGCACATGGCGCTTCTGGTCCGGCAAGGAGATCAACCTCGGCCGGCGCCATGGGTTTCGCTGGATGGTGCTGTTCGGATTGTTTCTCTACGCGCTGGTTTTTTTCTCGCAGTACATCCTGGCGGCGATCGCATTGATCTACACCTTTTCAGGCATACTCGCGCGCCTGGCCTACTCCTGGCAGCGCAAGTCAAACCGGGTGGCTCCGGCTGCCTGAACAAGCAGCACAAGAAAGCACGGGTGAGGGGTTGGCACAGACGTTGAAGATCGCCATAGTTGGCGCGGCAACACTGCGTGGCAAGGAGCTGAGTGAGGCGCTTGACGAGTCGAGCTTCACCACGGCCGAGTTCCTGTTGATGGACGAAGACGAGTCGCTCGGGCAGATCGAGGCTGTTGGCGACGAGTTGACCATCATCCAGCGCATTGAACCAGACGCCTTCCGGCGGGTGGACTACGTCTTCTTTGCGGCAGATGTCGAGGGCACGCGCAAGCACTGGAAGGCAGCGCTGGCGGCGCATGCCTCGGTGATTGACACCAGCGGCGCGCTCGAGGACGAGCCCGGCGTCCTGGTGGTTGCGCCCTGGGTACGCGATGCAATCGACAACCCCACCTCGCCCATGCCGGACCTGCATACCCCGGCGCTGGTGCCCGCGCATATCGCTTCGACCGTCCTCGGCCTGATCGTCGCGCGACTGCAGGACCTGGGCGCGGTGCGTAGCGTCTGGGCCACTGCGCTCGAGCCATCGAGTGAGCATGGACGGGCCGCGGTCGACGAGCTGCACCAGCAGACAGTGACCCTGCTTAACTTCCAGAACATGCCGAAGGAGATTTACGACCTCCAGGTGGCGTTCAACGTAACGCCAACGCTCGGTGAGCAGGCCAAGGTAGACCTGGCCGCGACCGAAGCCCGCATCCGCCGCCACTATGAGCTGCTCTCTGGCGGGCGGCTGACGCGTGCCGGCATCCAGCTGCTGCAGGTGCCGGCGTTTCATGGCTACGGACTGTCGATCGCTATCGAGCTTGAGCGCGGCGTTTCGGTCGAGCACTTTGAGGCAGCGCTTGGTGGCGAGCACATCGACGTTGTTCTCGGGGACAACGATCCACCCAGCAACCTGAGTTCAGCCGGGCAGGATGATGTCCTGGTGCGGGTGCGCTCAGCTGATCCGACGGAGGCGCTGCCGAGTCGGTTCTGGGTCTGGGCGGCCTTTGATAATTTGAAGCTCGCGTCCATCCATGCGATTGCTTGTGCGCAGGAGTTGGGGCGCTTGAGGCCGCAGGGCAAGGTGCAGTAGCGCGGCACCGGTCAGGACGCGGAGGTTGAAATGCTAGCCGCCCTCCGGCCCTGTTCCCACTCGGCATGCTGCGCGAGGATGAACGTATCCGTCATCCCGGCCAGGTAGTCAGCAACCACCCTTGGCGCGCTCTCGCCGGCCACGCGCCCGGCATAGGTAGCAGGCAGCAGCGCCGGATCCGCGACCCAGGCACCGAACAGGTCGTGAATCACGGCATCTGCCATGGCATGATCCCGCTCCAGCGTCTCTGAACTGTAGAGATGCGCGTACAAATAGCGCTTCGCCTCCAGCCGATCAGCCTCGATCGCAGGCGAGAATGCGGCCAGCCGGTGCGGCGTATCGCGCACATCCACAAGCGAGCGGACGCCCACCTCTTCAACCCGGAGGCAGGTCGTCGCGATCAGGTCGCCAACCAGCGCGTTCAGCATGCGCTTCAGCGCCTCGTTGAAGATCAGCTCCTCCGGAGCACCCGCGTGCTCGGCTGCCATCGGCTTCCAGAAGCGCTCGAAGAGACTGACATGCTCGCGCACGCTGGCCAACTGCAACAGCTCGGCCTCGCGCCCATCGTCAAGGTCGGCCGTCAGGTAGGCGATCTCATCGGCCAGGTCGATGATCTGCGCCTCCAGCGGCGGCTGCTGGTCGAGCAGATAGGGAGCTAGCTCCGGGTGCTCGGCCGCGGTGTAGTCATGCGAGTGCTTGATGATGCCCTCGCGCACGGCGAAGGTGAGATTGAGACCGCGAAAGCCAGCGTAGCGCTGCTCAAAGTGCTCGACGATCCTGAGCGCGTGCAGGTTGTGGTCAAACCGCAGGCCATGCGCCTGCAGGGCAAGGTCAAGCGCTCGCTCGCCTGCGTGCCCGAACGGTGGATGGCCGATGTCATGCACCAGCGCCAGCGATTCCGTCAGCTCCTGGTTGAGCCCGAGCGTGGCTGCGATGGTGCGCGCAATCTGCGCGACCTCCATGGTGTGGGTGAGACGGGAGCGAAAGTGATCCGAGAAGCCGGCATCGCCCCGGTGGGTAAAGACCTGGGTCTTGCCGGCCAGCCTGCGGAACGAGCGCGCGTGGATGATGCGGGCGCGGTCTCGTTCAAAAGGCGAGCGGTAAGGGTGCGAAGGCTCAGGGTGCGCGCGAGCGGCAAGCGGAGAGTCGGGATCGGCAGGAACAGCGCAGGCAAGCAGCGGTTGAGGGCGAGCGCTCATGCTTGGCCTAGGATACCGCGACCTTGACACAGCGCAACGAGGCACTCCTGGGATGCTGACCTTCCGACCCCAGGCTACTCGCGGGCCTGGTCAGAGGATGGCGCCGACAGATCATGCAGGACCAGAGTTCCGAGGACGCACAACGCCTTACTGTTTGGCCGGTGCCGCCGTGCTGGTCTCGCCCTTGGCCAGGCGCACACGGGCTGAGTCGAGCTTCTTTTGTAACCGACCACCTTCGCCAGGCTCGGCGTCCGCTG
Source organism: Candidatus Babeliales bacterium (assembly GCA_964658255.1). Taxonomy (GTDB): domain Bacteria; phylum Acidobacteriota; class Terriglobia; order Terriglobales; family Acidobacteriaceae; genus EB88. The sequence continues at coordinate 19,601 of CAZZYO010000068.1, forward strand.
GATCAGCCTTCGCATACTGCTTCAAAGCCTCTTCCCACTGTGAGGCAGCCAGCTTCAGCCGGCCGGTCTTCTCGTACAAATCACCAAGGTGATCGTGCACGGTCGGGTCGGTTGCATTGCGTTGGCTCGCCTTGACCAGGTTGCCTTCGGCCAGGCCGTACTGGCCCAGTTTGTAATAGGCCCAGCCCAGCGAGTCGAGATACGCGTAATTTTGCGGGTCAAGCTTGACGGCCCTCTGGATCATCGAGAGCGCGTCCGGCAGGCGCTCGTCGCGGTCGGCCAGCATGTAACCGTAGTAGTTCAGCGCGGTTGAGTTATTCGGATCGATGGCAAGCGCCTTCTTGAAGGCAGTTTCCGCGCCGTCGAAGTGCTTCTGCCGCTCCTCCAAAGCACCCCGTAGAAAGTAAACATACAGCTTGTCATCCTGCTTGGTTGAGAGCTGCTCGGCCTTCTCGAGAGCCTCGCTGGCATCCTTCCACTTTTTCGCGTGCGTCTCTATCTGGGCCACGGCCAGGTCGACCTCGCGATCGTCGGGCGTGTTGTTCAGCATGGACTTGGCCAGGGACAGCCCGTCCTCCGGCTTGCCGCTGTCCGCAAGTTGCGTGGCATACATCAGCTTCAGAGCACGGTTCTTTGGGTACTTGTCGAGAGCCTGCTTGGCGACCTGGGTAGCCCTGTCATACAAGTGAC